>CAZUBF010000012.1:0-41410 GCA_964618555.1 uncultured Azohydromonas sp.
GCGGCGAGAAGATGAGCAAGAGCCGCGGCACCGGCATCAGCCCGCTGCGCTACCTCGAACTCGGCATGGACGCCGAGTGGCTGCGCTATTACATCGCCGCCAAGCTCAACGCCCGCGTCGAGGACGTCGACTTCAACCCCGACGACTTCGTCGCCCGCGTCAACGCCGACCTGGTCGGCAAGTACGTCAACATCGCCAGCCGCGCCGCCGGCTTCCTCGGCAAGCGTTTCGGCGGCCACCTGTCGGCCGACACCGGCGTCGAGGGCCGGGTGCTGCTCGACGGGCTGCGCGCGCACCGCGACACGGTCGAGACGCTGTACGAGCAGCGCGAGTACGGCAAGGCGCTGCGCGACGTGATGGCGCTGGCCGACCGCGTCAACGAGTACGTCGACCAGCACAAGCCGTGGGAGCTGGCCAAGCGCCCGGGCGCCGACGCGGTGCTGCACGACGTGTGCACCGTGTGCATCGAGGCGTTCCGGCTGCTCACGATCTACCTCAAGCCGGTGCTGCCGGCGCTCGCGGCGCGGGTCGAGGCGTTCCTGAACGTGCCGCCGCTGACCTTCGCCGACGCGCAGCGCGCGCTCGGCGCGCACCGCATCGGCGAATACAGGCACCTGATGCAGCGCGTCGACCCGAAGCTGCTCGACGCGCTGCTCGAACCGCCGGCGCCGCCGGCCGTGCTGCCCGGCGGCGAGGCGGTCGCGCCCGAGATCAAGATCGACGACTTCGCGAAGGTCGACCTGCGCATTGCCAAGATCGTCGACGCCGCGCTGGTCGAGGGCAGCGACACGCTGCTGCGGCTGACGCTCGACGCCGGCGAGGGCGACGCGCAGGGACACCCCAGGCTGCGCACCGTGTTCAGCGGCATCCGCAGCGCCTACCGGCCCGAGGACCTGGTCGGCAAGCTGACCGTGCTGGTGGCCAACCTCGCGCCGCGCAAGATGAAGTTCGGCATCAGCGAGGGCATGGTGCTGGCGGCCAGCCACGCCGACGAGACGTCGCAGCCGGGCCTGTTCGTGCTCGAGCCGCACGCCGGTGCCGTGCCCGGCATGCGGGTGCGCTGATGGCCGCCGGCACGCGACGGCCGGTGCGCACGCTGTCGCGGCGGCGGCGCTTCATCGCGCTGCGCCACCGCTGCGGACCTCCGGGCGGGCCCGATGCCGCCCGCCGCCCCCTGTCCCGGAGGATCCATGCCGCCCATTCCCGTCCACCCGTTCCGCCCGCGCCTGCTCGAATCGCTGCGCGGCTATAGCCGCGCACAGCTGGTCGCCGACCTCGGTGCCGGCGTCACCGTCGGCATCGTCGCGCTGCCGCTGGCGATGGCCTTTGCCATCGCCTCGGGCCTCAAACCCGAGCAGGGCATCTTCACGGCGATCGTCGCCGGCTTCCTGATCTCGGCGCTCGGCGGCTCGAACGTGCAGATCGGCGGGCCCGCCGGCGCGTTCATCGTCATCGTCTACGGCATCGTCGAGCGCTACGGGCTGGCCAACCTGCTGATCTCGACGATGCTCGCCGGCGTGCTGCTGTTCGCGCTCGGCTTCCTGAGGCTGGGCGCGCTGGTGCGCTACATCCCGGTGAGCATCGTCATCGGCTTCACCAACGGCATCGCGGTGCTGATCGCGCTGTCGCAGGTCAAGGACCTGCTGGGCCTCGAGATCGACAAGCTTCCGGCCGACTTCTTCACGCAACTCGGCGTGCTCGCGCAGCACCTGCACACGGTCAACTGGGCGGCGCTGGCGATCGGGGCGGCCTGCCTGGCGCTGGTCGTCGCGTGGCCGAAGTCGTACACGATGCCCGCCGCGCCTTCGACCGCGCTGCAGAAGTGGCGCCGCCGGCTGGCGCAGGTGCCGGGCACGGTGATCGCGCTGGCCGCGGCGACCGCGGTGACCGCACTGTTCGCGCTGCCGGTGGAGACCATCGGCTCGCGCTTCGGCGGCATCCCGCAGTCGCTGCCGGGGCTCGAACTGCCCGAGTTCAGCTGGGCCTCGGCCAAGCAGCTGCTGATCCCGACGATCACCATCGCGCTGCTCGGCGCCATCGAATCGCTGCTGTGCGCGCGCGTGGCCGACAACATGGCCGACATTCCGCGCCACGACCCGAACCAGGAGCTGATGGCCCAGGGGGTGGCGAACTTCGTCACGCCGCTGTTCGGCGGCATGCCGGCCACCGGCACGATCGCGCGCACCTCGACCAACGTGCGCGCGGGCGCGCGCACGCCGGTGGCGGGCATCGTGCACGCGGCCACGCTGCTGGTCATCGTGCTCGCCGCGGCGCCGCTGGCGCTGCACGTGCCGCTTTCGGCGCTGGCCGGCATCCTGCTGTTCGTCGCATGGAACATGGGCGAGTGGCACGAGTTCGCGCGCCTGAAACGTTTCGCGCTGACCTACCGCGTGACGCTGGTGGGCACCTTCTTGCTGACGGTGATCTTCGACCTCACGGTGGCGGTCGAGGTCGGGCTGGTGCTGGCCTGCGTGTTCTTCATCTGGCGCATGAGCCAGCTGTTCCGCGCCGAGCCGCTCGACGACGACACGCTGCGCCGCGAAACCGGCCTGGACGCGCCGCGTGCCGACGGCGTGCACGTGCTGCAGCTGTACGGGTCGCTGTTCTTCGGCGCGGTCGGCAAGATCGAGGGCATCTCCGAGTCGCTGCCGGAGGGCACGCGCGCGCTGGTGCTCGACCTGCACCGTCTGGTGCAGCTCGACACCACCGGGGTCGATGCGCTGACGCAGCTGCTGCGCGCACTGCGCAAGCGCGGCGTGACGCTGCTGCTGGCCGAGCTCAACGAGCAGCCGCGCTCGCTGCTGCATCGCTCGGGCTTCGACGTGCTGCTCGACGACGGCGCGATCGCGCCGACGCTGGCCGACGCGCTGCGCCGGGCCGCGGCGCCCGCCTGATCAGCTCCTGTCGCGGCGCCAGAACGGCTTCGCGCGCGCCAGACGGTGCAGCGCTCGTGCACAGCGCGCGAGCTGCGCCTCGCGGCGCGCGGCGAGCCAGCCCAGCGCGAACCATGCGCGCGGGTCGTCGGCCAGCCGCGCCTCGAACAACGACTGCGCGACCAGCACGTCGTTGTAGTCGCCCAGCGTCTCCTGTGCCGGGCGCAGCCGCGCCAGGTAACGTTCGACCGCCTTGTCCGGGTACAGCGCGGCGACGAACTCGACGCTGTAGCGCAGCCGCTTGACGCGCTTGCGCACGCGGTGCTGGTCGTCGACGGGCAGATGCGCGAACTCGTCGGCGCGCGACACCACGCCCCGGTGCGCGCGCTGCAGCCGCCGGCGCACCCAGCGGCGCAGGTCGCCGCCTTCGGTGCCGGCGGCCCACGACGGCTCGGCGGCGGGCGACGTGCCGGCCGGCTCGGGCGGCTGGACGAACGCGATGAGCGCCAGCAGCAGCTGCGTCCAGCCGGGTTCGCACAGCACCGCAGCAGGATCCTCGGCGGATGCGGGTGCCCCGGGGTCGGTGAGCGGCGCGCCGGCCGCCGCCAGCGCCGGCAGCAGCGCGGCGGCCAGCGCGTCGCGGTCGCGTGCCGCGCCCAGGCGGGTGAACACCGCCCCCAGCGCCGGCTCCCAGGACGGGTCCGCGCCGGCGCCGTCGGCGTCGCCGAACACGCGCAGCGCGGTGCGCAGGCGCCTGAGGCCCACGCGCAACTGGTGCACGTGCTCGGCATCGTGCACGCCGGCCGCGACGACGCTGGCGTTGGGCAGCACCTGCGCCAGGCACGAGCGCAGCATCGCGCGCAGCGCGTCGGACGGCGTGCCGCTTGCGTCGAGCACCGGCAGCTGCGTGCGCGCCGCCGGCGACGCCGCCTGCGCGCGCGCCAGCAAGTCGCCGCGTTCGGCCTTGGTGCGCACGTCGAGCCACAGCCCGTGGCGCCGCGCCCAGCGCGCCGCCAGCGCGACCAGCGCGCGCGACGAGCCCGACACGAGCTCGAACTCGATCTCGGCCAGCGGCGCGCGCGCGTCGCCGGCGCGCAGTTCGCCGACGTCGAGCGCCACCTCGACCGTCGCGCCGTCGGCGCGCAGTCTCCGGTGCGTGCGCCGCACGTCGGTGGCGAACAGCGGTTGCAGCGCCACCGCATCGACGCCCACGGCACGCAGCGCGTCGCCGGCCGGCGTGCCGTCGTGGCGCGACAGGTCGAGCACCGGCGTGCCACGGGCGCGGACCGGCGCGTTGTGCTCGACGCGCGCCATCAGCCCGTCGCCGCGGCCCTTGAGCGTCTGCACCCAGCCGCCGCCCTCGCGGCGCAGCCGCAGCGCGATGCCGGCGGCGGCGAGGTCGCGCGCCGCGGTGTCGAAGTACAGCGCCTGCAGCCGCGTCGTTCGCGCGCTCGAGGTGGCGACGGCACGGCGCACCGCGTCGAGGCGCGGCGGCGGCACCTGGAACTTCAGCTCGACTTCCTGCACGCGCGCCTTCGCGTCACTGCGTGCTGGGCCCGCCATGCTCGTAGCGCGGGTCGCTGCCGCTCGAGACCGACTGCACGCGGCCGTCGTCGTCGAAGGTCACGCTGAACATCAGCGCCTGCCCGCCGTCGGCGTAGCGCCAGTCCCAGACCTCGCCGCGCTGCAGCGCGAAGGTGCGTACGGCAGCCGGGCGGCCGAGCGCTCGCCGCACCTCGGCCTTGTCCATCCCGGCCACGATGCGCGAGAAACCGGCCGGCGTGAGCACCTGGCGGATCTCGCGCAGCCGCCCGTCGGGGCCCAGCGTGATGAACCAGTTCTCCTGGCCCTCGGGCTGGCGCGGGTACTCGAAGGTGCGTGCGCCGTCGGGCTCGTTGACGACCGACGCCGGTTCGCCGAACTCGCGCCGCACGTCGGCTTCCGTCGACACGCCGACCTGCAACCGCGCGACGCGCGCCGCGTCGCAGCCGACCAGCGCGGCCAGCGCGATCGCCGCCCCGCCCAGCGCGGCCCCCCAGCGCGAAGGATTCGCCATGGCCCCCCCCGGTAGAATCGATCTTCAGTCCGCATCCTAACCAACGCGTGCCATGCCCCTGTTCTGGAAGCCCTACAAGTCCGACGTCACGCAGTTCATCGACGAGTTGAGGGCGAACAAGCCGACGCTCGAGGCCGAGCAGCGCGCCGGGCGCGCGCTGCTGTGGGACCGCGCGCTCGACCGCGACGCGCTGGCCGAGTGGCGCGAGGCGCGCGTGCCGCAGCAGCCGTACGTGTACCAGACGAAGACCCGGTGAGCGCGACCGCCGCCGCGCCGGCGGCCGAGGCGCTGACCGTCCCGGCCCACGACGAGGTCGTTCCCGACGTCGTCGACGGCATCGCGGTGGCGCGCCTGTACGGCGAGCCGCTGTTCGCGCTGCCGACCGACCTGTACATCCCGCCCGACGCGCTCGAGGTGTTCCTCGAGGCCTTCGAGGGCCCGCTGGACCTGCTGCTGTACCTGATCCGGCGGCAGAACTTCAACATCCTCGACATCCCGCTGGCCGACGTGACGCGCCAGTACCTGGCCTACGTCGAGCAGATCCGTAGCCGCAACCTCGAGCTGGCCAGCGAGTACCTGCTGATGGCGGCGATGCTCATCGAGATCAAGAGCCGCATGCTGCTGCCGCCGCGCAAGCGCGACGACGGCGCCGAGCCCGAGGACCCGCGCGCCGAGCTGGTACGCCGGCTGCTCGAGTACGAGCAGATCAAGCTCGCCGCGTCGCGCCTGGAGTCGCTGCCGGTGCTCGGCCGCGACTTCCTGCGTGCGCAGGTGGCCGTCGAGCAGAGCCTGCAGCCACGACTGCCCGACGTCTCGCCCGACGATCTTCGCGCGGCCTGGCTCGAGATCCTGCAGCGCGCCAGGCTCAACCAGCACCATCGCATCACGCGCGAGCAGCTGTCGGTGCGCGAGCACATGAGCCTGGTGCTGCGCACGTTGCAGGGGCGCCGCTTCGTCGAGTTCGCCGACCTGTTCGACACCCGCCGTGGCGTGCCGGTGGTCATCGTCACCTTCATCGCGCTGCTCGAGCTGGCGCGCGAGCGCCTGGTCGACGTGACGCAGGCCGAGGCCTTCGCGCCGATCTACGTGCGGCTGGCGTACCAGCCGGCCTGACCGCCCGACCGGCGGCAGAACGCCCGGCCCTGCGCCACCTGTGGCCGTCGCGGCGGACCCTGACATGGCGGCGACGCGGTCGCTTCCTCGGCGGCCTACGAGTCCAGGAAGTGCCGCCGGTAGCGTGCCGGCAGGTCGGCCAGCCGCAGCATCAGCGGCAGGTCGGCGGTGCCGAAGTCGGGGTCCCACGCCGGGGCGCCCAGCAGCCGGGCGCCGCAGCGCAGGTAGCCCTTGACCAGCGGCGGAGGCTCCACGCTGCGGCCGGTCGCCAGCGCGTCGACCCGCAGCGGCCGCCGCGGCTGCACCCGGTACTCGACCGGCGCCAGGTGAGTCGCCGCGAGGCGGGTCCACAGGTCGGCCGCACCGTGCCCACCGTCGCGCATGCCGACGCTCGCACAGCCGATCATCGTCGTCAGCCGGTGGCGGTCCATGAACTCGCCCAACGCGGTCCACAACATGAGCATGGTCGTGCCGTCGCGCCAGTCGGGGTGCACGCACGAACGGCCGAGCTCGACCAGTCGCGGCCGCAGGGCATGCAGCCGCGTGAGGTCGAACTCGGTCTCGCTGTAGTAGCCGCCGGCACGGCGCGCGGCGTCCGGGGTCAGCACGCGGTAGGTGCCGACGACCTCGGCCGGCTCGCCGTCGCCGGCGACGACCAGCAGGTGTTCACAGAACGGGTCGAACCGGTCGGCGTCGAGCCCCGGCGGGGTGCCGCGCGGCGGCGCGACGCGCGCGCCCATCTCGCCCACGAAGACACGGTGGCGCAGGGCCTGCGCGCGCCGCACGTCGTGCTCGTCGCGCGCCCAGCGCAACGCCAGTCGAGGCCTCGAGTCGCCGCCGGCGGCGTGGCGGCGCACGGGGTGGGACGCTCGCTCGAGCAAGGCGGTGGTGTCGTGCATCCCGACAGCGTCGCGCCGCGGCGTGACCCGCCTTTGACGCCGCAGTGACGCCGGCGTGACGGCGCGGCGCCGTCGCGCCCCGACGCGGTGTTCGCTGGCGCGACCGTTGACCGCGCCGGGCCGATCGCCGGCACGCCTGCCGTGGCGGGCGCGCGAAACGATGCCGCCGGCACGGCGGGCGGCCGTGCAGCGCGGTGCCTGCCGCGGTTCAGACCGTCGCTGCTGGGCGTGCCGAGGCCGCCCCCGCCGCGTCCTTCGCCTGCGGCTGGCCCTGCCACAGCAACTCGTAGCCGAGCTCGGTGGTGCGCTCGCAATGCTCGGCGAGCTGCGCGAACTTCTCGCGGAAGACGGCGTCGGCGTGCGAGCGCTCGTGCTGGTCGAATGAACGCCAGTAGGTGACGATCGCCAGATCGTGGTCGGCGGCGCCGTGCGCACGCGCGCCGCCGTCGATCGACCCCTGGTCGGAGACGAAGCCTGCGAAGCGCATCACCTGCCCGGCGACGAAACCACCGCGGTCGTCGCCGTAGGTCTCCTTGACGACGTTGCACATCTCGGCCAGCGCCACCTCGACATCGTCGATCGTCACGCCGGGCTTGAGCTTGACGATGTTGAAGAGCATCCGCGCGCCGAACGGGATCGTGACCGGACCGAACATCGCGCATCCCCCATGAACTGTCGATGCGGGCAGTCTGCCGCACGCGCGCCGGCCCCGGGCGCCGTCCGCGTGGATGCCCACGCCGGTATCGCGGACATGGCGTGCCACCGCGCGGCCACCGTTCCCACCGTGCGTCGGAGACATTGCATCGCGGTCGCCCGCGGCGCTGCGGTGGGCCGCCTTGCCTGCTCCCCCTCGCTTGGCGCCACCGTCGACGCACGAGTCCGCAAGCCTCAAGCAGGCGCCGCGCATCCGGCTTCGCCGGTGCCCTGGCGTCGCCCCCTCGAGGGGGAAGCGCCGAAGGCGCTGCGGGGGTGGTCCACCTCACCCGGACCCCGCCGGGCGCATGCCGAGCTTGAATCCGATCATCGCGCGCAGCTTGTTCGGCAGCACCGGCTTGATCAGCACGTGGAAGTCGTGCGTCGCGGCCTCGTCCTCGTGGCCGCCGAGGCTGCTGCCGGTGACCAGGATCGCCGGGATCGTCGGCGCGCCGAAGCGCGCGCGCACCAGCGCGAGCGCGTCGATGCCGGTGCGGCCCTCGGGCAGCCGGTAGTCGACCAGCAGCAGGTCGGGGCGCGCGCAGGCGTCGCCGTCGACCCAGGCCCGCACGCGTTCGACGCTGTCGAACGCGAGCACCTGCGCGCCCCAGGCCTGCAACAGCACGACCAGCCCGTCGCGCACCGCGACCTCGTCCTCGACGACGACGATCAGCCGGCCGTCGAGCGTCAGCCCGAGCGCGGCCTTGGACGTCGGCGCCGCGTCGGCGACGAGCGCGCGCGGCGCCTTGCCCAGCGGCACCGTCAGCGAGAACACCGTGCCGTGGTGCAGCCGCGAGCGCACCGCGATCGGCGCGCCCATCAAGTCGGCCAGCCGCTTGACGATCGCCAGCCCCAGGCCCAGGCCCTTGCGCTGGTGCGGCTCGAGCGGACGGTTGGCATGCACCTGGTAGAATTCGTCGAAGATGCGCGGCAGGCTGGCCTCGGCGATGCCGATGCCGCTGTCCCACACCTGCAGCAGCAGCGAGTCGCCGCGCCGGCGCGCGCTGACCAGCACGCCGCCGTCTTCGGTGTAGCGGATCGCGTTGCTCACCAGGTTGCGCAGCACGCGTTCGAGCAGCACCGGGTCGGCGTGCGCGACGTGCCGCTCGCCGCGCAGGTGCAGCGCCAGGCCCTTCTCGAACGCCGCCGGCTCGAAGTGCAGGCGCAGCCGCGCGAACAGCTCGCGCAGCGGCACGGGCTGCGGGTGCACGTCGACGCCGCCGGTGTCGATGCGCGTGATGTCGAGCAGTTCGCCGAACAGTCCCTCGAGCGCGTCGACGCTCTCGTTGATGCTGTTGACCAGCGACGCCACCTCGGGATCGCGGCTGCGCTGGCGCAGCGCCTCGGCGAACAGCCCCATCGCGTGCAGCGGCTGGCGCAGGTCGTGGCTGGCAGCGGCGAAGAACTGCGTCTTCGCGCGGTTCGCCGCCTCGGCCTGGCGGCGTGCCGCGTCGGCCTCCGCCTTTTCGATCTGCAGCTGCTCGGCCAGGTGCTCGCTGTGCTTGCGCAGCTCGAGCGCGTCGGCCAGCGCGCCGCGGTAGGTGCGCGCCATCAGCAGCGTCGCGACGAACAGCAGCAACATCAGCCCGGCGAGCTCGAGGTGGTTGGGCTCGGCCGTGTCGAGCGCGACGCGCACGATCCCCGGCACGAAGACCAGCGCGACGAAGATCGCGAACATGCGCCGCTGCGTGCCCAGGATCTGCACCGCGCCGAAGGTGTAGGTGGTGATCATCAGGATCAGCGCGGTCTTCTCGAACACGCCGCCGACGCCCCAGAACACCCACGCCGCGACGCCCCACATCGCCCCCTGCGCCAGCGCCAGCCAGGCCAGCGGCGTGCGCTGCCGGCGCAGCGACGCGTCGTCGACGCCGGGGCGCCAGCCGAACCACAGCCAGTGCGCCAGGCGCAGCAGCCACAGCAGCGCCACCGGCACGAACCACAGCGCGAGCCGCCACGGATCGGCCACCGGGCCGAAGATCAGGCCCACCAGCACCATGCCCACGGCGTTGCCGAACAGGGCCACCGGCGACTGGCGCAGGTGCGCGCGCACCGCCTCGGCGGCGATCGCCTCGGCCGAGTGCGGCGCGCCGCGTGCCGGCACCGCGTTCACTTCAGTGGCTCCACCTCGCTTCGCGCGGTCCGCACGGCAGGACCGCGACGCCCTCGAGCGACCGCCGCGGATCCGGCCGCGCCGGTCCGCCGGCGGCGCCCCCTCCCCGGGAGGGGGCGCGCGCAGCGCGCCGGGGCCGGCCCACGTCACCCGCGGCTGCGCATCCAGCCCGGTCCATGGTCGCGCGTCATCTGGCCGACCGCGATCACCGCCTGCGTGCGCGTGCTGACGTTGAGCGCGCGCAGCACCGCGGCGACGTGGTCCTTGACCGTCTCCACCGACAGGTTCAGCTCGCGCGCGATCAGCTTGTTCGGCTTGCCCTGCAGCAGCTTGGCCAGCACCTCGGTCTGGCGCGGCGTCAGCCCGATGCGCTCGAGCGGCGGCACGCTTTGGTATCCGTTGGCCGCCGCCGTCTCGCCGATCGGGATGTCGACCTGCGGCGTCACGCGCATCACGTCGGGCACGGTGTCGCCGCCCTTGGGCTGCGGCGCCTCGCCGCCGAGCGTGATCGGCGGCACGTAGATGCCACCGGACATCACCATGCGCAGCGCGTCGAACAGCATCTCGTTGGACGCGCGCTTGGGCACGAAGCCCATCGCGCCGAGGTCGATCGCGCGGATCACGTCGGCGCCGCGGTCCGACGCCGAGACCACGACCACCGGCAGCGCCGGGTAGGTCTGGCGCATCTCGGCGAGCACGTCGAAGCCGTCGGCGTCGCCGAGCGACAGGTCGAGCAGCACCAGGTCGAAGCCGGCGTCGTCGGCCAGCGCGCGTCGCGCCTGCGCGGCGCTGGCGGCGCTGACCACCGTCACGTCGTCGCCGAGACCGCGGATCACGGTGTGCAGCGCCGCGAGGATCAGCGGATGGTCATCGACCAGCAGCACCTTCATGGCCCGCGCTCCCTCGTCGTCGATCCCTGGTGGGCGGTGGCCGATGGTAGCCCAGGGCCGCGGGGGCCCCAAGCCCGCGCCGGCTCAGGCGTACCGCCTCGACACCGACTCGGCCACGCACACCGGCCGCGTCTGGCCCTCGCGCTCGACGGTGACCTCGGTGGTCAGCTGCGCACCGCCGTCGATCTCGTCGTAGGCCAGCAGCCGGAAGTGGCCGCGCAGCCGGCTGCCCGCCGGCACCGGCGCCGTGAAGCGCACGCGGTTCAGGCCGTAGTTGACGCCCATGCGCTGGTCGTCGATGCGCAGCGCGGTCTCGCCGAACAGCGGCAGCAGGCTCAGCGTGAGGAAGCCGTGCGCGATGGTGGTGCCGTACGGCCCCGCAGCGGCACGCTGCGGGTCGACGTGGATCCACTGGTGGTCGCCCGTGGCCTGGGCGAACAGGTCGATGCGCTGCTGGTCGATCGTGACCCAGTCGCTGGTGCCGATCGGCTCGCCGACCTTGGCGCGCAGGTCCTGCAGGCGGGCGTAGCGGTTCATCGGCCTCTCCTGGGGCAGGGCCCCGTGCTCATGCCTCGATCCACTGCAGCAGGGGCTGCCACTGCGGCAGGTCGCGCTCGACGCGGCTGGGCGCCACGTCCCACAGCGTCAGCCCGCGCGCGGCGAGCTGCACGTAGTTCTGCGTGTCGCGCAGGAAACCCAGCACCGGCACGCCGAGCGACTCGAGGTAGCGGTGCAGTTGCTCGTTGCTGATCGTGCCCTCGCGCACGCGCATGCCGATCACGCCGAAGGCGACGCGGTCGGCGCGCTTGTGCGCGCGCAGCTCGCCCAGGAAGGCGTGCGTGGCCTGGATGTCGAACAGGCTGGGCTGAAGCGGTATCACCAGCTTGTCGGCGGCCTTCATCACGTTGTCCAGCCGTTTGCCGTGCATCCCCGCGGGCGTGTCGAGCACGACGTGCGTCGTGCCCTTGGGCGGGCGCACGACATCGTCGGGATGCATCTCCCAGCCGCGGATCGTCGGCAGCGCGGGCGGGCGCCGCGCCAGCCACTGGCGCGACGACTGCTGGCGGTCGACGTCGCCGAGCATCACCGCGCGCCCCTGGTGCGCCAGCGCGCCGGCCAGGTTCGTCGCCAGCGTGCTCTTGCCGACCCCGCCCTTGGGGTTGGCGACCACGATCACCGGCATGCTCGTGCCTCCGTCCCTTGAACCGGGCCGATCGTACCGTCGCGTGTCGGCTCCCCGCGACCGGACAAACCCAAGCGATCCACGCCGGCGGGCCGGGCCGCAGGCGCTTCGGCGCGGCTAAGCCAGCCCGTCCCACAGCAGCTTGCACCCGGTGAGGAACATCCCGGCGTAGGCCAGGCGGTAGAACCAGGTCGGGCGCACCCGCCGCAGCGCCCACACGCCCAGCCACACGCCCAGCGGCGCCAGCGGCAGCAGCACCAGCGACGTCGTCAGGTTGCGCCCGTCGAACAGCCCGAGCCAGGCGTAGGGCACCCACTTCGACAGGTTCACCGCGGCGAAGAACACCGCCATCGTCGCGCTGAACACCACCGGCGGCAGGCGCATCGGCAGCACGTAGGCCGAGATCGGCGGGCTGCCGGCGTGGGCGACGAAGCTGGTGAAGCCCGAGGTCAGCGCCGCCAGCCAGCCGACCCAGCGTGGCGGACGCGGCCGGTCGGCGCGCGGCGGAAACACGGCGCGCTGCAGCAGGAACAGCAGCGTCAGCGCGCCGACGATGCCGGCCAGCGTCGACGCCGGCAGCAGCCCGAACACCGCGGTGCCGACCACGGTGCCGAGCAGCCCCGCGGGCAGCAGGTGCGCGATCAGCGCGCGGTCGCGCTCGCGCCACAGTTGCTGCAGCCCGGTGGCATCCATCACCAGCAGCAGCGGCAACATGATCGCCGCGGCCTGCGGCACCGGCACCGCCAGCGCCATCAGCGGCGTGGCCAGCGCCCCGAAACCGCCGAG
Organism: uncultured Azohydromonas sp.; assembly: GCA_964618555.1. GTDB lineage: Bacteria > Pseudomonadota > Gammaproteobacteria > Burkholderiales > Burkholderiaceae_C > Calidifontimicrobium. The sequence continues at coordinate 12,604 of CAZUBF010000012.1, forward strand.
GAAGCCGCTCTTGCCCAACCCCATCAGCAGCACCGCCGGCACCGCGACGGCGTAGAACCAGGGGTCGGTGATCATCGAAGGCGGCGGTCGGGGCGGGCGGCGCATTGTCCATGCGCGCATTGCACCGCGCTGAACGCCGCGTGCGAACGGCACTCACCCGCGCCAGGCGTCGCGGTGGTTCAATCGCCGCATGGACACCACCGCTTCCCTGCCCGCCCTGTTCGTCTCGCACGGTTCGCCGATGACGGCGGTCGAGCCCGGCGACGCAGGCACGCACTGGCAACGCCTGGGCGCCGCCATCGACGCCACCTTCGGCCGCCCGCGCGCGATCGTCGCGCTGTCGGCGCACTCGCTGACGCGCGAGCCGGTGCTGCTGGCCGCGGCGCGCCACGAGACGGTGCACGACTTCGGCGGCTTCCCCGACGCGCTGTACCGCCTGCGCTACGACGCGCCGGGCGCACCGGCGCTGGCGCCGCGCGTGCAACGGCTGCTCGCCGGCGCCGGCATCGCGGCGCACGTCGCCGACGAGGGCGGGCTGGACCACGGCATCTGGGTGCCGCTGCGTTTCATCTACCCCGACGCCGACGTGCCGGTGCTGCCGCTGGCCTGGGTGCCGGGCGATCCGCCGTCGGCGCAGTTCGCGCTGGGCGCGGCGCTCGCGCCGCTGGCCGACGAAGGCGTGCTGGTGATGGGCAGCGGCAGCATCACGCACAACCTGCGCCTGCTCGGCAACTTCACCGGGCGCGGCCCGGCGGCGCAACCCGAGCGCGCCGAGAGCACCGCGTTTCGCGACTGGTTCGCCGAGCGCAGCGCCGCGCTCGACTGGGACGCGCTGTTCGACTACCGCCGGCGGGCACCGCACGCGGTGCTGATGCACCCCACCGACGAGCACCTGCTGCCGTGGTACGGTGCCGCGGGCGCCGGCGGGCGCGAACACGCGCCGCTGCGGCTGCACGCCGGCAGCGCCTACGGCGCGCTGGGCATGGACGTGTACGCGTTCGGCGCCTCCGCGCCGCGGCTGGCGCGCGCGCTCGACGCCGCCGTCACTCCTTGAGGCGGCGCGCCAGCGCCGCCGAGGTCAGCAGCTCGAGCTGGGCCTCGAGGCGGATGACGCGCCCGGTCAGGTCCTCGATCTTCGCCTGCTGCGCCTTCAGCGCGTCGGACTGGCGCGCCACCTTGTCCTCGAGCTTGATCATCGCGGTGAAGGCGCCCCACACGCGTTCGGTGAGCCCGCTCACCTGCGGCGCTCCAGGTCGCGCGCCTGCAGCGCGTCGGCCTCGAGCGCGGCGATGCGCCGGTTGCTCGCCTCGATGAACGCCAGCGCGTCGTCGATCGACGCAGCGGCGCGCTCGGCGCTCGCGCGCGCCGCGTCGGCGAGCGCGGCGAGCTCGTCGCCGGCGGCGTCGGCGCCCGCGGCACCGTAGGCCGCGGCGCCGCGGCGCATCAGCTCGGACACCGGCATGCCCAGCCGCCGCGCCTTGCCGACGATGGCCTGCTTCTCCTGCGTCGTGGCCTGCACGACGATGCGTTCGACGGCGTTGCCCATGCCACCTCCATGTACATCGATGTACATGAAGCCTAACCGCCGGGGGGCGCCGCCGTCAACCGGCACGACGCGACGTCAGCGCGCGGGCGCGCTGCCGACGACGCCTTGCACGAGCCAGTCCATGCCGGCGATCGCCGCGTCGTCGAGTCGGCCGGCGGCCAGCCGGGTGCGCCCGCCCTGGTCGACCAGCGGCGCGGCGAACACCGCGCGCCGGCCCTGCGCGATCTCGCGCTCGAGCCGCACCAGGTCGCGCCGCAGCGCCTCGGGCAGCGACGGATGCAGTGCGCCGAAGCGCACCATGCCGTCGCCGAGGCCGCCCCACACCGGCCGCGGCGCCCAGGAGCCGGCGCGCACCGCCTGCACCACGCGCAGGTAGTGCCCGCTCCAGTCGGCGGTCACCGCGGCGAGCTGCGCATCGGGCGCGAAGGTGCGCATGTCGCCGTGGTAGCCGATCAGCTTCACGCCGAGCGCCTGCGCCGCCTGCGGCACCGCCGGCGAGGCCGCGTGGTAGGTCAGCACGTCGGCGCCCGCCCGCACCAGCGCCGCCGCGGCGTCGCGCTCCTTCGGCGGGTCGAACCACGTGTCGATCCACAGCACGCGCACCGTGGCCTTCGGATTGGCCGCGCGCATGCCCAGCGCGAACGCGTTGACGCCCTGCACGACTTCGGGCACCGGGAAACCCGCGACGTAGCCGGCCACGCCGCTGGCGCTGACGTGCCCGGCCAGGTAGCCGGCCAGCCAGCGGCCCTCGTAGAAGCGCGCGTTGTAGGTGCTCAGGTTCGCCGCGGTGCGGTAGCCGCCGGCATGCTCGAACTTCACCGCCGGGAACTCGGCGGCCACGCGCAGCGCCGGCTCGAGGTAGCCGAAGCTGGTGGCGAAGACCACGCCGCAGCCGCGCTGCGCGAAGTCGCGCATCACGCGCTCGCTGTCGGCGCCCTCGGGCACCGACTCGACGTACCGCGTGGCCACCTGCCCCGGCAGCGCACGTTCGAGCGCCAGCCGCGCCTGCTCGTGCTGGTAGGTCCAGCCGGCCTCGCCGATCGGGCTGACGTAGACGAAGCAGGCCTGCACCGCAGGCTGGGCGTGCACGGCAGCGGACAGGGCGGCGAGAAGCGCGAACAGAGCGCGACACGCGCGCGCGCAGGCGCGGCTGAGGTTTTTGTACATGGTTGTCCTCGACATGGCCACCGCAGGCGGGGTGCACGGCCGCCCGGGTGGCGTCGCGGCGTGCAGGGCGCGGGATTGTAGGCGTGCGGCTATCCTTGCGCCCCCGCAGCGTCATGGCCGGCATCCACGTCACCGACATCGAACGCGCCATCAACTGGTGGCGCGAGCGCTCGCCCAGCGCCGACGGCGTCACCGCCTGCGCCGAGGTGCGCGCGCTGGCCGAGGTCTACGCGCTGATGGTGTACTACCGCCAGGGCGAGTGCGACGAGCACACCATGCCCGCGCAGGCGAAGGCCGCGTGGCTCGCCTGGTACGCGACCACGCCCGACGCGCCGTGCATCGCGATCTGCTCGACGAGCCAGGGCGACGACGTGTGCAAGGGCTGCGGGCGCACCTTCGACGAGGTGCAGCACTGGCCGGTGTACACGCCGGCCGAGAAGCGCGCGGTGTGGCGGCGCATCACGCTCGAGGCCAGCGCGTGGCGCTTCAACCGCTACGCCGAACGCGCGCGCGTCGCCGACGGCACCGACCACCCCGGCGCCGAGGCGCTGGAGCGCGCCGCCGCCGTCGCCGCCGCGCGGAGCCGGCGTTGAGCGCGCCGGGCGGCGCCTCGGCGCCGCGCGGCTGGGCCGCCAGCGTGCGGCGCATCGCGCCGCTGGCCTGGCCGGTGTTCGTCGGCCAGGTCGCGGTGCTGGCGTTCAGCACCGTCGACACGGTGCTCGTCGCGCGCTATGCCGCCGCGCAGGGCGCCGCCGACGACCTCGCGGCGCTCGCGGTCGGCGCGGCGGCGTACATCACGGTGTTCGTCGGCATGATGGGGCTGGTGCTGGCGGTCGGGCCGATCGCCGGACAGCTGTTCGGCGCGCGCCGCCACGCCGCGGCCGGCGAGCAGTTGCACCAGGCAGCGTGGCTGGCGCTGGGCGGCGCGCTGCTCGGCGGCGCGGCGCTGGCGTTCCCGCAGCCGTTCCTCGCGGTGGCGCAGGCCGGACCCGAAGTCGCGGCCAAGGTGCGCGGCTACACGCTGGGCCTGGCCGCGGCGCTGCCGGCGGCGCTGCTGTTCACCGCCTACCGCGGCTTCAACATCGCGGTGTCGCGCCCGAAGGCGGTGATGGCGCTGCAGCTGGCCGGGCTGGCGCTGAAGCTGCCGCTGTCGGCGGCGCTGGTGTTCGGCGCCGGGCCGCTGCCTGCGCTGGGCGTGGTCGGCTGCGGCATCGCCACGGCGGTGGCGATGTGGCTGCAGGTGCTCGCCGCCTGGGCCGTGCTGCGACGCGACCGCTTCTACGCGCCGTTCGCGCTGTGGGGCCGCGGGCTGCACCCGCCGAGCCGCGCCGCGCTGGGCGCGCTGCTGCGCCTGGGCGTGCCGATGGGTCTGGCCACGCTGATCGAGGTCACCGGCTTCTCGTTCATGGCGCTGTTCATCTCGCGCCTGGGCACCACGCCGGTGGCCGGGCACCAGATCGCGGTCAACCTGATGGCGCTGCTGTTCATGATGCCGCTGGCCATCGCGCAGGCGGCGAGCACGCTGGTGGCGCAGCGCATCGGCGCCGGCGACGTCGGCGACGCGCGCCGCCTGGGCTGGCACGGGCTCGAGCTGGGCATCGGCATGGCCGCGCTGATGGGCGGCGCGGTGTTCGCGTTGCGCGAGCCGATCGTGCGCGTCTACACCGGCGACGCCGCAGTGGTCGCCGCGGCACTGCCGCTGCTGCGCTGGGCGGCGCTGTTCCACATCGCCGACGCGGCGCAGATCATCGCCGCGTTCGTGCTGCGCGCGTGGCGCATCGCGACGCTGCCGCTGGCGATCTACGTGGTGGCGCTGTGGGGCGTCGGGCTGGGCGGCGGCTACGCACTGGTCACGCACGGCCAGGCGCTGCTGCCGGCGTCGCTGCGCGGCGCCAGCGGCTACTGGGCCGCGTGCACGCTGGGGCTGGTGCTGGCCGCCACCGCGCTGAGCGCGCTGCTGGCGGCGGTGCTGCGCAGGCAGCGGCGGCGCCCGCATTGACCTCTTCGCGCTGGCTCGGATTCTGAGCCACCGGCATGGCACGATCGCACCCATGCATGCCGAAGCGGCGATCGCCCACCATCCCGATCACGGGCTTGTCGACCATCTGCGAGCCGTGGCCACTCTCGCCGGTCAGCACGCACCGCCGCCGCTGACCGAGTTGGGCTCGCTCGCCGGCTGCTGGCACGACCCGGGGAAATTCAGGTGCGCGCCCCCCCACGGGACGCACGCTGGGGCGTCCTCGCGGCGCGGGCATGCACCGCCCTCGAGCGTCCCTGCGATGGTCGACCCGGAACGAACCTCGAAGTCATCGGTGCGAACGCCCGGCATGACGCCGAAGGGGGACGGCCCTTGCCGGCGGGCCGCGACCCGGGAACCGGCACATTGCGGCACAGCGGCACTCGACGCGCCGACGCCAGGCGGTCGCGGGCACTGCGGGTGCCCTTGCACACTCCCCGTCCGAGGGGCCCGACTCACGGCAGACCGAGCTCGTGCGCCGTGACGATGATGCGCTCGAGCCCGGCCTTGAACCTCGGGTCGGCACTCGACGCCTCCATGTCGTCGACGATCAGCCACCCGCGCACGATGCGTTGCGCGTTCCAGGTGGGGTGCTTCGCATGGAACTCCTCGAACGCCTTCTTCGCTTCGGCGGCCTGCCCGTCGCGGGCCAGCGCCACGGCGACGAGCAGCGCGTAGAAGGGCACGCCGGCGCTCGCCGTCGTCGGCACGCGCGCACGTTCGACCGCCGCCTTGTAGTCGCCGCGCATGAACTCGCCCATGCCGATGAGCCCGTTCCAGATCGGCGTGCGCGACTCGTTCGGGCTGATCCGGATCGCCCGCTCGCACGCCGGAATCGACTCGTCGAAGCGGCCGAGCCGCAGCAGCGACGAACAGCGGTGGTGATGCGAGGTCGGGTCGTTCGGGAAGTTGCGCACCAGTTCCTCGGCGTTCGCGAGCTGCCCGGCCCAGTCGCCGCTGCTCAGCAGGTAGCTGCCGCGGGCCAGCAGTGTCGTGTGCGCGTGCGGGTCGATCGCCTCGACCCGTTCGAGCGCCTGCCTCGACAGTCGCATCGACGCCGCCGGATCCTTCGCCCAGGAAAAGCTCACGTCCATGCTGTGCGTGATGCTCAATCCCGCCAGGCCGCGGATCGACTTCGGGTCCCGCGCCACGGCCTGCTCGAAGTACTGCCGCGCCTGTGCGAAGTTCTCCGGGCTGATGCCCTTCAGGTGCACCGAGAAGCCGCGCATCGCCAGGTCGTCGGCGTCGGCCTGCGCCGCGTCGAGCCGCCGACCGCCGTCGGTGACGATGTCGCCGAGTTCGATCAGCAGCGCCTTGGCGACGCCGCCGGCGATGTCGCCGATCGATCCGGGCAGCTCGGCACGGTCGATGTCGAACGGCTGGGTCCAGACCACCCGCCCGCTCGTCGTCTCGACCATCTCGACCGCGATGCGCACGCGATCGCCTTGGCGCCGTACGCGACCGGTGAGCACGTGTGCGACACCGAGTTCGTCGCCGACCGCGCGCGGGTCGGCGAACTGGCCCTTGTAGCGCTGCATCGTGCCGCGGCCGATCACCTTCATCCCCATCCTCCAGCGCGCGACCATGGTGTGCACGTCGGCAGTGATCGCATCGACGAACCAGGCGTCGGCGGCAGACGGGTCCTCGGACTCGAACGGCAGGATCGCGAGTGAACGTTGCGGCACCGCCGCGTCGCGCTGCCACAGGCCGACGACAGCGGCGGCGAGAACCAGCGCCAGCGCGGCAAGCGCGGCGGCCCAGGCGCGCCGGCGGGGCGCCGCGGGCGGGGCCGACGCCACCGCGCCCGCGCCGGGCGACGCCCACGCCGTCGCAGCCGCGTCGAGCAGGTAGCCGCGCCGCGGTACGGTGCGCAGCAGCACGTGCGCTTCGTCGCCGAGCACGCGCCGGATGTCGCCAACCGCCTGCACGATCGAGTCCTCGGTGACGATCACGTCACCCCACACGCGGCGCTGCAGTTCCTCCCTGCCGACCACCTGGCCGGCACGCTCGCCGAGCACGAGCAGCAGCTTGAGCGCCTGCGCGCGCAACGCCACGGGTCGGCCCTGTGCGTCGAGCAGGTCGCCGCGCCCCAGGTCGAGCACGCACTCACCGAGGGCGAGCCGCGGCCCCGCCGCCAGTTCGGGAGCAGGCTCTCGCCGCATTGCGAACCTCCCGCATGCACTGTACGCCTCCCCGGCGGCGTTTTTTCGGCTCGATTTCGGAGTTCGTTCGGCCTCCGGGCGGCGCGCTCGCCGAAGCTGTGTCCGAGACCGCACCGTCCCGGTGGGGTCGATTCGCGAAGGACCGACGATGAACCGCTATGCCCTGTCCTGCGTGCCGCTGATGCTGGCGGCGATCGCTTCACCCGCCCAGGCCGACGCCTGGTGGCTCGAAACCGACGCGGCCCCGCCGCCGCAGCGCTTCCTGGTCGAACGTGTGATCCCCGGCGTCAGCAAGACGTCGCCGGCCGACTTCCGCGCCAGCGCCGCGAAGTCGAACGCCGTGCTGCGCGACCTCGGCCCCGACATCCAATGGGTGACGAGCTATGTCGCCGGTGACAAGATCTACTGCGTCTATCAGGCGTCGAGCGAGTCGCTGATCCGCGAGCACGCCAAGCGGTCCGGGTTTCCGGCCGACAAGATCACCCCCATCGTCGCCGTGCTCGACCCGACGACTGCGCGCTGACGCCGACGCCGCATCCGCCTGAGGACCGACGACGATCGATCGGCGGAGGGGGTCATGACGTCGTTCGTGGTCGAGTCACGGGCGCTGGCCGTGGCCGGCCCTCGCCCGCGGTCGCCCGCGGTCGCCCGGATTCACGCACGCCGCCGCTGCAGGCCGCGGCCGTACCCGGCCTGATGAGGCGTGCGGTCGGGTACCACGGGCGACTGGGCGTCGGCACCGGACGCGCATCGGGGCGACGCTGGCGCCGGCCTGCACGTGACCGCACGAAACGCGCCGCGCGGCGGCACGACGCAGACCGGCGTGCGCGTCAGTGCGCGGCCATCTCGGCGGGCAACGTCACCACGAAGCAGCTGCCGCCGCCGTCGCGCGGCTCGCAGCGCGCGCTGCCGCCGTGCGCCTGCGCGATCTGGCGCACCAGGCCCAGACCCAGCCCGACGCCGCCTTCGCGCTCGGCGTGGCCGGGCAGGCGGAAGAACGGCTCGAAGATGCGCTCGCGCAGCGCCTCGGGCACGCCGGGGCCGCGGTCGCACACGCGCAGCTCGACCGCGTCGCCCGCCGCGCGCCACGAGACGTCGGCGTCGTCGCCGCCGTAGCGGCGCGCGTTGTCCAGCAGGTTGCGCAGCGCGCGGCGCAGCAGCCGTTCGTCGCCGCGCACCGGCGGCGGCGCCGCGCCGGCGTCGTCGACGCGCGCGCCGGCGCGCGCCGCCTCCTCGACGACGAGCGCGCGCAGGTCCACCGGGTCGCGTGCCACCTCGAGCGAACGCGCGTCGAGCCGGCTGGCCAGCAGCACTTCCTCGACGAGCGCGTCGAGCTCGGCGATGTCGGTGTCGATCTCGCGCTGCAGGCGCTCGCGACGTTCGCCCTGCGCGGCGTCGAGCATCGCCAGCGCCATCTTCAGCCGCGCCAGCGGCGAGCGCAGCTCGTGGCTCGCATTGGCCAGCAGCGACTGGTTCGAACGCACCAGCGCCTCGATGCGCTCGGCGGCACGGTTGAAGCTGGCGGCCACCGCGGCGACCTCGTCGTGCCCGCCGACGTCGACGCGCTGGTCCAGCGCACCGGCGCCGAACCGCTCGACGCCGGCCTTCAGCGCCTCGAGCCGGCGCGTGAGCCGGCGCACCACCGGGTAGGCGCCGGCGGCGACGGCGACGAACAGCAGCGCCAGCACGAGCAGCAGCCCGGTGCCGCGCGCCCACGGCGGCGGCGCGAACCACGGCCGCGGCAGCGCGTCGGCGCCGCGGTGCGGCATCGCGCGCCAACCCGGCCCCGCGTCGTCGCCGGCGGCCATGCGCTCGCCGCGCTCGCCCCGGTCGGCACGGCTGCCGCGCGGCGCGCGCATCAGCCACAGCGTGCGCCCGTCGTCGAGGCGCATCGCCAGCGTGCGCGGCGGCGGCCCCGGGGGCGGATCGGCCTCGAGGTGCTCGAACAGCGGCGACGCGCCGACGCGCCGGCCGCCGGCGTCGTCGAGCGCCAGCGGCAGGCGCAGCCGCAGTCCCCACTCGCGCAGCGCCCGCGCCTGCTCGTCGCGCGGCGCGTCGGGGCCGGGCAGCGAGCGCTGGATCAGCTCGGCCCAGGCGGCCGAGCGGTCGGAGGCGATCGACTCGAAGCGGTCGCGCTCGCGTTCGATCTGGCGCTGGAACATCCACCCCGAGCCGAGCGCGAACAGCGCCAGCACCGCGACCACGGTCAGCCACACGCGCAGGTACAGCGAGCGCACGGCCGGCTCAGCCTTCGTCCTGCCGGCGCGCGAACAGGTAGCCGGCGCCGCGCACCGTCAGCACGCGCCGCGGGTTCTTCGGGTCGTCCTCGATCGCGGCGCGGATGCGCGAGACGTGCACGTCGATCGAGCGGTCGAACGCGTCGACCGGGTGGCCCTTGAGCGCGTCCATGATCTGGTCGCGGGTCAGCACGCGCCCGGCGCTGCGCGCCAGCACCACCAGCAGGTCGAACTGGTGCGCGGTCAGGTCGCAGTCGCGGCCGTCGAGCCGCGCGCGGCGCTGGTCGATGTCGATCTCGAGGCGGCCGAAGCGCAGCACCTCGCCGGGGGCCTCGGGCGACGCGCGGCGCAGCAGCGCCTTCACGCGCGCCAGCAGTTCGCGCGGCTCGAAGGGCTTGGGCAGGTAGTCGTCGGCGCCGATCTCGAGCCCGACGATGCGGTCCGTCGGCTCGCCGCGCGCAGTGAGCATGAGCAGCGGCAGGCGGCGCGTGCGCGCGTCGGCGCGCAGTTCGCGCGTGAGGTCGAGGCCGTCGCCGTCGGGCAGCATCAGATCGAGCACCAGCGCGTCGGGAAGCTCGCGCGCGAGCCGGCCGCGGCCCTCGGCCAGCGTGCCGGCCACGTCGACGTCGTAGCCGGCGGCGCGCAGGTAGTCGCCGACCATCGCCGCGAGGCGGTGGTCGTCGTCGATCAGCAGCAGGCGCGCGGCGGTCATCGGTGGGTCGGCAGCGGGCGGCGCGGCAGCATAAACCGGCCGCGCCGCCCCCACCGGTCACGAGCCGCGCTGGCCGTCGATCTGGCGCCGCTCCTGCCAGTGACGCTGCATCATCTCGCCGCGCCGCTGCATGCGCTCGACCAGCGACGCGCGCTGCTCGGGCGTGAGCACGCGGCCGACGTCGACCATCGCCTGCGCCATGCGGCGCGACACCTGGTCGTGGTGCTGCAGCATCTGCTGGCGCTGCGCCTCGACCGCCGCGGCGTCGATGTTCGGCTGCGCGAACAGCTTCAGGCCCTGCTCGCGCAGCGCGCGCCCGGCCTCGGACTGCTTCGCCAGGTCGGCACGCGCGGCGTCGACAATGGCGCGGATCTGCGTGCGCTGCTCGGCGCTCGCGTCGATGCGCTCGAGCATGTGCTCGATGCCGCGGCCGTGCAGCGGCATCGCCATCGGGGCGCCCATCGCCGTCGCCGCGGTCGCGCCATGCATGCGCTGCATGCGGTCGCCGTGCGCGTGCGCGCTGATCGCGGCGGCGCCGATCAGCGCCGCAGCCAGCGGCAGCGCGACGGCCAGCTTGAACTTGCGCGTGGGGGTGGGGGTGGGGGTCGTCATCGCGGGCACTCCTTGAAGGTGATGATCCGAGGCCTCCAAGGATGCGCGCCGCGCTTGTCGCCGCGGCGAACCCGGGGTAAAGACGTGTAAAGCCGCCGCGCGCGGCGCGACGCTCAGCCGGCGTCGACGATGCGCACCAGCGTGCGGCGCAGCGCGAAGTCGGCGTCGCTGCTGCGCAGCTCGAGGCGCAGCAGCACGCCGCTCTTGCGGTCGACGACCATCACGCCGTCGATCCGCGCGCCCACCGGCGAGCCGACGACGTCGCCGAACAGCTCGATCACCGCGGCGTCGAACGCGCGCCCGAGGCCCGACTGCACGCCCAGCGCGATGACCTGGCCGCGCACGCGCGCCGACGCGCCACCGGTGTGCAGCAGTTCGCCGCCGATCACGTCGCCCAGCGCCAGTTCGCTGGGCAGCAGGCGCATCCAGTACAGCAGGCCGCGGCCGAGGTGCGCCTCGTCGAGCGACGGCGCGGCGGCGAAGTTGCCGGCGGTGTCCTGCAGCCACGGCCCGGCGAGCGCACGGCCGCCGAGGTCGGCGGCGAACTCGAGCTGGCTGCGCCGCAGCACCGACAGCGTCAGCGCCAGCTCCGACGCCGGCGCGCGCGGGTCGCGCCGCTCCTCGTAGACCAGGCGCTCGCCCACCGCCAGCGGCAGCGCCGCGGCGCGCCGCGGGCTCATCTGCAGCGGCGGCTCGCCGCAGCGCGCCGCGGCCTCGCGCAGCGCGTCGTGCCGGCCCTTGAGCCGCGCGAGTTCGGCCGCGTCGGGGCCGTCGGGGCGCATCGCCAGCAGCGCCGGCCAGAACACCGTCAGGCCCAGGCTCAGTGCGATGACGTTGTTGCCGTACTGCGCGTCGACCGCGTAGGCGACGTCAGCCGCGCGCTGCTGCACGCGGTCGATCTCGTCGAACATCGCGTCGCAGCGCCAGTGCGCGAAGGTGGCCGCGTCGACGCGCTCGGGCACGACCTGCGTCGATCGCGACGCGCAGGCGCCGAGCAGCAGCGCGGCGGCGATCAGCGCGACAGCCTGTTTCCCGAAGGCCATGCGCGCATTGTGCCGTCTCGTGGCGGCGCGAGAGACGGGGTGGCGCAGGTTCACCCGATCGTCAGCCGCTTCATGCGTTCCCACAGGCTCTTGCGGCTGATGCCCGGCGCGCTGGCGGTGACGCCGATCTGCCAGTCGTGGCGCTGCGGGGACTGGTGGATGAACTGTCGACCATCGGCGCGGCGCCAGGAACGAGAACGTCACCCCCAAAGGCACGCCGGCGTGCGCTCCGGGGTGTACCAGGTGTCGACGATGCCCATCGGGAACACCACCCGCGTCAGCGGGGTCGGCACATTCGGCGTGTCGTCGAAGAAGAACTGCAGCGCCTCGCCGAGGTGCCTGTCGCGCCCACCGGCGCCGGCGCCCCGGGTGGCGTTGCCTCGAGCGTATCCGCCAGGTCGTCGTTGGCCACTGCGCGCACGCGAGCAGCGCGACTGCGCCACGCCCGGCCGCCTGCGCCTCATGGCGCGAGTGGTCGATTGCCAGTAGCACGCGGCGCAGCGGGTCCGTGCACACGGCCTCGCATCGTGCGGCCGTTCCTTGCGCCGTCGGCTCCGCACACTCCAGCAGCAGCAGTCGGCACGCCGCCGGCGCGCACCCTCACCTCCACCGCCAGGCCGGTGGCGCGCAGCGGGGCGGCGGCAGCCTCGATGCGGGCCGTGGCCTGCTCGCCCTCGTGCCACTGCGGTCCTTGAGCGTAACCCACCCGGATGACGTGGACGACGACGACACGCTCGACGCCCCATGAACGCAGTGCTGGCATGCAGCCCAGCAGCGGCGCCTGCGCGGGCGAGAGGTCCAGCGCAAGCAGTGCGGTGCGAAACATCGCGCGTCCTCCGACAGTTCAGCGTCGCCGCCGGTGCGACGGCAGGTCTCAGCGCGGGCGTGCGCCGGTGGCTGCCGGCACGCTGCCCCCGGCCACCGGCGCGCCGCCGAACCAGTGCCGCTGCCGGTTCGCGATCGCCACCAGCGACAGCATCACCGGCACCTCGACCAGCACGCCGACGACGGTGGCCAGTGCGGCGCCCGAGCTCAGCCCGAACAGCGAAATCGCCACCGCCACCGCCAGCTCGAAGAAGTTGGAGGTGCCGATCAGGCACGCCGGCGCCGCCACGTCGTGCGGCAGCCTGAGCCAGCGCGCGCCCAGCGCGGTGACGAAGAAGATGCCGTACGACTGCAGCACCAGCGGCACCGCGATCAGCACGATCACCAACGGCTGCGCCACCAGCGTCTCGGCCTGCAGGCCGAACAGCAGCACCACGGTGGCGATCAGCCCGGCCACCGACCACGGCTTGATGCGCGCCACGCGGGCGGCCAGTGCCTGCGGCCCGCCCTGCAGCCAGTGCCGCCGCGTGACGACGCCGGCGATGAGCGGCAGCACGACGTACAGCACGACGCTGAGCAGCAGCGTCTCCCAGGGGACGGTGACGTCGGTGACGCCGAGCAAGAACGCGGCGATCGGCGCGAAGGCCACGACCATGACCAGGTCGTTCACCGACACCTGCACCAGCGTGTAGTTCGGGTCGCCCTTCACCAGCTGGCTCCAGACGAACACCATCGCGGTGCAGGGTGCCACGCCGAGCAGGATCATGCCGGCGATGTATTCGCTGGCCGACGCCGGGTCGACCCAGGGCGCGAACAGGTGTTCGAAGAACAGCACCGCCAGCGCCGCCATCGTGAACGGCTTGATCAGCCAGTTGACGACCAGCGTCAACGCCAGCCCGCGCGGCCTTTGCCCGACCTCGCGCACGGCGGCGAAGTCGATCTGGATCATCATCGGATAGATCATGATCCAGATGAACACGGCGACGACGAGGTTCACGTGCGCCCACTCGAGTGCCGCGACGGCCTCGAACAAGCCGGGCACGGCCAGCCCGAGCGCGACGCCGGCGACGATGCCCAATGCGACCCACACGGTCAGGTAGCGTTCGAACAGACCCATTTCAGTTCCTTGCGATGTCGTGCAACGCCACCACAAGCTCGGCGGGCGTCATGTCGTGCAGCGGCAGCGCGAGCAGCTGCAACATCCGGTAGCCCAGCGCCTGGCGCGTCAGCTCGAAGGCGCGGCGCCGGGCCTCGTCGCCACCTTCGACGCTCGACGGATCGGGGTAGCTCCAGTGCACCCGGACCGGCGCCTCGCCCGCGCGGCCGATGAACACCGGGCAGACCTCGGCGGCGGCGCTGTCGCACACGGTGATCACGATGGCCAGCGGCGGCGCGCCGGCGGCGGCGAACTCGTCCCAGCTCTTGCTGCGCACGCCGGCGGTGGCCACACCGGCGCGCTCGAGCGCCTCGAGCGCGAACGGGTCGACGCGCCCCCTCGGTGCGCTGCCGGCGCTGTGCGCGACGACGTCGCGGCCGAGCCGGCGCGACCAGTGGTTGAGCATGCACTCGGCGAGCACGCTGCGCGCCGAGTTGTGCGTGCACAGGATCAGCACATGCGTCGTCATCGCGGAGCGCCCGGCTTCAGCAGCACGAACCGGCGGCCCCGACGGCCACGCCCACCGGCTTGCCCCGCGGCGCGCAGCAGGCGCCCGACACCGCGCCGGCCGCGGCCGACTTGTCGTCGAACACCGGGATGTCGGCCAGTGGGTGGTCGTGCTCCCGCGCGATGCCCTGCGGGTCGGTCACCCCGTGCTTGTCGCTGCGCGCGTGGCAGCAAGCGGCCCGGCCTTCGTCGCGCAGCGCCAGGTCGGCGGCCTGCGCGCGCGCCTTGAGTTCGGCCAGTTCGTCGGCCGCGTCGACCTGGAAGCCCAGGTGGTCGACGCCGGGAGCACCGCCGCGTGCGGAGATGGCGAAGTTCCGCCGCGGGTCGTCGAGCATCCACTTCGCGTCGTCGGCCTCGACACGGGTCGGCGCGGCGCCGAACCGCTTCGAATGGAAGGCGATGCGGGCCGAGAGATCGGTGACACGAACATGGGCATGGAATCGCTTCACGGCGGGGCTCCGTGGTGGCGTGGCGGTCAGCAGCTCGCGCAGCCGGACGTCGATGCCATCGACGGCGCGCCGCAGCCGGCACCCTGGCAGCAGTGCGCCGTGAGGTAGTCCAGCAGCGCGTTCATGTGCGACAGCGCCGGGCGGTAGATCAGGTACCGGCCGTCGCGCTCCTGCGTGGCCAGCCCGGCGTGCATCAGTTCCTTCAGGTGAAACGACAGCGTCGACGCCGGCACGCCCAGCGCGGCCGACAGGTCGCCCGGCGTCAGGCCCTGCGGCCCGGCGCCGACGAGCGACCGGAAGATGCGCAGCCGTTGCGGCTGCGCCAGCGCGGCGAGCGCGTTGACGGCATCACTCTCGTTCATCACGCTCCTTCATCGGCGGGTGGCCCGCGCCCCGGCATCGGACCGGGCGGTCGCCTCGAACGCCTGCGTCGTGGGCACGGTTTCCCTCGTGGATGCTACTAGATTTCGACGAATGTCGAATGGTTGTCGACATCGGCACCACCAAGCGTACCCGTCGCGGGCCCGGCGATCGAGGCCGTGGCATGGCGGCATCGACCGGTGCGCACGCCGCGGGCGCACGCCGCAGGTGCACGATCGCGCGGGCACCGTCGCGCCGCGCAGTCCGCCGTACGTCGATGGCGAGTCCGGGACGCGACGTTCGCACTGTCGGGGTCTTCGAGGCGCGCCGCTGACCCAGCGGCCCGGGCGCGCGCTCAGCGCAGCCCGGCGCAGTTGGCGTAGAAGGTGGTCGTCGCCGGCCAGTCGGAGAACACGCCCAGCACGCCCACCTCGCGGGCCAGCACATCGAGCACCTTCATCACGTCGCCTTCGCGCGTGACGGCACGGTCGAAGGTCTGGAAATAGAACCCGTTGCCGCCGTCGGCCAGGATGCCCGAGCGCTCGAGCGTCCACGTGATGATGTCGAGCCCGGCCGCCCGGGCCGCGCGCGCGTAGGCCGACGGCACGATGCGGCCGGCCGGATCGACGTCGAGCAGCGCGAACAGCGGCGGCGCGACGACGCGGATGCCCTGTGCGCGGTAGGTCTGCAACTCGGCCGCAGTGGGCAGGTCGGCGGGGTGTTCGCGTCGTCGAGGTACACCGCCTGGCGTCCGAAGTCGGGCTCGTGCTGGACCCAGTACAACACGTCGGGCTGGTGGAACGACTGCGGCCACACGTGCGACGCGCGCACGCCGGCGGCCTTGTACTCGTCGATCAGCTTCTGCGCGTAGTCCTCCTGCGAGAAGCCGTGGAAGGGCATGGCCACCGCCGGGAACTTCAGCTCGGGGGTCATCTTCACGCCCAGGCGCTTGAACAGCTCGATGCTCTCGCGGTGCGACAACAGGGTGCCGCTCGATCACGCTGGTGCCGGTGGCCGCGATCCTGGTGGCCAGCCTGCGCCTGCACGCGCCGCCGCTGCACCTGCACCAGGGCTACCGCGGGCCGGTGGACATCGCCTGCGACGTGCCGATGGCGCGCGGGCAGGAGCTGGGCTGGTTCGAGCACGGTTCGACCATCGTCGTGTTCGCGCCGCGCGGCTTCGCGCTCGCCGACGGCATCGCCACCGGGCAGCGCGTGCGCATGGGCCGCGCGCTGCTGCGGCGCTGCGCGTCCGCGTGCGGCGGCCCGCCGTCATCGGACGGTCACGCGCCAGCCTCAGGCTGCGCGCCGCGCGGCCACCGCGTCGCGCCACCCCACGCCCCGGAGACCGCATGACCACGCTCGACCTCGTCTACTTCAACGCCGGCGGCGGTCACCGCGCCGCGGCCGACGCCTTGCACGCCGCGCTGGCGGCCACGCACCCGCACTGGCAGGTGCGCCGAGTCGACCTGTTCCGCGTGCTCGATCCGCAGCGGCAGTTCCGGCGACTGACCGGCTTCGAGCCCGAGGCGTACTACAACCGGCGCCTGGCCACCGGTTTGACGCTCGGCCTGGCGCAGGAGCTCAAGGTGCTTCAGGCGATGATCCGCTGGGGCCACGCCCCGATGGTCGCGCGGCTGCGGCACCACTGGCAGGCCGCGGCCCCGGACGCGGTCGTTTCGCTGGTGCCCAACTTCAACCGCGCGATCGCCGACGGCCTCGTCGCCGCCCGCCCGGGTGCCCCGTTCGTCACCGTGATGACCGACCTGGCCGACCATCCGCCGCACTTCTGGATCGAGCCGCGCCACACCCGCGATCTGGTGTGCGGCACCGACCGCGCGGTGGCGCAGGCGGTGGCTCACGGGTTGCCCGCGGCGCGCGTGCACCGCGTCTCGGGCATGCTGCTGCGCCCCGCCTTCTACGCGCCGCCCGACGTCGACCGCGCTGCCGCGCGGCGCGCCGTCGGACTGGACGCCGACACGCCGGTGGGCGTCGTGATGTTCGGCGGCCACGGCGCCGCGGCGATGAAGCGCATCGCCGCCGCCCTGCCCGAGCGGCCGCTGATCCTGCTGTGCGGCCACAACCAGCGCCTGGCCGACGCGCTGCGCACGCTGCCTGCGTCGGCGCCGCGCGTGGTCATCGGCTTCACGCCCGACGTCGCGCGCTGGATGCGCCTGGGCGACTATTTCATCGGCAAACCCGGCCCCGGCAGCCTCAGCGAAGCGATGCACTGCGGCCTGCCGGTGATCGTGACGCGCAATGCCTGGACCATGCCGCAGGAGCGATTCAACACCGACTGGGTGCGCGCGCAGGACGTCGGCGTCGTGCTGCCCGGGTTCGGCGCGGTGCGCGACGGCGTGGCGCAGGTGCTGACGCGGCTGCCGGCGCTGCGCGCGCGCGTCGCGCGGATGGACAACCGCGCGCTGTGGGAACTGCCGCCGCTGCTGGAGCGGCTGATCGCCGGCCGTGCCGACGTCGAGCCGCGCCGGCCCTTGATCCAGGCGTGACCGCCACGCAGCGGCCAGCGCTTCACGAAGCTGTCGCGCCGGCGTCACGCCGGCGTCGCGCGCCGGCGGGAGCATGGGCGTCCATGCAACGCGACCTGCCGTGGCCGCTGGTGCCCTCGCCGGCCGACGACGACGCTCATCCGCCGCCGTTGAGCGTGCGCACCGTGTGGATATCCGACCTGCACCTGGGCACGCCCGGCTGCCAGGCGCGCAAGCTGCTCGACTTCCTGCGCAGCGTCGAGTGCGACACGCTGTACCTGGTCGGCGACATCATCGACGGCTGGCAGCTCAGGCGCCAGTGGTTCTGGCCACAGTCGCACAACGACGTGGTGCAGAAGCTGCTGCGCAAGGCGCGCAAGGGCACACGCGTGGTCTTCGTGCCCGGCAACCACGACGAGTTCGCGCGCCGCTATCTGGGCCACAACTTCGGTGGCATCGACGTCGTCGACGACTGCCTGCACGTCACCGCCGACGGCCGCACGCTGTGGGTCACGCACGGCGACTACTTCGACGGCGTCATCCAGTGCGCCAAGTGGCTGGCCCACGTCGGCGACTGGGCCTACGAGACGACGCTGAAGGTCAACCGCCACCTGAACTCGCTGCGCGCGCGACTCGGGCTGCCGTATTGGAGCCTGTCGCGTTACCTCAAGCTCAAGGTCAAGCGCGCGGTCAGCTACGTCAGCGACTTCGAGGTCGCGGTGGCGCGCGAAGCGCGCGCGCGCGGCGCCGACGGTGTGGTGTGCGGCCACATCCACCACGCCGAGCTGCGCGACATCGACGGCGTGCTATACGCCAACGACGGCGACTGGGTCGAAAGCCTCACGGCGCTGGTCGAGCACGCCGACGGGCGGCTCGAGATCGTCGACTGGTCCGCGACGCGTGCGGCGGCGGCACCGGCGACCGCCGCGGCCGTCGCGCCCGCGGCGGTGGCCCCCGCCTGACGACCCCGGCGACGCGGGATCGCGACGCACGACCGCCGCTAGCGCTCGGCTCGATGGCCTCTTGGCGCGCACGGATGTGGCCCGCCTTCACGGATCGCGCGCGATGCTGCGGGCGCCACGCCTCCGGTGTCGGGCGCCGTGCCACATCGCCACGCGAGAAGACGGTGCCGAAGACGCGGCGCGGGGCGGTTCACTTCAACCGCCGGAACGCGAGGTGGCGGATGACGGGCTGGCCGCCGAGTTCCTCGCTGCGTTCCTCGACGATCTCGACGCGTCCGTCGGCAGCGCGCAGCTTGATCTCGCGCGCGGTCGCGTCGTAGACGTAGTCGTTCTCGAGCCAGGTGCCGGCGCGCGGCAGCACGACGCTGCGGCCGATGGGCGCGGTGGCGAACAAGGTGTCGGCGATCGTCGTCATGGAAGGTCCTGCACAGGTTCGGGGACGTCCTGGGGGCGCCGCCCCAGCTCGACGACCCGGGCAGATGCCCCGGGTCGACTGCGGCGAATTCTGCACGACGACGGTCACAGGATCGTGACTCGGCGCGGCGCGGCACCGCGGCAGCGTCGGATGTCCTGGGCCGTCACACGGCCGTCACACCCCTGTCGTGCACGAGCGATCCAATGTGCCTTCAGGTTGCGGCACACCGGCATCGACGCCGTCGACCGCGGACCGCCGAACCCCACGCCATGCAACGCCCCATCGCGATCCACGACGACCGGCACGCGAACGCGCTGCCGACGCTCGACGACGACCTGCTCCACGGGCCGGAACCTGCGCCGGCGCTCGGACCCACCGCGCGCACCGCGCCGTCGTCGGCCAGCCTGTCACCGTGCGTCGCGCCCTGGGAACCGTCGCTGGTTGAAGGGCTCATCGACGAACTGCAGGCGCTGCGCGACGCGATGCGGTCCGAAGCCGCGCGCCTGGACCCGATCCGCGCCGATCTGCACCCGGCCCAGCAGACCAGCGCGACCAACCTCGCCCACTACCTGGCGCTGCGCCGACGCGACGTGCGTGCGCTGCAGGACCGGCTGGCGGCGCTGGGGCTGTCGTCCCTCGGGCGCGCGGAGACCCACGCACTGGCCAACGTCGAACTGCTGCTGGCCGTGCTGCACCGGCTCGTCGGCCGCGCCTACCCGTTACCCGCCGACCCGCCGGCCGGCGCGCACGAGGGCCGCTCCCGGCTGGCGGCGCACGCACGCGCGCTGTTCGGGCCCGACCCGCAGGACCGACGCGTCCACATCATGGTGACGCTGCCCACCGACGCGGCGATCGACGACGCACTCGTGCAGGCGCTCGTCGACGGCGGCATGGACGTGGCCCGCATCAACTGCGCCCACGACGACGCGGCCACCTGGGCGGCGATGGCCGCACGCGTGCGCGACGCCGCACGGCGCGCCGGCCGCAACGTGCGCGTGCTGATGGACCTGGGCGGCCCCAAGCTGCGCACCGGCGCGCTGCCCGCGGGACCGTCCGTGCTCAAGCTGCGGCCGCGGCGCGACGTGTACGGCCGTGTCGTCGCCCCCGCGATCCTGGGGCTGCTGCCCCGGGCCGGCGGCCGGCCGCTGCCCGGGGTCGACGCGAGCGTCGTCGTCTCGCCCGACTGGCTGCGCGCGCTCGAACCGGGCGCCACCGTCGCGCTGGTCGACGCGCGCGGCGCCCGCCGGCAACTGACGGTGATCGATCGCGTCGACGGCGGCATGCGCGTCGCCAGCGACCGCACCGTCTACCTGTGCGGCTCCACGCTGCTGCGCCGTCGTGGCCACGGCCCGCAGCCGCGCGGCACCGCCATCGACGGCCTGCCCACGCCGGCCGGCGCGTGGCTGCTGCAGCGTGGCGACCGGCTGCGGCTGCTGAAGCACGGGCCGGCGCGGCCCGCCGAGCCGTCGGCCGACGGGCGTGGCCCGCGGCCGGCGGCGATCGCGTGCACGCTGCCGCAGGCGCTCGATGCGGTGCGCGAGGGCGAACGCATGTGGTTCGACGACGGGCGCATCGGTGCCGTCGTGCGACGCCGGCTGCGCGACGCGGTCGAAGTCGAGGTCACGTACGCCGCCGAGGGCGGAAGCCGGCTGCGCGCCGACAAGGGCATCAATCTCCCCGACTCCCGGCTCGACCTGCCGGCTCTGACGGCGCAGGACCTGCAGGATCTGTCCCGTGTCGTCGAGCACGCCGACATGGTGGGGTTGTCGTTCGCGCAGTCTGCGACCGACGTGCGCGCGCTGCTCGACGCGCTCGCGCAGCGCGGGCGGCGCGACCTGCCGATCGTGCTGAAGGTCGAGACGCGGCGTGGCTTCGAGGCCCTGCCGCAGATGCTGCTGGCGGCCATGGCCGCGCCGGTCTACGGCGTGATGATCGCGCGCGGCGACCTGGCGGTCGAGTGCGGCTACGAGCGCATGGCCGAGGTTCAGGAGGAGATCCTCTGGGCCTGCGAGGCGGCGCACGCGCCGGCCATCTGGGCCACGCAGGTGCTCGAGTCGATGGCGCGCACCGGCATGCCGTCGCGCGCCGAGATCACCGACGCCGCGATGGGCGAACGCGCCGAGTGCGTGATGCTGAACAAGGGCGCGCACATCGTCGACGCGCTGCGCACGCTCGACGACATCCTGCGCCGCATGCGCACCCACCAGGCGAAAAAGCGCCCGCTGCTGCGCGCCTTGCGCGCCTGGCCGGCGCTGCGCGACCCGGCGCATCGCGACGGGGTCGAGACCCGGCCCGGCGCATCGCGCGCAGCGTAGCGCCCGCGCGGGTCCGCGACGATCCGGTCGGCGCAGTAGATCGCGCGCCGCTCACGCCCCGACGTGCCGGCCTCCGTGTGCCAGCGCCGCCGCGTGGTGGGCGAAGTGGTCGGCGAGGAAGCTGGCGACGAAGTAGTAGCTGTGGTCGTAGCCGGGCTGCAGCCGCAGCGTCAGCGGGTGCCCTGCCGATTCGCACGCCGCCCGAAGCAGTTCGGGCCGCAGCTGGCTGGCCAGGAACTCGTCGGCATCGCCCTGGTCGACCAGCAGCGGCAGCCGCTCGTCGCGCGGCTGCGCGACCAGTGCCACGGTGTCGTGTCCGGCCCAGTCCGCGCGGTCGTCGCCGAGATAGGCCGCGAACGCCTTCTGCCCCCAGGGCACCTGCGTGGGCGCGACGATGGGCGAGAACGCCGAGACGCTGGCGTAACGCCCCGCGTGGCGCAACGCCAGCGTCAGCGCGCCATGGCCGCCCATCGAGTGCCCGCAGATGCCGCGCCGCGGCAGCGCCGGGAAGTGCCGCTCCACCAGCGCCGGCAGTTCGTCGACGACGTAGTCCTCCATGCGGTAGTGCGGCACCCACGGTGCCCGGGTCGCATTGAGGTAGAAGCCGGCGCCCTGCCCCAGGTCGTACGCCGGATCGTCGGCCACCGCCGGGCCGCGCGGGCTGGTGTCGGGCGCGACCACGATCAGGCCGTGCCGCGCCGCATGCGGCTGCGCCCCGGCCTTGGTGATGAAGTTCTGCTCGGTGCAGGTCAGTCCCGACAGCCAGTACAGCACCGGGCAGGGCTGGCCGCGCAGGGCCGCGGCAGGCAGGTACACGCCCACGCGCATCTCGCAGCCCAGCGTGCGCGAGACGTGCTTCCACACTTCCTGGCAGCCGCCGAAGCTGGCGTGCCGTTCGATGCGTTCCATGGCGTTCGACTCCTGCGGGCGGTGCCCGTGTTCGCGACGGCGCGCACGCGCGGTCAGTAGTGCACCACCGAGCGGATCGACTTGCCCGCGTGCATCAGATCGAAGGCGGTGTTGATCTCGGTCAGCGGCATGGTGTGCGTGACGAACGGCGCCAGCTGGATGCGGCCGGCCATCGCGTCTTCCACCATGCCCGGCAGCTGCGAGCGGCCCTTGACGCCGCCGAAGGCGGTGCCGAGCCAGCGCCGGCCGGTGACCAGCTGGAACGGGCGGGTGGAGATCTCCTGCCCGGCACCGGCCACGCCGATGATCACCGACTGGCCCCAGCCGCGGTGCGCGCATTCCAGCGCCGCGCGCATGACCTGCACGTTGCCGATGCACTCGAAGCTGTGGTCCACGCCCCAGCCGGTCATCTCGACGATCACCTGCTGGATCGGCTTGTCGTGGTCCCTGGGGTTCACGCAGTCGGTGGCGCCCATCACCCGCGCGAGGGCAAACTTGTCCGGGTTGGTGTCGACCGCGATGATGCGCCCGGCCCCGGCCAGCCGGGCACCCTGGACCACCGCCAGCCCGATGCCGCCCAGGCCGAACACGGCCACCGAGTCGCCCGCCTGCACCTTGGCGGTGTTCTTCACCGCGCCCAGTCCGGTGGTCACGCCGCAGCCCAGCAGACACACCTGCTCGGGGTTCGCCTGCGGGTGGATCCTGGCCAGCGACACCTCGGCCACCACGGTGTACTCGCTGAACGTGGAGCAGCCCATGTAGTGGTGCACCGGCCGGCCCTGGTAGGAGAACCGCGTCGTGCCGTCGGGCATCACGCCCTTGCCCTGCGTCGCGCGCACCGCCACGCACAGGTTGGTCTTGCCGCTCGTGCAGAACAGGCACTCGCCGCACTCGGCCGTGTACAGCGGAATGACGTGGTCGCCGGGCCGCACGCTGGTCACGCCGTCGCCCACCTCGACGACGATGCCCGCGCCCTCGTGGCCCAGCACGGCCGGGAACAGCCCTTCCGGGTCGTCGCCCGACAGTGTGAACGCGTCGGTGTGGCACACGCCGGTGTGGGTGATCCTCACCAGCACCTCGCCCTTCTTCGGCGCGGCGACGTCGATCTCGACGACCTGCAGCGGCTGGCCGGCCTGGAACGCGACGGCGGCACGGGATTTCATCGGCAGTTCTCCTGGGGATGGCGCAAGCGGGCTCGCGGCGCGCCGGGCGGGTGACGCGGACGATCGTACCGTCGAGCCGCGTCGCCGGTGCTTGATCGCCATCTTGTCGACAGTTGGGGCGCAGGGTGAGGCCCAGGCCAGGGCGGTCGCTCGATCGAGCTTCGTGGATGCGCTCGATCACGATCCTGGAGCCCTTCCAGCCGAACGCGGCGCGGCGGAAGCGGGTGCGGAGTGTTTACGTAGGCATTGCAGCGATGTCGTCGTCAAGGGCGACTGGGGCTGTCGAGCGCCGCCAGGTCGGCTTTCCACTGTCGGCGCAGCGCCCGCCGGCCGTCGTGCAGGCCGCTGGCCTTGCCGATCACCAGCCTGTGCGGCGACCCTTGGCGCAGCGTCGTGCACAAGAGCGGCGCGGCCGCGGCCGACAGGCTCTCCTGGACATGCCGTCGGCGCGCCTCGGGCATCGCCAGCGTCAACGCCTGGCCCTGCGCGGACTCTGCCCACCGGATGACGGCGTTGCAGTCGGCGCAGCGGCAGACCCATTCGACGTCGTCCACGGTGTGGTCGTCCGAGCGGCGTTCGGGTGTGGCGAGCGCCCGGTGCAACGCGCCAAGGACCGCATCGCGCAAGGCCTGCACGGCGGCGGGGCCGTCGGCAGGCAAGGCCTGCACCAGCGGCCGCAGGCGCTTCAATGGGTAGTGCAGCGGATGCGTCCGTACGTGGCCCATCAGACGGTCCAGCGAGGCGTCGGCTGCCACCAGCGCCTCGCGGCATAGAAGCAGCAACCGATCGATCAACGCATGGCTCAGCCCGGCACCCATGCCGGTCGCCAGAGCCGCGACACAGGCGGCGTCGGCCGCATCGCGGATGCGATCGGGGGAAGTCGCCGCACGGGTGCCTGACGGCTCGGTGTCAAGGGCTCCAGCCGGCCTCCTCGTGAACCACGACGCCGTCGACCAGCGTCAGGAAGCTGCGTGTCGCCGGCAGCGCCGACGCGGGCACCGTCAGCACGTCTTGTGACAGTACCGCGAGATTCGCCGCGAAGCCCGGCTTCAACTGGCCGGTCTGCCGCTCGGCTCGCTCGGCGTACGCACCGCCGGCCGTGTAGGCACGCAGTGCCTGCTCGCGCGAGAGCGCTTCGTCAGGCGCTGCCGCATAGGTGATGGCCAGCATCATGTTGAGGAACGGGTTCTGCTCGGGCTCGTCGCCGTCCGACCCGAGCGCCAGCACGACCCCACCACGGCCCAGGCTCGCCAGCATCGGGAGCGCCCCGCGGCGCCCCGGCATCGGCGGCGGGAAGTGGGTCGGGTTCTGCACCACGACCAGGCCGAACTCGGCCACGCGCGCGAGCGTGTCGGGGCGGATGCCGTCACCGTGCTCGAGGCGCACCCGCTTGGCACGCCAGACCTCGGGCGTCGCGAGTTCGGACATCAGCGCCAGCAGACGGTCGGTCTGCGCGTCGCCGACGACGTGCAGCGCGAGCTGGCGCGGGCTCGCCAGCGCGCGGCGCAGGATCTCGCGCAGCTGCGTGTCGTCGAGGTTCGAGCGGCCACGCCAGCCCGCACGGTCGGGGTAGTCGTCGCGGCGCAGCGCATTCTGTTCGAGCGGCGTGCCGTCGAGCATCCACTTCGGGCCCTCGATCCGCACCGCGGCCGGCGCCTCCGGCGTGGCCGCATCGATCGCGCGCCACGCCGCGTCGACGTCGTGCAGCGCGCCGGCCCAGGCATACACGGTCCAGCGCTGCACGGGCCGCACGCGCTTCAACGCCTCGATCGTCACGCCAAGCGGGCTGCCGCTGTTCATCAAGTGGACCGACGTCACGCCCCAGCGTGCATAGCGGCGCGACGCGGCGGCGAACACGTCGGCGAGTCGTGCCGCGTCCGGAGGCGCCGCGCGAAGCTCGAGATCCTCGGCCGCCTCGTAGGCGCGCCCATCGAGGCGGCCCTTCTCGTCGCGACCCCACCAGCCGCCGATCGGGTCGGCGACGTCCTCGGCGATGCCCAGAGCGGCCAGCGCCGCGCTGTTGACGATCGTCGTGTGGCCCCAGAAGCCGCGCAGCAGCACCGGCCGACGCGGTGACACGGCGTCGAGTGCGATGCGCCAGTTGCGCGGATCGCGCGCGGCGCGCGGGCCGACCCAGGCGCTGATCCAGCCTTCGCCGGCCTTCGCTTCGGCCGCGACGGCGGCGAGCACCTGCTCGGCGCTGGGCCCCGGGAACGGCAGGCCGGGCAGCGGCAGTGGCGGCGACGGCAAACCCCAGCCGAGATGCACGTGGGCCTCGACCAGCCCTGGGACGACGAGTCGCCCGCCGGCGTCGACGATGCGCGTCGACGGCCCGGCCAGCGCGCGGATCTCGGCGTCGCCGCCGATGGCCTTGATGCGCCCGTCCTCGACGGCGAGCGCGCGCGCCGGCGAACCCGTTGGCTCGCCGGTGAACAGCTTGCCGTTCAGCACGATCAGCTGCGGCGCCGCCGCGGCGGCTGCACTCAGCAGGGCGGCGATCAACGGGACTATTGCGGCACGGATGGCACAGATCGTCATGGGAACCTCCGGGATCGGTGGTGGGAGCGTTCCGCAGCGTGCTCGCCACGCTCGACCGTGTCCCGATCGCCGGACGAAAATGAACGAAGATCGACGAAATCGCAGCGAGGTGGGTATGGAGCTGGCCTCACAGGCGCCCCCGGCGGCGCGGACGCTGCAAGTCGCGGATCGGGTGATCGACCTGGGCCGCGAAGTGCTGCTCGACGCCGAGGGTCGGGTCGTCGAGCTGCGGCCGCAGGCGTACCAGGTGCTGCGCCATCTGGTGCTGCATGCCGGACGCGTGGTCGGCAAGGACGAGCTGCTCGGTGCCGTGTGGCCGAACACGGTCGTGACCGACGACTCGCTCGTGCAGGCGATCGGCGACGCGCGCCGCTCGCTCGGCGCCGCGGGGCACGACGTCCTCAAGACCGTGCCCCGGCGTGGTTACATGCTGGTGGCCGGCGCCGTCGGGCCGGTGGCCGCGCAGCCACCGTCGAGCGCCGATGCAGGCGGCGTGGGGCCAGCAACGCCCACCACCGCGACGCCGCCGTCACCGCGGTGGTGGCTGGCGGTCGGCGGCGTGCTCGCGCTGCTGGCGCTGGCGACGCTGTGGTGGATCGGGCGCCCGCGGCACGACGCCGCACCCGACGAAACGGTAGCGCGACCTTCGATTGCCGTGCTGTCGTTCAGGGACCCGCAGCGACACCCCGACGGCGAGCTGCTGGCGCGCAGCTTTGCCGAGGATCTCGTCAGCGAGCTGGCGCGCGGACCCGAGATGCGTGTCGTGTCGCACCAGTCGAGTCTCCGGTTCGTCGGCCAGAACGCGCCGCTCGGCGAGATCGGCCGCCAGCTGCGAAGCCGCTACCTGGTCGACGGCACCGTGCAGCGCGAAGGCGAGCAGCTGCGCGTCGTCGTGCAGTTGCTCGACAGCGACGACGGCCGGGTGGTCTGGTCGTCGGTGCACGCGGTCGAGCACGAGGCGCTGCCCTCGGTGCGTCGCGAACTGGCGGCACGCATCGCGGGCACACTGCTGTCCAAGGTTCGGCGCACCGAGGAACGGCGCGCGCTGCAACGCCCGCCCGCCGCGCTCGACGTGGTCGTGCTCACCGAGCACGGCAAGTCGGCCATGGTGCGCTACAGCGCCGACGGCATCCGCACCGCACGCCGGTTCTACGAGCAGGCACTGGCGATCGACCCCGACCATGCGCCGACCTGGGCCAACCTCGCCATCGCCAACACCGTCGACGTCGGCCTGCAGCTGACCGGCGAGTGGAAGCGTGACCGCCTGCCCGACGTGCTCGCCCAGGCGCGCCGTGCGATCTCGCTCGACCCCGAGCTGGCGCTCGGGTGGGTCGCACTGGCGCAGGCGCAGGCGCTCGCGCGAGACTACCCGGCCGCGATGGCGTCGGCACGGCGATGTTTCGACGTCAGTCCCAACGACGCCGACTGCTTCTACATCCTGGGCAAAGCCGAACTCGAGTCCGGCGACCCACAGGTCGCCGTGCGGCTGATGGAAGAGGCGCTCGACCGCAACCCGATGCCGCCGACCTACCTGCCGGCGTTCTACGCGACGGCACTGTGGGCGAACCGGCGCTTCGACGAGGCGCTGCGTGTGGCCGACGAGTGCCTGGCGCGCGCACCGGCGTTCTGGCGCTGCCGGCAGGACCGGATCGTGGCGCTGGTCGACCTGGGCCGCAAGCGTGAGGCCGAGGAAGAAGCCCAGGTCCTGCTGGCAAGGGTACCCATGACTGCCGAGAGCTTCGCGCTGTTCGCACCCAGCTCGACCGCGCTTCGCGAGCGGCGCGTGGCGGCTGCCCGGGCGGCGGGCGTGCCGTCCAGGCCGGCCTCGGCGCCGAGATGACCGACGGATGATTGCCTGGGCACTGTCGGGTTCAGGTTCGAGCGTTCGGTCCGCGGTGCTGCGCACTGCCGACGCTCGTGACGACGACGTTCGGTGTGCCTCTCGGGTCGCAAGGGTCTCGGCAGCGTACCGCTTTCGGCGCTCGTGCACGGAGCGCCTCGACGGCAGCACGGCGCGAATGCAGCCTCCGAACGGGACGCCGGGATCGCGTTGCGTGCCGCTGAGGCGTCCTGGCAGATCTCGGCCTGCTCGGAAATCTCCAGCGCGTCATCGACCTCGATGCCGAGATAACGGATCGTGGACTCGAGCTTCGAGTATCCAAGCAGCAGCTGCACGGCCCGCCGATTCTTGGTCTTCCTGTAGATCAGCGTGGCCTTGGTGCGCCGCATTGAGTGCGTGCCGTAGTCGCACCAGCCGAGGCCGGTATCGCTCAGCCAGCCGCGCAGCATGCGCGCGTACTGACGGGTGCAGATGTGCGGCGAGCTTCGGACGCGGCTCGGGAAGAGGTAACCCTCGGCGCGCGAGCCCGCCTCGCGGATCCAGGCCTCGGCTGCCTCGCGCGCCGGGGCCGTGATCTCGAACGGTACGGGACGAGCGGTCTTCTTCTGCTGCGCGATCGCGCGGCTGGCCACGCGGTCGCCGCTTAGCAGCGAGGCGCCCCACCGCGACGAATCATGAAGCCCCAAAAGTACACCCTGCGACTTGCGCGCCGACTTGCCATGAGCCCCGAGCTCGACGTGCCGGCCGGCGCAACCATCCTCGCCAGTGCGGCACTCGCGGCTCGGCTGCTGATCGAGGATCACGCGATGCTCGCCGACCCGGCGCTGCTGCCCGAGCTCTTGCGCAAGGTTGATGCGTCCGATCGGGCTGCGGCTTAGGCGATCCGCGAAGCGCTTACACGGGCGCTGACATGGCCCGCCGAGGGCGCAAAAAAGCCCGCTCGGGGCGGACTCTGTCGAATGCGCTAAGTGCTTGATTTACTGGCGGAAGGGAGACAGCCGAAAGAAGGGCGGAGAGTGAGCATTCATGCGGGTTCGCGGTCGATCACCTCGCCACGATGCCCCCAAGAATGCCCCCAGGGCTGGCCCGCTGGCGGCCACCGCTCGCCGCGGCGGCGGGCACTGCGCTTCATCAGTGCCGCCCGTCGTGATTCTGCAACACGAGGCCGACGATCGGCACCGGTCCGGTGCAGCTCGGAGCCCTCCCCACGGCGCACGAGCCAAGAAAAAAGCTGAAAACCCCCGCACGTAAGAAACTGGCTACCGGATCGGTCCCATGCGCGGCGGCCCCAGAGATTCAGGTACCCCCCCCCGACTTTCCCGGCGCCGCCCGCTTGGTGAGCCGATCGGTCCGTTTGCAAGGGGTGGCAGGGGTCCCCCCCCCCCCC
>CAZUBF010000013.1:0-41136 GCA_964618555.1 uncultured Azohydromonas sp.
ACAGGTTGTGGTACGAGTTCATGTAGTGCGTGCCGTAGCGGCTGTGGTGCAGCCGATTGCCGCGGAACTCGGCGTGGTGCGCGACGTCGACGTACAGCGCGTCGCGCACGAAGCTGATGCGGTTGCCGACGATGCGCGCGCCGCGCGTGTTGTACAGCTGGATGCCGTTGCCGCGCTGCGGCGACGCGTAGTCGCGCTTGCCGGTGATCACGTTGCGCTCGACGCGCACGTCGTCGGCCTTCTCGATCCACAGCCCGAACAGGTTGTAGGTCAGCTCGCTGTCGCGCACGGTCACGCGGTGCGCGCCGGGGTCGAGGTAGATGCCGGCGTTCTGGTCGAGCAGCGAGTCGCCCGAGTCGGCGACGATCAGGCCTTCGACGACGACGTCGGGGGCCTTGATGCGCAGCGTGTCGCCGCGCAGGCCGCCCGACAGCGTCGGGCGGTCGATGCCGCGCAGCACCAGCGGCTTGTCGACGACGAAGTTGCCGACGTAGCGGGCGCGCTCGATCTCGATCACGTCGCCGGGCCGTGCGGCCGCGAACGCGGCCTGCAGGTCGTCGCCGGGTCGCACGCGATGCGTCGCCGCGTCGGCGGCCAGCGCGGCGACGAGCACCACGGCGGCCACGCCGTGCGTCGCCGCGCCCCTCATGTCACGAGCAGCCGCCCGAGCGACTGCAGCGCGATGAACAGCACCGCGCCGATGAGCAGGTTCTTGAAGCCGACGTAGCTGATCATGTCCATCCAGGTGGCCCTGCGGTACTGGG
This sequence comes from uncultured Azohydromonas sp., assembly GCA_964618555.1. Classification (GTDB taxonomy): domain Bacteria; phylum Pseudomonadota; class Gammaproteobacteria; order Burkholderiales; family Burkholderiaceae_C; genus Calidifontimicrobium. The sequence continues at coordinate 765 of CAZUBF010000013.1, forward strand.
TGTGCCACCACGCCCCTTCCTTGACGAAGGCCAGCCCGTTCATGCGGATCAGCACCTCGTAGACGCTCCAGCCGATCCACCAGCCGATGATCGCGCCGGCACCGAGGCGCCCCTGCCAGGCCCAGACCCACGCCAGCGTCGCCGCCAGCGCCAGCGCGATGCCGGCGATCTGGATCGTACGGCGCGAGTGCCAACCCTCGGCGCTCCACGGGAACAGGTGGTGGCGCGCCTCGGCGAACAGCCAGCCCAGCGAGCGCTCGCGCGCCAGGTGCGGCGGCGCGACCGGCTCGGTCGCGTGGCGAGGGTCGGCGGCCGGCGCGGGCGCCGGGCGCGGCGCTTCGAGCGGCTGGATCGGGATGAAGTAGCCGTCGCGGCCGATCGGCGTCAACGGCAGTCCGGCCTTCTCGCGGCGCTTGCGCTCCTGGCCCAGCGGCGGGCAGCCCTTGGTGTCGGTGTACAGCACCATGCAGTCGAGGCAGTGCAGGCACTCGCGGTGGTCGATGCGACCCTTGGCGTCGATCGCCTGCGAGCCGCAGCCGCGCGCGCAGGCCTTGCAGCTGACGCACTCGGCCTTGCGCCTGAGGCCGAACCAGCGGAACGTGCTCGGCATCGCCAGCGCCGCCCCGAGCGGGCACAGGTACTTGCAGAACGGCCGCTCGACGAAGATCGCCAGCCCCAGCAGCACGGCGACTAACAGCCCGTAGGGCCAGGCCCGGTTCGTCACGCCGACCAGGAACGTCGTCTTGAACGGCTCGACCTCGGCCAGCATCTCGGCCATCGTCATCGAGAACAGCGACACGCCGAACAGCGCGAGGAACACGGCGTACTTGAGCCACTTGCCGCGGTCGTGCCAGTGCTGCGGCAGCTTGAACTGCAGCCGTGCGAGTCCGAGCGTGCGGGCGATCTTGTACAGCGCCTCCTGCAGCGACCCGAACGGGCACAGCCAGCCGCAGAACAGCCCGCGGCCCCAGACGAAGGTCGTGACGATGATGAAGATCCAGAACAGGAAGATGAACGGGTCCGACAGGAACAGCTCCCAGGTCCACTGGAACAGCAGTGCGTGGAACCAGGTCAGCACCTGCGTCACCGACGGCTGCGCCATCAGGTGGAAGCCGACGAAGAAGATGCTCGCCGCCCAGGCCGTGTACTTGAAGGCGTTGACCGGCCACTTGTTCGTGAACGTCGAGCGGCGCGTCAGGCGCTCGCGGTTGGCGTAGACGACGGCGGTGCCGACCAGCAGCAGCACGAAGGCGACGAGCTCGACCTGTCGCGAGCGCCAGATGCGCTGCCACACCGCACCCGTCTCGTCGACTTGCGGGCGTCCGCCCTCGAGCCGGTCGGCGGCGAGCCAGTAGCGCTGCTCGAAGCTGGCGAAGCTGCGCAGACCGGTCGCGCGGTCGACGCGGTTGCCGAGGAAGCCGAGCTTGAACGGATACGCCGGCGAGAAGGCGGGCGAGCGGATCACGAAGATCGCCGACTCGGTGTACGCGGGCGCGCCGGGAGCGTGCAGACCGTAGAGGTTGGTGTAGTCGACGTCGCGGAAGGCGAAGGTGTCGCGCCCCTGCTTGACGAGGAGTCGGTCGTAGATGCCGCCGCGCACGAAGCCCGAGCCCTTGAACGACTCGTCGCCGGCGGTGCGGATGACGAAGATCGCATGCTCGTCGTCCTTCATGCGCGCGCGCAGGTTGCTCCAGGCCGGGTCGCCGAGCAGGCTGCGGCCGATGTCGGGGTGGTCGAGGCTGCCGAACCACAGCTCGATGAAGGGCTCGCCGCTGGCCGGCAGGCCGACCTGCGGCGGCGTCACGCGCAGCCGCTGCACCGCGCCTTCCTTGACCAGCTGCGCCCAGTCGGGCCGCTCCCCGGTGACCTTGAAGCTCGCCGGCTCGCGCTGCGTCGGCGGCAGGATGCCGACCTGCCGCGCCACCGCCTGCCCCGAGGTCGTGATGACCTGGTTCTGCGCCACCACCGTCACCGTCGCACCCGAGATCGCGTCGACGTAGACGACGTCGGTGTCGCCGCGCGCGGCGCGGCCGACCTCGACCTGGTCGGTCACCGACTTGCCCAGGTACTGCTCGTGGAACTGCACCAGCGCCGACTCGGGGATGCCCAGCAGCAGGATCGGCTCGGAGTGCTTGAGCACCTTGATGCCGACGTAGCGACCTTCGAGGTCCATGCCGATCAGCGTCACCACCGGCAGCCCCGAGTACGCCGGCAGGTCGGTGATGTCGGTCGACAGCATCACGTAGCCGAGCAGCTTGCGGCGTTCGTCGTCGGCGTAGGCCTCGACGTAAGGCGGGCGGCCCTTGCGCGTCGAGAAGCTGCGCGCGCCGGGAAACACTTCGTTGCACGCGACGAGCGCGCACAGGTCGGGGTCGGTGGCCAGGCCCTCGGGCAGCTTGGCCTGGTAGGCGCTGGCCCCGGCCTGCGACGCCAAGCCGAGCGACAGCGCCAGGACGGCGAGGACGGCCGCGAGCAGGCGGCGAAGACAAGACATGGTGCGAATCCAGTTCACGGCACGCGCCGCGGAGGCGGCGAGGCGCGACGCGCGGGACAGCCCCGCCGCCGTCGCCCCGATGCCGCCGCGCGACAGCCCCGATGATCGCTCAGCCGGCGCGAACGCCAGCGGCGGTCAGGCCTCGACGATCATGCGCCCACGCATCTCCAGGTGCAGCGCGTGGCAGAAGTGCGTGCAGTAGTACCAGAACACGCCCACCTGGTCGGCGACGAAGGTCACCGACGCCGTCTCCTGCGGGTTGGTGATGAAGTTGACGTTGTAGTCGGGGATCGCCAGCCCGTGCGTGAGGTCCTGGATCTTGTCGAGGTTGGTCCAGATGATGGTCACCTCGTCGCCCTTCTTCACCTTGACTTCGCGCGGCTCGAAAGCCGGGGCCTGCGAGGTCATCTTCACCGTCACCTTGCGCCCGTTGCGCGTGACGCCGGCCTCCTTCGGATCCTTCACCGCGAGCGGGAAGTCGTCGAGCGAGTAGACCTGCTTGGGCTTGAGCAGCTCGCGCTTGAAGAAGACGAAGTCGTGCGGCTCGCCGCGCACCGGGTGGTCGGCCAGCAGCACCATCTTCTCGCCCGAGATGTCGATGATCTGCTCGTTCTCGGCGTGCAGCGGGCCCACCGGCAGGAAGCGGTCCTTCGAGAACTTGCAGCCCACGCACAGGTACTTGCCGTCGGCGGCCACGGTCTCCGACTGCGAGGCATTGATGTGGCCGGGCTGGTAGTGCACGTCGATGCGGTCGACGACGTAGTTCGCGTTGCGGTCGCCGCCGTGGAACTTGATCGCCGCGTCGACGTTCCACTTGACGACCTGGCTGTCGAGGAACAGCGTGGTGTAGGCGTTGCCGCGGCCGTCGAACGCGGTGTGCAGCGGGCCCAGGCCGAGCTCGACCTCGGCGACGATGCTCTTGTCGAGGTCGTCGAGCTTGCCGTCGAACCAGTCGAGCACCTTGGCCAGCTCGATCACGGTCGCGGTGGGCGACAGCTTGCCGGCGCAGATGAAGTACTTGCCGTCGGGGCTGGCGTTGACGCCGTGCGGGTTCTTCGGCACCGAGACGTAACCCACGAGCGCCGAGGCCGGATCCTTGTTGGACTCGCGCCGGCCGTCGACGACCGGCACCTTCGAACTGCCGATGGTCGTGAACTTGCCGTCCTTGACGGCCTGTTCGATGCGTGCGACGTGGTAGAAGATGCACGCGTCGCGCTCGGCCGACATCATCTCCTCGTAGCGCGCGCCCATCTCGGTGTTGTACTGGTTGGCCGCCGCGAGCTTGCCGTCGAACGAGGTGGCCACCAGATCGCAGTTGCCGTCGATCAGCACCTGCCAGCGCACCTCCATCGTCTCGGCGTCGACGCAGCTGAACAGCGAGCGGTACTTGTCGTGGTCGTCGGTCGGCGCATTGGGCAGCGGGATCGAGAACTCGCCGCCGCAGAACACGCGCGTGGTGTAGTTGATCGCCGGGTCGACCGGATCGCGCTTGTCCGGGAAGATGCCGTGGAAGCCCATCACGTTGGGCAGCTTGGTGATCTTGTCGCAGACGAAGTAGTCGAGCCGGATGCGCGCGATGCGCGAGTTGATCTTGTCGTTGACCCAGGCGTAACGGCCGTCGTAGTTGCCGTCCTTGTACGAGGCGTGCACGTGGTGCGTGTCGCCGACGGTGAAGCGCAGCGAGCCGTCGGGCTTGGTGCCCATGACGGCCTTGGACTCGTTGGTGTGGCCCCAGCCGACCAGCGCGTCGGGAACGAAGCAGGGAATGCGCAGCAGTTCGCGCCCCGACGGCAGGCCCAGCACGCGCACGTCGCCGGTATGACCCCCGCTCCACAGGCCGTAGTAGGTGTCGAGATCGCCGGGCTTCAGGTGCACCGCACTCGCCAGGTCCTTGGCCGGCCCCGAGGCGGGCGCAGCGGGCGCCGTGGCGGACGACGCCGCGGGCTTGTCCTGGCACGCCGCCAGACCGGCGACACCGGCCAGTGCGGCGGCATTGAGAAAGCGCCGGCGGCCGAGGGCGGGGGCGGTTGCCGCGGTGTCTTCGCTGGCAGGGCTGCGATCGTCTTTCATGGGGATCTCACAGGAAATGGGGTTGAGTGGAGCGAGCACCGACAATCATGGGCTCGGCAGGGTGGCGCTGCGATGGCGCCCATCATCCCGACAACCCCCAAGAAACGATCTGAAATATGTCAATGTCGCGTCCGATCGGCATGGTGCCCGGCCCGGGCGCCGTGACGTTGACAAACATCAATCGAAGTGACGGCATTCGGCGCCGGGGCGGCAGCCTTTGCTAGAGTGCCGGTCACCTCGCCGACACGCTCGGCATCGTCATCAGCGATCCACGGGAAAGAGTCATGGGAAAGTCAGCTATTGCGGCCTGCAGTGTGATGGCGCTTGCGTTGCTCGCCGGCTGCGGCAAGAAGGAAGAGGCACCCGCGCCTGCCGCGCCCGCCGCGCCGCCGGCGGTGGCCCCCGCGCCCGCGCCCGCTCCGGCCACGGCGGCGGCCAACGACGTGGGCAAGTCGGTCTACGGCAAGGCCTGTGCGCTGTGCCACGCCGCCGGCGTCGCCGGGGCCCCCAAGCCCGGCGACAAGGAAGACTGGGGGCCGCGCATCGCGCAGGGCAGCGACCTGCTCTACAAGCACGCGATCGAAGGCTTCACCGGCGCCAAGGGGGTGATGCCGGCGCGCGGCGGCAATGCCTCGCTCAGCGACGACGAGGTCAAGGCCGCCGTGGAGTTCATGGTGGCGCAGTCGCGCTGACGCGACGCGGTCCGGGTGCGCGGTGATGTCACGCCACGTTCGAAACGTGCCAGCCGGCCGAGGACCGCGACGAGCCGACGTGAGGTGCGCAGACGCCGCCGACGTCATGCCGCGCCGGCGCGCGCTGCTGAAGGGGCTGCCGTGGGTGGTGCTGGCCCCGTGGACGCTCGAGGCCGTCGCGGCGCCCGAGGTGCTGCGCGTGGAGCGCACGCTGATGGGCACGCGCGTGCGCATCGCCGTGCAGGGCCCCGGCCGCGCGGCGGAACTCGTGCCAGCGGTCGAAGCCGCATTTGCCGAGATGCAGCGGCTGGAGGCTCTGCTCACCCGCTACCGTCCCGGCAACCCGGTGCATGCGCTGCAACAGGCGGCCGGCTCGCGGCCGCTCGCCGTGCCGCCCGAACTGCTGGCGGTGCTGCGCGACGCACGCGAAGTGTCGCGGCGCACCGGAGGTGACTTCGACATCACGGTCGGCGCCTACGCCGGCTGGCACTTCGATCCGCAACAACCCGGCCCCGTGCCCTCCGCCGACGAGCTGGCGCGTCAGCGCAGGCTCGTCGACTGGAACGACGTCGAGGTCGACGAACGCGACGGGCTGGCCCGGCTCGCGCGTGCCGGCATGCGCGTCGACCTCGGCGGCATCGCCAAGCTGCCGATCCTCGAAGCCGGCATGCAGGTGCTGGCACGGCACGGGCTGCGCGACGCGCTGATCGACGGTGGCGGTGACATGCGCGCCAGCGGGAGCGTGCAGGGACGCGCCTGGCGCGTCGGGGTGCGCGATCCGATGCAACCGTCGCGTCTGCTCGGCGTCGTCGAACTGAACGACGGCTGGGTCGCTTCGTCGGGCGACTACGAGCGTGCCTTCGTCGACCGCGGGCGGCGCTACCACCACGTGCTGGATCCACGCACCGGCATGCCCACGAGCGGGCCGCGCGGCGTGACCCTGCTGGCGCGTGATCTGGCGCCGATCAACGGCCTGGGCACGGCGCTGATGGTCGGTGGACGCGATGCCGCGCAGCGCCGGCGTGCGCCGCCGGGCGTCGAGATGCTTGTCGTCGACGCCGACGGCAGCCGCTGGTCCACGCCGGGATGGCCGGCAAGGCTGGTGGCGACGTGACCCGGGGCATGCACGCAGGTTGACCGACCACAAGGCCCGCGAGCGCGACGGGCCCGAAGATCGCGGTCTTTGCCTGCGGCGAGCCCCATGCCGAACCCCTCCCGCCCCGCACCGCATCTGGTGTGTCCCGCCGGGTCGCTGCGCGCGCTGCAGATGGCCGTCGACGCCGGCGCCGACGCGGTCTACCTCGGCCTGAAGGACGCCACCAACGCGCGCAACTTCGCCGGGCTGAACTTCGACGACGCGCAGGTGCGCGAGGGCGTTCGCTACGCGCACGCCCGCGGCCGCCAGGTGCTGATGGCGCTGAACACCTACGCCGACGCGCGCGACACCACGCCGTGGCAGCGCGCGGTCGACCGTGCCGCCGAACTCGGCGCCGACGCGCTGATCGTCGCCGACACCGCGGTGATGGGCTACGCCAGGCGCCACCACCCGGCGATGCGGCTGCACCTGTCGGTGCAGGCGTCGGCGACGACCTACGAGGCGATCGAGTTCTACCGCGAGCGCTACGGCATCTCGCGTGCGGTGCTGCCGCGCGTGCTCACGCTGTCGCAGGTGCAGCACGCGATCCGCCACACCGCCGCCGAGATCGAGGTGTTCGGCTTCGGCAGCCTGTGCGTGATGGTCGAGGGCCGCTGCGCGCTGTCGAGCTACGTCACCGGACAGAGTCCGAACACCGCCGGCGTGTGCTCGCCGCCGTCGGCGGTGCGCTGGGACGAGACGCCGCAGGGTGTCGAGGCGCGGCTGGGCGGCGTGCTGATCGACCGCTACGCCGCCGACGAGCCGCGCGGCTACCCGACGTTGTGCAAGGGGCGCTTCGTCGTCGACGGCGAGCGCGACTACGCGATCGAGGAGCCGACCAGCCTGAACACGCTGGCGATCCTGCCGCAGCTGATCGAGGCGGGGGTCGCCGCGATCAAGATCGAGGGTCGCCAGCGCAGCCCGACCTACGTCGCCGAAGTCACGCGCGTGTGGCGCGCGGCGATCGACCAGGCCGCGTCGGGCGCGCGCTACGCGGTGCAGCCGGGGTGGTCGGCGCAGCTGGCGCGCTGGGCCGAAGGGCAGCAGCACACGCTGGGGGCCTACGACCGGCCGTGGCGGTGATGGCCCCCCGAAGCGCCTGCGGCGCCTCCACCCCGAGCCACGACAGGGGCGTTGTCGGTCCCCTCGGGGGCGCCGCCGGCGGGCCGGCGCCACTGGATGCGCGCCGGCCACCCGGGAACGGATCCGCGGCCCGTGGCCCGATGAGGCGATGCAAGACGTTCGGACGAGACCGATGAACTCCATTCCCCCCTCCTCTGCCCGGTTCGGCCTCACCGTCGGGCCGCTGCAGTACTGGTGGCCGCGCGCGCCGACGATGGCCTTCTACGCCGAGGTCGCCGACAGCGCCGCCGACACCGTCGTGCTCGGCGAGGTCGTGTGCTCGCGGCGCAACGAGTTCCGCACCGACGACTGGCTGGCGCTGGCGCGCGACCTGGCGCGCTGCGGCAAGTCCGTGGTGCTGGCGACGCAGGCGCTGGTGATGAGCGAGGCCGAGCTGCGCACCCTGCGGCGCCTTTGCGAGCAGGACGAGTTCGCGGTCGAGGCCGGCGACGCCTCGGCGCTGGCGGTGCTCGCCCGCGAACACGCGAAGCGGGCGCAGCGCCCCGGCTTCGTGCTGGGGCCGCACGCCAACGTCTACAGTCGCGCCGCGCTGGCCGAGCTGGCGCCGCTGGGCGCATCGCGCTGGGTCGCGCCGCTCGAGCTCGCGCTCGACGCGGTGGCGCGCATCAACCCAGCCGACGACCGCGTGAGCGGCCCGGCCGGGCCGGTGGCCACCGAGGTGTTCGCGTTCGGGCGCATGCCGCTGGCGTTCTCGGCACGCTGCTTCACCGCGCGCCACCACCGGCTGAACAAGGACGAGTGCGACTTCCGCTGCCGCGACGACGCCGACGGCCTGCCGCTGGCCAGCAGCGAAGGCGCGCCGTTCCTGGTGCTCAACGGCATCCAGACGCAGTCGGCGGCGCTGCACTGCCTGATCGGCGCGCGCGACGCGCTGGCCGCCGCCGGCGTGTCGAGCGTGCGGCTGTCGCCGTGCAGCCGCGGCTTCGCTCACGTCGTCGCGCTGTTCGACGACGTGTTCCATCATGGCGCCGACGCGCACGCCGCACGCGCCGAACTCGACGCGCTGGGCCTGCCCGGCGTGCTGGTCGACGGATTCGCACGCCGCCAACCCGGCATGCAGGAGATCGCCGCATGAACACCACCATCCGTTCGGGGTCCGACCCGTACGCCGGCCTGCCGGCGCCGCTGGCGCGCGTCGCGCAACGCGTGCGCGACGTCGTGCGCCGCCTGCCGACGCAGCCGCCGTCGTTCGTCGCCGCGCGCGCGCTCGACCGCGCGCTGTGGCCGCGGCTCGACGCCGAGCAGCGCCGGCTGCTGTCGCGACGCACCGTCGAGGTCGAGGTGCTCGAGCTGGGCGTTCGCGTGCGACTGCGCCTGGGCGCGCGCGGCTTCGAGGTCGCGCCTTCGCGCGACGCCCCGGCGCTGGTGATCCGCGCGCGCGCCGACGCGCTGTGGCGGCTGGTGCGCGGCGAGGACGACGCCGACCGCCTGTTCTTCGAGCGCGCGCTGGTGATGGAAGGCGACACCGAGTACGGGCTGGTGCTGAAGAACACGCTCGACGCGATCGGCCCGCTATGGAAGTGAACGCCACCTTGACCGGGCGGCTGCTCGACGCGCTGGCGGCGCGCGGCGCCACCGAAGTGTTCGGCATTCCCGGCGACTTCGCGCTGCCGCTGTTCCGTGCGATCGAGCGCAGCGCGAGGCTGCCGCTGGTCACGCTGTCGCACGAGCCGGGCGTGGGCTTCGCCGCCGACGCGGCGTCGCGCGCGCGCGGCGGGCTGGGCGTGGCCGCGGTGACGTACGGCGCCGGCGCCTTCAACCTGGTCAACGCGGTGGCCGGCGCGTACGCCGAGCGCGTGCCGCTGGTGGTGCTGTCGGGCGCACCCGCGGCGCACGAAGCCGCCAGCGGGCTGCTGCTGCATCACCAGGTGAAGACGCTCGACTCGCAGTGGCGGCTGTACGAGGAACTCACCGTCGACCGCGCGGTGCTCGACGACGTGCAGACGGCGCCGGCGCGCATCGCGCGCGTGCTCGACGCCGCGCTGGCGCACTCGCGCCCGGTGTACCTCGAGATTCCGCGCGACATGCCGGACCGGCCGTGCGAGGCGGTGCCGACGACGCCGCCGTCGCCGGTCGACGCCGATCGGCTGGCCGCCTGCGCCGACGAACTGCTCGCGCGGCTGCGTGCCGCCCAGCGCCCGATGCTGGTGGTCGGCGTCGAGGTGCGCCGCTACGCGCTCGAGTCGCGCGTCGCCGAGCTGGCGCGGCGGCTGGCGATCCCGGTGGCGACCACCTTCATGGGCCGCGGCCTGCTCGCCGACGCCGACGTGCCGCTGGCCGGCACCTACCTCGGGCTGGCCGGCGACCCCGACCTGTCCGAACGCGTCGAGGCCAGCGACGCGCTGCTGCTGCTCGGCGTGATCGTCAGCGACACCAACTTCGCGGTGTCGGCGCGGCGCATCGACTTCCGCCACGCGATCCACGCCTACGACGGCGACGTCGCGATGGGCCACCACGTCTACCACGACCTGCCGCTGGCCGCGCTGATCGACGCGCTGCTCGAACGCGTGCCGCCGGTCGCTGCAGCGGCCGCGCGCCGCGAGCCACCGGACGCGCCGGTGCCCGCGGCCGGCGACGCCGACGCGCCCGTCGTGCCGCGCGACATCGCCGACGCGGTCAACGCGCTGATGCACCGCCACGGCCCGCTGCCGCTGGCCTGCGACGTCGGCGACTGCCTGTTCACGGCGATGGACATCGAGCCCACCGCGCTGGTCGCGCCGGGCTACTACGCGACCATGGGCTACGGCGTGCCCGCCGGCCTGGGCCTGCAGGCGGCCAGCGGGCGCCGGCCGCTGATCCTGGTCGGCGACGGCGCGTTCCAGATGACCGGCTGGGAGCTGGGCAACGCGCGGCGCTACGGCTGGGATCCGATCGTGCTGGTGTTCAACAACGCCAGCTGGGAGATGCTGCGCACCTTCATGCCCGAGGGCCGCTTCAACGACCTCGGCACCTGGGACTTCGCCGCGATGGCCGCCGGCATGGGCGGCGACGGCCAGGTGGTGACCACGCGCGGCGAGCTGACCGCGGCGCTCGAGCGTGCGCACGCCACGCGCGGGCGCTTCCAGCTGCTCGACGTCCGCCTGGCCCCGGGCGTGCTGTCACCGACGCTCGAACGTTTCGTCAAGGCCGTCCGGCGGCTGTCGATGCCCGGGTGAACCGGCCGCCGCGCCGCGCGCGGGGGCGGCGGCCGGGGCCGGCGACGGCGTGTGCCCCAGAATACGGTCGACGGCACTGCGCCTGAACCGACGAGCGGCAAACCGATGGCGACCACGAGCGAGGCAGCCCAGCGCAGGATCTGGACGGCGTTCGTCGGCGTGCGCGCGTTCCTGCGTCATGGCCTGTGGCAGTCTCTGGAAGGCAAGACCGTCGTCGAGCCGATGAAGGACTGGGGACCGATCCTCGAGGCGGTGCGTGTGGCCGACGAGGAGGAGCTGCACGTCGCACCCCAGGTGACGTCGGCGATGCGTGACGCGCTGCGCGGCATCGAACGCGACCTGAACGCCTTCCTGGCCGTGGTGCAGGACTACATCGCCAACCGCGACGCCTGCGACGAGGCGCACTGGCTCGAGCGCTTCAACGCCGCGCTCGACACCGCGCGCGGCAACTTCCAGGCCGCACTCGACCGCCTCAAGCCGCTGCTGGCGGCCCCGGTACCCGGGCGGTCCGACGGGGCGAAGAAGCCGCTGTCGGTGCTGTTCGTCGCGGCCGACCCGTCGGACGAGGCGAGGCTGCGTCTCGGGCGCGAGTTCCGCGAGATTCAGGAGACGCTGCGACTGTCGAGCCAGCGCGACCGCTTCAGGCTCGAGCTGCCCCAGTTGTCGCTGCGCCCCGAGGACCTGAGCCAGGCCCTGCTCGACACGCAGCCGGCGATCGTGCACTTCGCCGGACACGGCGGCGAGGACGGCGTGCTGTGCTTCGAGGACGCTGCCGGGCTGGCCCGCCCCGTCGACGCGCAGGCTCTGGCCCTGTTGTTCTCGCACTTCACCGGCGTCGTGGAGTGCGTCGTCCTCAACGCCTGCTACTCCGAGCTGCAGGCCCGGGCGATGGCCCGCCACGTGCGTCACGTGGTCGGCATGGGCGACGAGATCGGCGACGACGCTGCGCTCGCCTTCACGGTCGGTTTCTACCAGGCACTGGGCGCGGGGCGCGCGGTCGACGAGGCCTACCGCCTGGGCTGCGCGCAGATCGCGATGCAGGGTTGGTCCGAGCAGGGAACGCCGGTGCTGCTGCACGCCTGAGGACCCCCGCGCATCGCCGTCGCCGCCTTCTCCTACCGCAAGTCCTCGTCCCGTCCTACAGACCGCCACATCGGCCGCCGCTCCAATCACGGCACCGGTCCCCGCTCGGGGCCGCCCACGCAAGGAGGAATGTGATGAGCGCAGGTCGATTGCTGGGCATCGTGCTGATCGTCGCCGGGGCCCTCGGGCTGGTGTACGGGGGCTTCTCGTACACCAAGGAGAGCACCGCCGCCAAGGTCGGCCCGATCGAGCTGAAGGTGGCGCAGACCGAGACCGTCAACGTGCCGCTGTGGGCCGGCATCGCCGCCATCGTCGGCGGCGGCGTGCTGCTGATCGGCGCGTCGCGCAAGCCGTGACCGCACGTCGCGCGCGCAGGAGGTCCACGCCCGCGCAAGCGCTCGCGGGCCGGACGAGGACCCGCCGCGTCCCGCGACGCGCAGCCGCGGTTCATTCGCGCGTCGCGGCTCGTGCGTGGTACCAGGCCGCGGCCTGACCCCGCGACGCGACGCCGAGCTTGCCCAGCACGTTGGCGACGTGGCGCTTGACGGTGTGCGGGCTGAGGTCGAGCGCCTGGGCGATCGCCTTGTTGGCGTCGCCGCGCGCGAGCCGCGCGAGGACCTCGAGTTCGCGCGCCGACAGCCGCTCGCCGGTGGGGCCGAAGGCGCCGTCGTCGCCGGCACGCCGCGACGGCGCCGCAGCGGCCGGTGCCAGCGCATCGGCCCAGCCGCGCAGCGTCGCCAGGCGCGCTTCGGCGAGCGCGCCGGCCCAGTCCTCGCGCGCCAGCGCGGCGAGGTCGGCAGCGGCGAACACCGTGCCGCGCGGCCCGTCGTCGACGCGCTCGAGCAGCGGCGCGAGCAGCGCCGCGGCCGCGTCGCGGTCGCCACCGGCGCACCGCAGCCGCGCCAGCCGCACGCGCACCTCGCCGGCCAGGCCGAGCAGGTCGGCGTGCGCCTCGTCGTCGAGCACCTCCTGCCAGTGGACGCGGGCACCGTCGCGGTCGCCCTGGCGCCACGCCAGCATGCCGCGCAGCGCGGCCACCGGCCGCAGCCGCTGCGGCGTCACGTCGGACAGCGTGTCGTGCAGTGCGTGCAGTCGCTGCACCCACTCGCGCAGCGCTGCGTCGTCGCCGGCCGCGGCGGCGACGCGCGCCGCGTAGTGCAGCGCGTGCCACAGGCCCCAGCCACCGTAGCCGGCGGGCTGCTCGTCGACGCGCTGGCGCACCTTGCGCACCGCCTCGGCGGCGTCGCCGCGCAGCAGCGCCAGCACCGCCTGCAGCGCCAGCGCGTGGCTGCGCGCGATGACCTCGTGCCCGCCCCAGGTGGCGTCGCCCAGCGCCTGGTCGAGCAGCGCGCACGATTCGGCCGGCCGTCCCAGCCACAGCGCGCGCCAGGCCAGCGACAGCAGCGCGAAGGTGCGCAGCGGCACCGGCCGGTCGCCGGCCACCGCCAGCGCGCCGGCGGCCCAGCGCTGCGTCAGCGCCGCCATGCCGCGGCACGCCGTCTGCCGAGGCGGCGGCACGTTGCCCCAGTCGGGCACCGCGGTGCGGCCCTGCAGCAGCTGCAGCATGGCCTCGAACGCCGGCGCGACCGCGTCGTACTCGCCGCGCTCGAGGTGCAGCCAGGTCGCCGCGTTGGCGGCCAGCAGCCGCGCCTCGAACTCGACCGGTGGCGCCGCGGCCAGCGCGTCGAGCACCGCCGCGGCATCGCCCGTGCGTCCGAGCGCGACCAGCGGCGACGCGCGGCGCGCGTCCATCGTCTGCGCCGCCGCGGTGTCGCCGCGCGCGCGGTACAGCGACGCGGCACTGGCGAAGTGCCGCTCGCTCTCGCCGAGCCGCCACACCGTCAGGGTCGCCAGCCCGGCCACGCGCTGCCACTCGGCCGATCCGGCGCGAAACGCCTCGGGGTACGCGGCGAGCAGGCGCAGCACGGTCGCCACCGCGCCGCCGATGTTCAGCGCCGGCGCCGCGTCGAGCAGCGCGCACGCCGCGGCTTCCGGGCGGCCGGCGGCCAGCAGCAGTGCCTGCCGGCGCAGCGGGTCGGCTTCGAGGCCGGCGGCGCGCGCCAGCAGCCGCGGCCAGTCGTCGGGGCGCTCGATGCGCAGCCGGTGCTGCAGCGCGTCGCGGAACAGGTCGTGCAGCCGCAGCGTGCCGGTGGCCTCGTCGACGACGCTGGCGAACAGGCCGCGGCGCTCGATCTCGTCGAGCCGGCGCGCCGCGTGCGCGTCGCCGGTCAACGCGGTGCAGCGCCGGGCGTCGAGTTCGTGCAGGACGCTGGTGTCGAGCAGGAAGCGGCGCAGCGCCGGGTCGAGGCGCGTCAGCACCTCGGTGGCGAGGTAGTCGAACGCGGTGCGGTCGATGGCCCCGCCCGGCCCGGCGCCGCGCCCGCCGCTGAGCACCAGCTGCAGGCCCGCGGCCCAGCCGCCGGTGCGCGCGTGCAGCGCCCGCGCGGTGCCGGCGTCGATGCCTTGCGCCGCGAACCAGGCCTGCGCCTCGTCGGCGTCGAAACGCAGGTCCGCCTCGCCGAACTGCGCCAGCGCGCCGGGGGCCGCGGCGCGCGGCGCCAGCGCCGGCGGCACCTCGCGCGCCGACAGCACCAGCGTCCAGCGCGCGCCCAGGCGCTCGACCAGCCGCTGCAGGAACTGCGGCGCTGCCTCGTCGTCGAGGTGATGCAAGTCGTCGAGCACGATCGTGCCGTGCGCGACCCCGGCGGCGTCGAGCGCGTCGGCCAGCGCATCGACCGCCCGCTGGCGACCGCGCGCGTCGCCGCGCGACGCCTCGGCGAGCAGGCCCTCGGGCGCCACGCGCCACGGCAGGTCGTGCGGCTCGAGCGCGGCAAGCAGGCACTCGAGCAGACGGTGCAGGTCGTCGCCCGGATCGAGCGAGACCCACGCCAGCGCGCTGCCCGGCGGCGTGGGCACCAGCGCGCGCACCAGCAGCGCGGTCTTGCCGCAACCGGCCGGCGCGGCGACGAGCACCACGCGGTGCGTGCGCAACGCCTCGCGCAGCCGCGCCTCGAGCCGCGGGCGCTCGAGCAGCCGGCCGCGGCGCGGCTGCGGGGGCTGGATCTTGCCGAGGGCGAAGCTCACGCGGCGATGATAGGAAAGCGCGCCGGCACGGCCGCACCCGGTGTGGTGCAGCCGCCCCTGTCCCGCGCCCGCCAACCGCGTCGCTCAGCCGGGTCCGGTCACGCCCTGCCGCTCGATCAGCCGCAGCATCGTCGCCACCGTGATCGACCCGAAGGTCGCCCGGGCGATCTGGTCGATCTCGGCCAGCACGGTGGCCAGCGCGCGGTCGACCGGGGTGTCGACGCCGGCGGCACCGTCACCGTCGCCGCCGAGATCCTCGAACAGCCGGATCACGTCGAGCAGCGTCAGCCGCCTCGGGTTGGCAACGAAGCGGTAGCCGCCACCGACGCCGCGCACCGACTCGACGATGCCGGCGCGCGCCAGCTCCGACAGCACCTTGGCCAGGTGGTGCGCCGACTCGCCGTAGCGCTCGGCGATCTCGGCGGCGGGGATGTGGCGCTGCGGCTCGGCGGCGAAGTCGAGCACGCTGTACAGCGCCAGCCGCGAGTTCTTCTGCAGCTTCATGACCGCTCGCCCTCGGCCGGCAGGTCCATCTCGAGCGGGATCAGCGAGCCGGCCATCATCCCCTGGCTGCGGAAGAACGACAGGATCAGCGTGTTGTCGCTGGCCAGCAGGGTGCGCAGCTTGCGCACCCCCGCGGCGGTGAAGCGCTCGCTCACCGCGGCGAGCAGCCGCGTGCCCACGCCGGCCTGGCGCACCCTCGGGTCGACGTCGATCGCGAACACCCAGCCGCACGGCGGCTGGCCGAACTCCCAGTCGCGCACCTCGCCGATCACGAACCCGGCGACGCGGTCGTCGACCAGCGCCACCAGAAAGTGCCGCTGGCCCTGCCCGCGCGTGCCGTAGCGCCTGAACACCCCGTGCCAGTACGCCTCCTTCTCGACGCCGGTGACGGTGGCGTCGATGGCGACGACCTGCGCCAGGTCGGCGCGCCGCGCCGGGCGGATCGTCGGCACGCCCGGCGGTGCGGCGGCCGCCGCGCGGCGGCGACGCCCGCGCGGCGCGGCGGTCGGCTTCGGCTCAGCGCGAGCCACGGGTGACCAAAACCATGAACCAGATCAAATCCGAAAGGCGCATTCCAGTACCAGAATCGACCAAACGGTCGACAGATCGAGTGTACAGCCACCGCGCAGGCACCCCGAGCCCGCGAGCGCGGGGTCGCGGCCACGGCCGCGGCGATGCGAACCAGGAGACGACGATGAAGGCCACCCTGCAACCCGGCGTCGCCTCGAGCGTGAGCTTCGAGGTCGACCGCGAGCGCACCATCGACTTCATGGGCGAGGCCGCGCGCGTGTACGCCACGCCGATGCTGGTGCGCGACATCGAGGTCGCTTGCCGCAACCTGCTGCTGCAGCACCTCGACCCCGGCGAGGACTCGGTGGGCACGCGCGTCGAGATCGACCACGTCGGCGCGACGCTGCTGGGCATGCGCGTCGATCTGACGGTGCGCGTGGCCGCGGTCGACGGCCGCGCGGTGCAGTTCGAGGTCGAGGGCCGCGACGCGGTCGAGCCGATCGTGCGCGGCCGGCACGCGCGCTTCGTCGTCGACGTGGCGAAGACGGCGCAGCGCCTCGCCGCGAAGGCGCAGAAGGCGAAGACGCTGGCCGACTGAGACGCGACGAACCACGCGAGGCCCGGGATGACCGCTGCCATGCCGACGGCCACGCGCCGCGTGCCGACGTACTGCTACCAGTGCGTCGCCGGGCCCGACCTGCTGACCGTCAAGGTCGAGGACGGCGTGGCCACCGAGGTCGAGCCGAACTTCTGCGCCGCCGCGGTGCATCCGGGCGGCGGCAAGGTCTGCGTCAAGGCCTTCGGGCTGATCCAGAAGACCTACAACCCGCACCGGGTGCTCGCGCCAATGAAGCGCACGAACCCGAAGAAGGGCCGCGACGAGGATCCCGGCTTCGTCGAGATCTCGTGGGAGGAGGCGCTGTCGACGATCGCCGCGCGCCTGAACGCGATCCGCGACGAGGGGCTGCTCGACGCGTCGGGCTACCCGCGCGTGGCCGCCAGCTTCGGCGGCGGCGGCACGCCGCAGATGTACATGGGCAGCTTCCCGGCGTTCCTCGCCGCGTGGGGCCCGGTGGACTTCGGGCTCGGGTCGGGACAGGGCGTCAAGTGCTACCACAGCGAGCACCTGTACGGCGAGTTCTGGCACCGCGCCTTCATCGTCGCCGCGGACACGCCGCTGTGCAACTACCTGATCTCGTGCGGCTCGAACATCGAGGCCTCGGGCGGCGTGGTCGGCATCTGGCGCCACGCCAAGGCGCGCGTGCGCGGCATGAAGCGCGTGCAGGTCGAGCCGCACCTGTCGGTCACCGGGGCCTGCTCGGCCGAGTGGGTGCCGATCAAGCCGAAGACCGACCCCGCGTTCCTCTACGCGCTGATCCACGTGATGCTGCACGAGGCGCCGCGCGAGCGGCTCGACCTCGCGTTCCTCAAGCGCTGGAGCGGCTCGCCGTACCTGGTGGGCGCGCACGGCTACTACCTGCGCGATGCCGCCACGCGCAAGCCGCTGGTGTGGGACGCGCGCACGCAGCGCGCGGTGCCGCACGACGCGCCCGACGTCGACGAGGCGCTGGAAGGCGAGTACGAGGTCGACGCGGTCGAGGTCGGCGCCGACGACGAGGTGCTCGCCGAGGGGCGCCTGGCCGGGCGCACCGCGTTCACGCTGCTCGTCGATCACATGCGCCCGTACGGCCCCGACTGGGCGGCCGGCGTGTGCGACGTGCCGGCCGCGCAGATCCGCCGCATCGCCCACGAGTACCTCGACCACGCCTGCGTCGGACAGACGATCGAGATCGACGGCGTGACGATGCCGTACCGGCCGGTGGCGGTGTCGCTGGGCAAGACGGTGAACAACGGCTGGGGCGGCTACGAGTGCTGCTGGGCGCGCACGCTGCTGGCGGTGCTGGTCGGCGCGCTCGAGGTGCCCGGCGGCACGATCGGCACCACGGTGCGGCTGGCGCGGCCGATGTCGCACCGCCACGACAGCGTCACGGTGCGCCCGGGCGTCGACGGCTTCATGCACTACGCGCTGAACACGACGCGCAAGGGGCAGTGGTCGCCGAAGCCGAACATCCGCAACGCCTACCGCACGATGGTGCCGCTGGCCTCCGACGGGCCGTGGAGCCAGGCGTTGGGGCCGACGCACTTCTCGTGGATGTTCCTCGACGACACCCCCGAGGGCCTGCCGCGCGTGACGCCGCCCGACGTCTGGTTCGTCTACCGCACCAACCCGGCGATCTCGTTCTGGGACACGCCGGCGATCGGCGAGAAGATGGCGCGTTTCCCGTTCGTCGTCGCCTTCGCCTACACGCGCGACGAGACCAACCACTTCGCCGACATCCTGCTGCCCGACGCGACCGACCTCGAGAGCCTGCAGCTCATCCGCATCGGCGGCACCAAGTACGTCGAGCAGTTCTGGCAGCACGAGGGCTTCGCGCTGCGCCAGCCGGCGGTGGCCGTGCGCGGGCAGGCGCGCGACTTCACCGACGTCGCCGCCGAGCTCGCCGAGCGCACCGGGCTGACGGCCAAGTACGTCGCCTCGATCAACAAGGGCGGCTGCGGCGTGCCCCTCAAGCACGAACACGGCGACCACACGCTGCCCACCGAGCAGCCGCCGACGCGCGAACAGGTGTGGGACGCGGTGTGCCGCTCGGCCAGCGCCGAGGTCAGCGAGGGCCGCGAGGTGCACGGGCTCGACTGGTGGCGCGAGCACGGGATGATGACGCGCCCGTTCTCGCAGGCGCAGTGGTACCTGACGCCGACGCTGCAGCGCGCCGGGCTGCGCTACGAGCTGCCGTACCAGGAGCGGCTCAAGCGCGTCGGCGAGGAACTCGGCCGCCGGCTGCACGAGCACGGCATGCACTGGTGGGACGCGCAGCTGAAGGAATACAACGCGCTGCCGCCGTGGAAGGACTTCCCCGCGCTGTGGGAGCAGGCGGTGGCCAAGGTCGGCGGCGACGCCGCGGCGTACCCGTTCTGGCTGCTGACCGCGCGCAGCATGCAGTACGCCTGGGGCGGCAACGCCGGCGTGCAGATGATCAAGGAGGTGGCCGACAACGTCGCCGGCCACCGCGGCGTCATCGTCAACCCGCAGGCCGCCGCGCGGCTGGGCATCGAGGACGGCGACGAGGTCGAGATCGCGACGCCGAAGCGCAAGGTGCGCGGCCGCGCGGTGCTGCGCCAGGGCATCCGGCCCGACACGCTGCTGCTGATCGGCCAGTTCGACCACTGGGCCACGCCGCTGGCCAAGGACTTCGGCGTGCCGAGCATGAACGCGCTGGCGACGATGGACATGGACCTGACCGACGCGACCGGCTCGGGCGCCGACATCGTGCGCGTGAAGGTGGCGAGGGCCCGCGCATGACGAAGTGGGCCATGGTCGCGGACCTGCGGCGCTGCGTCGGCTGCCAGACCTGCACCGCGGCGTGCAAGCACGCCAACGCGACGCCCCCGGGCGTGCAGTGGCGCCGCGTGCTCGACATGGAGTTCGGCGAGTACCCGAACGTGCAGCGCGCCTTCGTGCCGGTGGGCTGCCAGCACTGCGACGAGCCGCCGTGTCTCGACGTGTGCCCGACGACGGCGACGAAGAAGCGCGCCGACGGCATCGTCACGATCGACTACGACATCTGCATCGGCTGCGCCTATTGCGCCGTCGCCTGCCCGTACCAGGCGCGCTACAAGACCGAGCGCGCGACGTTCGCCTACGGCCGCGCCAGCGAGCACGAGCAGGCGCGCTTCGACGCCGACCGCCTCGCGGTGGCCACCAAGTGCACCTTCTGCGTCGACCGCGTCGACGCCGGACTCGCGAAGGGGCAGACCCCGGGCGTCGACCCCGAGGCCACGCCGGCGTGCGCCAACGCCTGCATCGCCGAGGCGCTGGTGTTCGGCGACGTCGACGACCCGAACAGCAACGTTTCCAAGCTGCTCGCCGAAAACCAGCACTTCCGGCTGCACGAGGAGCTGGGCACCGGCCCGCGTATGTATTACCTTTGGGACCGTGCCGAAGACGGCGACGCCGTCGAGGAGGTCGCGCGATGAGCTACGGACCGAACCCCTGGCACCAGCAGAACTGGGACTGGCGCGCCGCGACCAACTTCATGGCCGGCGGCGCCGGCAGCGGGCTCATCGTCGCCGCGGCGCTGGCGCGCGGCGACGTCTGGCTGTTCGCCGCCGGGGCGCTGCTGGTGGGCGTCGGGCTGCTCGCGGTGTGGGCCGAGATCGGTCGCCCGCTGCGCGCGCTCAACGTGTTCGTGCATGTGCGCCGCTCGTGGATGTCGCGCGAGGCCTGGGTCGCGCCGCTGCTGTTCGCCGCGGTCGGTGGGGTGCTGCTGGGCGTCGCCGCCGCCGGGCCGTTGTCGGCGTTGCTCGCGCTGGCCTTCGTCTACTGCCAGGCGCGCATCCTGCAGGCGGCCAAGGGCATCCCGGCGTGGCGCGAGCCGGCCACCGTGCCGCTCGTGGTGGCCACCGGACTCGCCGAAGGCGCCGGGCTGTGGCTGCTGCTGACATCGCCGTTCGCCCCCGCGCCGTCCTGGGCGTGGGCCGCCTTCGCGGCGCTGCTCGCGGCGCGACTGGCGCTGTGGAGCGTCTGGCGGCGCCGGGTGCGCGTGGCGCCGCGCGCGCTGGCGGCGATCGACCGCGCGGCGCTGGTGTTCAAGCCGGCGACGTTGCTGCCGCTGGCCGCCGCGGTGGCCGCGCTCGGCGCGCCGCTGGGCGACGGCGCGGTGCAGGCGCTGCAGGCACTCGCCGGCGTGCTGGCCGCCGCCGGCGGCGCGTGGTTCAAGTTCACGCTGGTCACGCGCGCCGCGTTCAACCAGGGTTTCCTGCCGCTGCCGCGGCTGCCGGTGCGCGGCGTGCGCCGCACTTAGGAGCGATGCGATGGGAGCGACCGCCGAGGCCAGGCACTTCGCCGCCGACACCGCGGTCGGGCTGCACCCGACGATGGAGACGATGTCGCGCGACGCGCTCGAGGCACTGCAGCTCGAGCGGCTGCGCGACGTGCTGCGCAACCTCTGGGACCACGTGCCGTGGCAGCGCGCGCGGCTCGACGCCGCCGGGCTGCACCCCGACGCACTGCGCCATCTCGACGACCTGCGCCGCGCGCCGTTCATGGTCAAGACCGACCTGCGCGACCACTACCCGTTCGGGCTGTTCGCGCGCCCGCTGGCGTCGCTGGCGCGGCTGCACGCGTCGTCGGGCACCACCGGCAAGCCGACCGTGGTCGGCTACACGTCCGGCGACCTCGGCCGCTGGGCCGACCTGATGGCGCGCTCGCTGCACTGCGCCGGCGTGCGCCCGGGCGACTTGGTGCACAACGCCTACGGCTACGGGCTGTTCACGGGCGGGCTCGGTGCGCACGACGGCGCGACGCGGCTGGGCTGCCCGGTGGTGCCGGTGTCGGGCGGCGGCAGCGAGCGCCAGATCGCGCTGATCATGGACTTCCGCCCGCGCGTGCTGTGCGCCACGCCGTCGTACGCGCTGGCGCTGGCCGAGGTCGCCGACCAGATGGGCGTCGACCTGCGCGACAGCGGGATGGCGATCGGCATGTTCGGCGCCGAGCCGTGGAGCGCGGCGATGCGCGAGGAGATCGAGGCGCGCATCGGGCTGCGCGCGGTCGACGTCTACGGGCTGTCCGAGATCATGGGCCCGGGCGTGGCCTGCGAGTGCGAGTGCCGCAACGGCCTGCACGGCTGGGAGGACCACTTCCTGTTCGAGGTGGTCGACCGCGACACCGGCGAGCCGCTGCCCGACGGCGAAGCGGGCGAGCTGGTGATCACGACGCTGACCAAGGAGGCGCTGCCGATGCTGCGCTACCGCACGCGCGACGTCACCCGCGTGACGCGCGAGCGCTGCGACTGCGGCCGCACCCACGTGCGCATCCTGCGCGTGACCGGGCGCAGCGACGACATGCTGATCATCCGCGGCGTCAACGTCTACCCGTCGCAGATCGAGTCGGTGCTGGTCGGCCGCCCGGGGCTGGCGCCGCACTACCAGCTGGTCGTCACGCGCCACGGCCACCTGGACCACCTGCGCGTCGAGGTCGAGGCGCAGCCCGGCATCGCCGCCGACCGCTTCGGCGAGCTCGCCGCCGACGCGATCCACCACGTCAAGTCGCTGATCGGCGTGACCGCCGAGATCGTCGTGCTCGCCCCGGGCAGCGTGCCGCGCTCGCAGGGCAAGGCGGTGCGCGTGCGCGACCTGCGACCCAAGGAGGCTTGAGCCATGACCCATCGACTGCTGCAGATCACCGTCAACGGGCGGCCGCAGCGCGTCGCCGCGCGCGACAGCGCGACGCTGCTCGAGGTGCTGCGCGACGCGCTGCAGCTCACCGGCACCAAGCAGGGCTGCGACGGCGGCGAGTGCGGCGCGTGCACCGTGCTCGTCGACGGCGAGCCGCGCATGGCCTGCATCACGCTGGCCGCCAGCGTCGAGGCGCGCCACGTCGAGACCATCGAGTCGCTGTCGCAGCAGGGGCGGCTGTCGGCGCTGCAGCGCGCGTTCCACGAGAAGCTCGGCGCGCAGTGCGGCTTCTGCACGCCGGGCATGGTGATGGCCGCCGAGGCGCTGCTGCGCCGCGAGCCGCACCCCAGCGAGGCGCAGATCCGCGACGCGCTGTCGGGCAACCTGTGCCGCTGCACCGGCTACGTGAAGATCGTCGAGTCGGTGCAGGCGGCGGTGGAGGCGAACGAATGAAGTTCGAACATGTCCAGCTGGCGCACGAGCCGGCGCCGCCGACGCACTCGGTCGGCCAGCGCCGCCCGCTCGTCGACGGCCTCGAGAAGGTCAGCGGGCGCGCGCGCTACACCGCCGACCTGCCGTTCCCCGGCGCGCTGGTCGGGCGCATCGGCCGCAGCCCGGTCGCGCACGGCGTGATCCGCCGCATCGACGCGTCGAAGGCGCTGGCGATCCCCGGCGTGCGCGCGGTGATCACCGGCGACGACTTCGCCGCGCCGTACGGCGTGATTCCGATCTCGCAGAACGAGTGGCCGCTGGCACGCGAGCGGGTGCGCTACCGCGGCGAGCCGCTGTTCGCGGTGGCCGCCGACGACATCGACACCGCCGAGGCGGCGCTGCGCGCGGTCGAGGTCGACATCGCGCCGCTGCCGGCGTACTTCGACGCCGACGACGCGCGCGCCGACGGCGCGACGCTGCTGCACGACAACAAGCCCGGCAACATCGAGCGCAGCGTCGAGCAGGACTTCGGCGACCTCGCCGCCGGCTTCGCCGCCGCCGACCTGGTGATGGAGCGCACGTTCGACTGCGCCGAGATCTCGCACGGCCAGATCGAGCTCAACGCCAGCGTCGCGCAATGGGACCCCGAGCGGGCCCAGCTGACGCTGCACTCGGTGACGCAGGTGCCGTACTACCTGCACCTGATGCTGGCGCAGACGCTGGGCCTCGACAGCGCGGCGATCCGCGTCGTCAAGCCGTTCGTCGGCGGCGGCTTCGGCCACCGCGTCGAGCCGCTGAACTTCGAGATGATCGCCGGCTGCCTCGCGCGCGCTGCCGGCGGCACGGTCAAGCTCGAGCTCACCCGCGAGGAGGCGTTCCTGACGCACCGCGCGCGGCCGTCGACGCGCACGCGGCTGAAGATCGGCCTGACGCGCGACGGGCGCATCACCGCGGTCGACGCCGAGGTCGTGCAGCGCGGCGGCGCCTACGGCGGCTACGGGCTGGTGACCATCCTCTACGCCGGCGCGCTGCTGCACGCGCTGTACGTGCTCGGCGCGGTGCGCTACCGCGGCTGGCGCGTGTACACCAACCTGCCGCCGTGCGGCGCGATGCGCGGTCACGGGGCGGTCAACGTGCGCTTCGCCTTCGAGGCGCTGCTCGACGAGATGGCCGAGGCGCTCGGGCTGGACCCGTTCGCGCTGCGGCGCGCCAACCTGATCACGCCGCCGTACCGCACGCTCAACGAGCTGCAGGTCAACTCGTACGGGCTGCCGCAGTGCCTGGAGGCGGTCGAGCGCCGCAGCGACTGGCGCGAGCGCCGCAGCCGCGCGGCGTCGACTCCGGCCCCGGCCCGCGGGCCGCTGCGCCGCGGCCTGGGCATGGCCTGCTCGCACTACGTGTCGGGGTCGGCCAAGCCGGTGCACTGGAGCGGCGAACCGCACGCGGTGGTCAACCTGAAGCTCGACTTCGACGGCGGCATCACCATCCTCACCGGCGCCAGCGACATCGGCCAGGGCTCGTCGACGCTGCTGACGCAGATCGTCGCCGAGGTGCTGCTGCTGCCGATGTCGCGCATCCGCGTCGTCGCCACCGACAGCGTGCTCACGCCGAAGGACAACGGCTCGTACTCGTCGCGCGTGTCGTTCATGGTCGGCAACGCCGCGCTGCGCGCCGCGCAGGCGCTGAAGGCGGTGCTCGTCGAAGCCGCGGCCAAGCGCCTGGGCGTGACGCCCGAGCAGGTCGAGTGGGAGGGCGAGTGCTGCCAGGTCAACTGCGGCGAGTCGTCGCTGGACTTCGCGCAGGTCGTGCAGGCCGCGTTGGTCGACTCGGGCACGCTCACCGTCAAGGGCACCTGGTCGACGCCGCCCGAGACGCAGGGCGGCAAGTTCCGCGGCGCGGCGGTGGGCTCCAGCGCGGGGTTCTCGTACGCGGCGCAGGTCGCCGAGGTCGAGGTCGACGAGGACACCGGCGCGGTGCGCGTGGTCGGCCTGTGGGTCGCGCACGACTGCGGCCGCGCGATCAACCCGCTGGCCGTCGAGGGTCAGGTGCAGGGCGCGGTGTGGATGGGGCTGGGGCAGGCGCTGTCGGAGGAGAACCGCTACCACGAGGGGCTGCCGCTGGCGCCCAACTTCCTCGACTACCGCATGGTCAACGTGCTCGACACCCCGCCGCTCGACGTGACGCTGGTCGAGAGCATCGACCCGCTGGGCCCGTTCGGCGCCAAGGAGGCGAGCGAGGGCGGGCTGCACAGCGTGCCGCCGGCGGTGGCGGCCGCGGTGTACGACGCGGTCGGGGTGCGCGTGCACGAGCTGCCGATCTCCCCCGACCGGCTGCTCGAGGCGATCCAGCGGCGCCGGCGCGACGAGAAACTGGCCGCCGCACGCGCGGCACGCACCGCCACCCAGGCCGCCGACACGGCCACCGCGGCGAGGAGCTGAAACGATGCGACCGATCGAGGACATCCGGCTCGTGCGCCCGGCAACGCTCACCGACGCCGCGCTGCTGCTGGCCGAGGACGGCTCGCGGCTGGTGGCCGGCGGCACCGACCTGCTGCCCAACATGCGCCGCGGCATCGCCGACCCGGCGGTGCTCATCGACCTGACCGGCGTGGCCGGCATCGCCGGCATCGAGCCGCACCACGGCCAGTGGCGGCTCGGCGCCGGCGTCACGCTGGCGACGATCGAGCGCCACGCGCAGCTCGCGCAGGAACTGCCGGCGCTGGTGCAGGCCGCCGGCGCGGTCGCCGGGCCGGCGCACCGCACCGCGGCGACGCTGGCGGGCAACCTGTGCCAGGACACGCGCTGCGTCTACTACAACCAGAGCGAGTGGTGGCGCCAGTCCAACGGCTGGTGCCTCAAGCTCAAGGGCGACACCTGCCACGTCGCACCCCAGGGCGCGCGCTGCCACGCCGCGTACCAGGGCGACGTCGCCGCCGCGCTGCTGGCCTACGGCGCCGAGGTCGAGATCGTCGGCACGAAGGCCAGCTACCGCCGCCCGCTCGCCGAGCTGTACCGCGACGACGGCGCCGCGCACCTGACGCTGGGCGGCCACGAGGTGGTCGCCGCGGTGCACGTGCCCGCTGGCCACCCGCAGCGCGTCAGCGGCTTCCGCAAGGCGCGCACGCGCAGCGGCATGGACTTCCCGCTGGCCAGCGTGGCCATCGCGCTGCGACTGGAAGGCGGCGTGCTGGCCGAACTGGCGGTGGGCATCAGCGGCACCAACTCGCACCCGCTGCGGCTCGACGGCACCTACGCGCTGCTCGGCCGCCCGGTCGACGACGCGGCGCTGGCGGCGCTGGGCAAGCTGGTGGCCAAGCAGGTCTCGCCGATGCGCACGACGATCACCGCGTCGAACCACCGGCGCCTGGTCGCCTCGTCGACCGCGCAGCGGCTGCTGCGCGAGCTTGCGTCCGCGGCCTGAGCGCGCACGCTTCACGCCCCGAAGGAGGCCCGCCCCATGACGCGCATCGTGCGCCGCGAGCAGTTTTCCGAGCAGACGTTCCTGTGGGAGGTCGACGCGCCCGACGTCGCCCAGGCGGCCGAGGCCGGCCACTTCGTGATGCTGCGCCTCGACGACGCCGGCGAGCGCATCCCGCTGACGGTGGCCGACTTCGACCGCGAACGCGGCACCGTCACCGTCGTCGTGCAGGCGCTGGGCCGCACGACGCGCGAGATGCGCGACCGCTACGCTGCCGGCGACCACTTCGCCGACTTCGTCGGCCCGCTCGGCCTGCCGCAGCACATCGAGCGCGCCGGGCACGTCGTGCTCGTCGGCGGCGGTCTCGGCGTCGCGCCGGTGTACCCGCAGCTGCGCGCCTTCAAGCAGGCCGGCAACCGCACCACCTGCATCGTCGGCTTCCGCCAGCAGGAGCTGATCTTCTGGGCCGACAAGCTGCGCGAGTGGGCCGACGAGCTGATCGTGTGCACCGACGACGGCAGTTTCGGGCGCCCCGGCTTCGTCACCGCGGCGCTGAAGGACGTGATCGAGTCCGACCGTCCCGACCTGGTGGTCGCGATCGGGCCGATGCCGATGATGCAGGCGTGCACCGAGACCACCCGCCCGTACGGCGTGGCGACCAAGGTCTCGCTGAACACCATCATGGTCGACGGCACCGGCATGTGCGGCTCGTGCCGCGTCACGGTCGGCGGCGAGGTCAAGTTCGCCTGTGTCGACGGCCCGGACTTCGACGCGCACCAGATCGACTTCAGGGAACTGCTCGCGCGCCAGAAGCGCTTCAAGGCGCAGGAGCAGGAGGCCAACGCGGACCTCGACCACGTCTGCAGCCTCGAGGAGCTGCTGGTCAAGCAGGGCAAGCGCACCTACAAGAAGTACTCGGCGCTCGAGCGCACGCAGGTGCCGATGCCCGAGCGCGAGCCGCACGAGCGCACGCAGACCTTCGACGAGGTCAACCTGGGCTACGACTGGGCCGCCGCGCTGCGCGAGAGCGAACGCTGCATCCAGTGCGTCAAGCCCACCTGCATCGAGGGCTGCCCGGTGCGCATCGACATCCCGCGCTTCATCCGCCACCTGCTGCTGCGCGACCTCGACTCGGCCATCGACGCGATCTACGACTCGAGCCCGTTCCCGTCGGTGTGCGGCCGCGTGTGCCCGCAGGAGAGCCAGTGCGAGGCGCAGTGCGTGCTGGTCAAGGCGAAGATGCAGCCGGTGGCGATCGGGCGGCTCGAGCGCTTCGTCGGCGACTTCGCCGCGCAGCGGCCGGTGCAGCCGCCGCAGGTCGAGCACCCGCTCGGGCGCGTGGCCATCGTCGGCTCGGGCCCCGGCGGGCTGGCCGCCGCGGCCGACCTGGTCAAGCTCGGCGCCGATGTCACGGTCTACGAGGCGCTGCACGTGATCGGAGGCGTGCTGCGCTACGGCATCCCGTCGTTCCGGCTGCCGCGCGACATCATCGACCGCGAGGTCGCCCGCCTGCGCGACGCCGGCGTGAAGTTCGAGACGAACAAGGTCATCGGCAAGACCTTCACCATCGAGCAGCTCACCGGCGCGATGAGCTACGACGCGGTGTTCGTCGCCGCCGGTGCCGGTGCGCCCGCGTTCCTCGGCATCCCGGGCGAGTCGGCCGGGCAGGTGGTCTCGGCCAACGAGTTCCTCACGCGCGTCAACCTGATGGGCGGCGACCGCTTCCCGTACCGCGACACGCCGATCGGGCTGGGCCAGCGCGCGATCGTCATCGGCGCGGGCAACACCGCGATGGACTGCCTGCGCACCGCCAGGCGCCTCGGCGCGGCCGAGGTGCGCTGCGTCTACCGCCGCAGCGAGGCCGAGGCGCCGGCGCGGATCGAGGAGCTGCGCCACGCCAAGGAGGAAGGCGTGGTCTTCAGCTTCCTGCACGCGCCGGTGGAGATCCTGCTCGACGACGCCGGCGACGTGCGCGGCATGAAGGCGCAGCGCATGACGCTGGGCGAGCCCGACGCACGCGGGCGGCGCAGCCCGGTGCCGTTGGACGAGTTCGTCGAGTTCGCCTGCGACACGGTGATCTACGCGCTGGGCACCAAGGCCAACCCGATCGTCGGCCGCGCGACCAAGGGGCTGGCGCTGGACAAGCGCGGCTACATCGTCGCCGACGAGGCCACGCAGGCGACCAACCTGCGCGGCGTGTTCGCCGGCGGCGACATCGTCACCGGCGGCGCGACCGTGATCCTGGCGATGGCCGCCGGCCGGCGCGCGGCGCGCGCCATCGGCGACTGGCTGCAGCACGGCCGCGCCGACTGGCCGCCGGCACCGACCGAGGCGGCCGCGTTGCCGCTGCCCGAAACGCTCACTCCCTGAAGGAGGCGCGCCATGATGCGATGCCCCAAGTGCCACCAGCCGCTGGCCGACCAGGACGAAGGCCTGTACATCTGCTGCGCCGACGCGCCGATGCAGTGGCAGTGCCAGTCGTGCGGCAAGCTCAGCGAAGGCTTCGCGTTTCCCTACGGCGCCTGCCCGCAGTGCGGCGGCCGGCTCGCGCTGCGCGCCGCCGGCGCCGCGCAGACCGCCGACGCCGCCGCGATGGCCGCGGTGCGCACCGCGTTCGAGATCGAGCTCGGAGGGCGGGCCTTCTACCAGCGCGCCGCCGCCGACTGCGACGACAAGGAACTGCGCACGCTGTTCGGCCGCTTCGCGGTGATGGAAGGCGAGCACATGGAGACGCTGTCGAGGCGCTATCACGTCGACGTGCCCGCCCCGTCGCCCGAGTTCAGCCTGCGCACCGCCGCGGTGTACGCCGACGCGAAGCCGCCCGCGGACGCCGCCGACCTGTTCAAGCTGGCCATCGCGCTGGAGAAGCGCGCGGTGGCCTTCTTCGCCGAGCGCGCCGCCGCGATCACGCCGGGCGCGCCCGAGCGCCGGCTGTACGAGGAGCTCGCCGCCGAGGAGCGCGAGCACGCGCAGATGCTCACCGCTGAGTACGCGCGCTGGCGCAGCCGCCTGCCGGGGCTGTACGGCGGCGAGGCGCCGACGCTGGCCGCGCGCGCGGCCACGCCCGGCGTCGACGCGGTGATGAACGCTGCCGAGCTGCTGCTCGCCGGCCACGACGACGCCGCGACCGCGCTGGAGTGCGGTGACGAGCGCATCAGCTACGGCCAGCTGCGCGACCGCGTCGCTCGCGCCGCCGCGGTGTGGCACGCGCGCGGGCTGCGCCCGGGCGACCGCGTCGCGGTCAAGCTCAGCGACGGCATCGACTGGGTCGTGTGCTGGCTCGGCACGATCTGGGCCGGCGGCGTGGCGGTCGGCGTCAACCCGCGCATCCCGGCGCCCGAGTGGCAGTACATCCTCGACGAGGCGGGTTTCAACGTGATCGTCGCCGAGTCGGCCGAAGGCACGCCGGCCCCCTGGCACGAACGCGTGATCACGCTCGACGAGGGCCGCCGCGCGGTGGCCGCCGCCGAGCCGGCCGCGCCGGTGCAACTCGCCGACGACAGCCCATTGTTCTGGGTGCACTCGTCGGGCACCTCGGGGCGGCCGAAGGCCGTGGTGCACGCGCACCGCTGCGTGCGCGAGGTCGGGCGCATCTCGGCCGAGCGCATGGGCATGCGCGCCGGCGACCGCCTGTACGCCAGCTCCAAGTTGTTCTTCGCGTTCCCGCTGACCAACCTGCTGCTCGCCGGGCTGCGCAACGGCGCCACGCTGATCCTCGACCCGACGTGGCCGACGCCGCAGGCGGTGGCGCAGGCGGTGGCGCGCACCCGCCCCGACATGCTGTTCAGCGTGCCGTCGCTGTACCGCCACCTGCTGCACGAGGGGCTGGCGCCCGGCATCGCCGCCGCCGGCGTGCGCTGCTGCGTGTCGGCCGGCGAGGCGCTGCCGGCGACGCTGCGCAAGGCCTGGCGCGAAGCCACCGGGCTGCCGATGATCGACGGCTACGGCGCCTCCGAGGTGCTGGTGCTGGTGATGACCGAAGTCGACGGCGAGGACGGGCTGCAGCCGTCGCCCGGCACCGGGGTCACCCCGCTGGACCCCGCCGCGGCCGACGCCGGCGGCCCGACGCGGCTGCTGATCGACAGCCCGATGCAGGCGCTGGGCTACCTCGACCGCCCGGCGGCGCAGGCCGACAGCTTCCGCGAGGGCCGCTTCTGCCCGGCCGACCTGTTCGTGCGCACCGCCGGCGGCGGCTGGCGTTTCGGCGGGCGCGAGGACTCGCTGGTGAAGATCAGCGGACGCTGGGTCAACCTCGTCGAGCTCGAGGAGAAGCTCGGCGCCGGCGTGCCCGGGCTGCGCGAGGCCGCGGTGGTGTGCGCGCCCGACGCCGACGGCGTCGACGCCGTCGGGCTGTTCTACGCCGGCAACGACGACGGCGCCGCGCTGCGCGAGCTCGAGGCGCGCATCGCCGCACTGCCCACCTACCAGCGCCCGGCCTGGCTGCGCCCGATCGACGCGCTGCCGCGGACGCCCACCGGCAAGCTGCTGCGGCGCAAGCTGGTCGAGCAGCTGCGGGAGGGTTGAACGCGGCGGCCACGCGCGCCGGTGGTCGTTGCCGACGCGTGGCCTGCGTCGGCAGACGCCGGTGCGGCGTGGTCGGGCGCGCGGCGCGCGGTCAGCGTCGTGCGCGGTCGTCGCCGACGCCGATCATGGCGGCGAAAGCCGACGACGGCGCGGCGGCTGGCCACGGGTCGCGCGACGGACGCCCGCGGCGCGTTCGGCGGCGCATCGGGCGCGCCTCAACCGTCGCAGTCGATCTCGTCGCGGTGACCGAAGCCGAGCCGGTTGTCGATCAGGTACATCCGTGCCGGCACGAAGCGGTACCAGTGCACGCGCGCCAGCGCCTCGGCGACGCGCCCCGGCGCGCGCGCGACCCGCGGGAAGCGCTGCGCGTACAGCGCGCGCAAGCGCTCGCGGCTGTCGCCGTCGACGCGCTCGACGCGGCCCTCGGCCTGCACGCCGGTGATCTCGGGCCAGTCGTCGTAGTCGCGCTGGATCGTGACCGCCACGCGCGGGTCGCGCGCCAGGTCCTCGGCGTGGCGGCTGCGCGGCGACGACAGGAACACCAGCGCCCGGCCCGCCGGCGTGCGCTCGGGCGCGTAGAACACCGCCGCGGCCCACGGCCCGCGCTCGCCGACGGTGGCCAGCGTCATCACGTGGTGCGCGTCCAGGAACGCGTCGATGCGCGGCGCCGCCGACCCGTTCATGCCGCCGGCGCCGCGTCGTCGCCACGCGCGGCGTGCTGCGCTTCGTGCAGCCGCTTGAGCCGGTACGCCAGCTGCGGCCGCGTCAGCCCGAGCAGGCGCGCTGCCGACGACAGATTGCCGCGCGCCTTGTCGACCGCGGTCTCGAGCAGCATCGCCTCGATCTGGTCGAGCGTCATCACGCCGTTGAACACGGCCTCGCACAGCGCACGCCCCGCCGGCCAGCCGGCGCCGCCCAGACCGTCGACCATCTCCAGCCCCGCCTCGTGCAGCTCGCGCGTGCTGCACGGGAACAGGTGGCCGACCTCGACGCGGCCGCCGCCGGGCGCGAGCAGCACGCCGCGCTCGATCATGTTCTGCAGCTCGCGCACGTTGCCCGGCCAGGCGTAGCTCAGCAGCGCGCGCTTGGCCAGGTCGGTGAAGCCGCGCAGCCGCTTGCCGGCGATCGCCTGGTGCTGATCGAGGAAGTGGCGCGCCAGCGGCGAGATGTCCTCCTTGCGTTCGCGCAGCGGCGGGATCTCGATCTCGTAGGCGTTGAGCCGGTAGTACAGGTCGGAACGGAAGCGCCCCTCCTTGACCAGCTGCGCCAGCCGCTGGTGCGTCGCGGCGACGACGCGCACGTCGACCTTGCGCGGCTGCGTGCCGCCCAGGCGCTCGACCTCGCCTTCCTGCAGCACGCGCAGCAGCTTGGCCTGCGCCGGCAGCGGCAGGTCGCCGATCTCGTCGAGGAACAGCGTGCCGCCGTCGGCGCGCTCGAAGCGCCCGGGGCGCGCGACCTGCGCGCCGGTGTAGGCGCCGCGCTCGGCGCCGAACAGCTCGGACTCGAGCAGTTCGTGCGGGATCGCGGCGCAGTTGACGGCGACGAAGGGCCGGTCCGCCCGCGGGCTCATGCGATGCAGCGCACGCGCGAACAGCTCCTTGCCGACGCCGGTCTCGCCGAGCAGCAGCACCGCGATGCGGCTCGGCGCCGCGGCGCGCAGCAGCTCGCACGCGGCGCGGAACCCGGGCGACTGGCCGATCATCTCGACCCCGCCCAGGCCGAGGTGGCCCATGCGCTGCTCGCCGATCGTCGAGCGCAGCTGGTCGACCTGCGTCTGCAGCTCGAGCAGCCGCTCGGCGATCGGCTCCGGGGTGAGGAAACGCATGTGACGCTCGGCGTCGGGCCACTCGTCGACCGGCCTGCCGACGATGCGGCAGACGTCGCTGCCCATGCCGACGCACTCGGTCTCGACGAACAGGATCGGGCGGCCCATGAACGCCGACGCGTAGCCGCAGGCGTAGCCGATCTGCGTCCAGCACACCGGCTCGGAGTGGGTGCCGAAGAAGTGCCGGTGCCACTCGCCCTCCCAGGAGTGCTGCCACAGCAACTCCGCGTGGAAGCGCCCGGCGGCGCGGTCGATCTCGATGGTCACCGGCTGCACGCGCACGATGCCTTCCATCGTGTGCAGCCGCGGCCCGGTCATGAAGGCCTCGACGTCGCTGCGCCGCTGCGCCACGGTGCGCGCGAGCTCGGCGTCGCGCTGCCCCGACGCGTAGCCCATGCGCGTGAGCAGGCCCTGCGCACGCTCCATGCCCAGGCTGTCGATCAGCTCCTTGCGCAGCAGCGCCTGCGCCTCGGCGTGCACGAGCAGCATGCGGTGCTCGTCGAGCCAGATCTGGCCGCTGTCGGGGTCCAGGCGCAGCGCGCTGCGCAGGTCGTCGGTCTCGTCGGCGGGCACGACGCTGCGCAGGCGGGTCATGGCGCGTCCTCCACGGGTCGGGGCATCGGTTGTAGACCCGCCGGCCGGTGCCGGCCTTGAACGGCGTCAACCGCGGCGCAGCGCGCACCGGGGGAAGACCCTCGCCGCGGGCAGCACTTGATCATTTGATCGCAACGGCGGTCGCGCCACGCCCCAACGACGCAAATGATCGATCGCCGCCGCGCGTCGTGCCCGCGGCGGCGAGCGCCGGCACCGGCCGCCCCCTCGGGACGCGCCCTGCACGCACCGCACTGGCACGCGGCTTGCTCCAAGTCGGGCTGCAGCACCCACGGGCCGACGCGACACGAGCCGCCCGAGACGATCCAGGACCAAGGAGACACGCATGAAATTCCCCGTCCCGCACGACCTGACCGCGCAGACGATCCCCGGCACCGAGGGCTGGGAGCGCATGTACCCGTATCAGTACCAGTTCGTCACCGACGACCCGGCGCGCCAGCAGTACGAGAAGGACACGTTCTGGTTCTACGACGGCCTGCACTACCCCGAGCCGCTGTACCCCTTCGACACGATCTGGGACGAGGCCTGGTACCTGGCGCTGAGCCAGTACAACAACCGCATCTTCATGGTCCCGCCGGTGCGCGGCGTCGACCACCGGATGATCAACGGCTACGTCTACATCTCGCCGGTGCCGGTGAAGGACGGCAACGAGATCGGCAGCCGCGTGCCGCACTTCATGGAGCGTGCCGGCCACTACTACAAGAACTGGGACGCACTCGAGGCCAAGTGGAAGGTCAAGATGGAGGCGACGATCCGCGAGCTCGAGAAGCTCGAGATCCCCCGCCTGCCCGACATGGAGGACCTGAGCGTCGTCACCGACGCGCTCGGCGAGTCGAAGGGCTTCCACCTGCTGAAGGCCTACGACGACCTGATCAACCTCGGCATCAAGTGCTGGCAGTACCACTTCGAGTTCCTGAACCTGGGCTACGCGGCCTACGTGTTCTTCCTCGACTTCGTGCAGAAGCAGTTCCCGAGCATCCCGCCGCAGCGCGTGACGCAGATGATCTCGGGCATCGACGTCATCATGTACCAGCCCGACGAGGAACTGAAGAAGCTCGCGCGGCGCGCCGTCGAGCTCGGCGTCGACGCCCTGGTCAAGTCGAGCAGCGAGTGGACCGCGGTCGAGTCGGCGTTGAAGGCCGACCCGAAGGGCACCGAGTGGCTGCTGTCGCTGTCGCTGGCCAAGGAACCGTGGTTCAACGTCTCGACCGGCACCGGCTGGTTCCACCACGATCGCTCGTGGAACGACCAGATGAACGTGCCGCTGGTGGGCATCCAGACCTACATCGACAAGGTCCGTGCCGGCGTGTCGATCGACCGCCCGACCGAGAAGGTGCGCGCCGAGCGCGACCGCATCACCGCCGAGTACCGTGACCTGATCACCAGCGAGGCCGACCGCAAGCAGTTCGACGAGTTGCTGGGCTGCGCGAAGACGGTGTTCCCCTACGTCGAGAACCACCTCTTCTACGTCGAGCACTGGTTCCACTCGGTGTTCTGGAACAAGATGCGCGAGGTCGCGGCGATCCTCGAGGCGCACGGCATCCTTGCCGACGCCGAGGACGTGTGGCTGCTGCGCCGCGACGAGATCAAGCTCGCGCTGTGGGACGTCGTCACCGCCTGGGCCACCGGCGTGACGCCGCGCGGCACCAAGACCTGGCCGCCCGAGGTCGAGTGGCGCAAGGGCGTGATGGAGAAGTTCCGCGCCTGGACGCCGCCACCGGCGATCGGCACCGCGCCCGAGGTCATCCAGGAGCCGTTCACCATCGTGCTGTGGGGCGTGACGAACAAGTCGCTCGCCGACTGGGCCGCGGTGCAGGAGGTCGGGGACCCGGAGAAGGTCAGCGAGCTGAAGGGCTTCGCCGGCAGCCCCGGCATCGTCGAGGGCAAGGCGCGCGTGTGCCGCACCGTCGCCGAGGTCGGCGAGCTCAAGGAAGGCGAGATCCTGGTCGCGCCGACGACCTCGCCGTCGTGGGCGCCGGCCTTCGCCAAGATCGGCGCCTGCGTCACCGACGTCGGCGGCGTGATGAGCCACGCGGCGATCGTCTGCCGCGAGTACGGCATGCCGGCGGTGGTCGGCACCGGGCACGCGACGAAGATCATCCGCACCGGGATGATGCTGCGCGTCGACGGCTCGTCGGGTGCGGTGTCGATCGCGCGGTGACGTGAACCACGCCCGAAGCGCCTTCGGCGCCTTCCCCACCGGCCGCGAAGGGGCCCTGCCGGTCCCCATGGGGCGCTGCAAGCGCACCGGCGAGGCGCCTGCGCCTCGGCACGGGCTCGCATCGCAGGCGCGACGTGACGCCCGAGCCGGGTCGGCGGCGGCCGCGGCAGGCCTCGTGGATCCTCGGTCGCAGGGCGCCCCCGGCGCGGTGGAGGCAGTGAAGTGAACGCGGTCATGACCGACACCTCGATGCAGCACGCCACGCAGGCACGCACGCCTGCGGTCGTGCGCTGGTTCGAGGACTGCGACAAGACCTCGCTGAACGAGGTCGGCGGCAAGTGCGCGTCGCTGGGCGAGCTGATCGCGATGGGCGTGCGCGTGCCGCCGGGCTTCGCGGTGACGACGCACGGCTGCATGCGCTTCCTGCACGATGCGGGCATCGTGCCCGAGATCGCCCGCATGCTGCAGGGCAAGTCGGCCGACGACATCGACGCGCTCGAGCAGGCCTCGGCCGGGATCCGCGCGATGATCGAGTCGCGGCCGATGTCGGTCGAGCTCGAGGACGAGATCGCCGAGGCCTACCGCCGGCTGGCCATCCGCAGCGGGCTGCCGGCGGCGCCGGTGGCCGTGCGCTCCAGCGCCACCGCCGAGGACCTGCCCGGCGCCAGCTTCGCCGGCCAGCAGGACACCTACCTGTGGATCCGCGGCGCCGACGAGGTGCTGCAGCACGTGCGCCGCTGCATCGCCAGCCTGTACACCGCGCGCGCCATCGCCTACCGCATGCGCATGGGCTTCGACCACGCGCAGGTGGCGATCAGCGTCGGCGTGCAGAAGATGGCCAACGCCTACACCGCGGGCGTGATGTTCACCGTGCACCCGGCCAACGGCGACCGCTCGGTGATCGTCATCGACTCGAACTTCGGTTTCGGCGAGTCGGTCGTCTCGGGCGAGGTCACGCCCGACCACTTCGTCGTCAACAAGGTCACTCTCGACATCACCGAGCGCACGATCTCGCGCAAGGAGGTCTGCTGCACCGTCGACCTCGAGACGCAGCGCTGCCACACCGTCGAGGTGCCGTTCGAGCGCCAGACCGTGCAGTCGCTGATCGACGACGAGGTGACCGAGCTGGCCTGGATGGGCAAGCAGATCGAGAAGCACTACGGCCGCCCGATGGACATCGAGTGGGCCGTCGACAAGGACCTGCCCGCCGGCGGGAACATCTTCATCCTGCAGGCGCGGCCGGAGACGGTGTGGAGCGCCAAGGTCCAGGCCACGCCCGAGGAGCCGCCGGCCGACGCGCCGCGCGGCTCGGCGATGGACTACATCCTGGCCGGGCTGCTGTCCGGGCGCAAGGTCGGCTGAGATGAGCCCGCACCACGCCCTGCACCCCTCGGCTGCCCTCTCGACGGTGCACCGCCGGCGGCTTGGCGCAGCCGGATGCGCTGCGGGCGCTGGCCTCGGACGGTTCCATCTTGGCCGGTGGCGCTTCGGCGCCGTGGACGACTGACATGCTGGTACGCAACTGGATGAAATCGACGCCGCAGACCGTCACCGGCGACACGCTGGTCGCCGAGGCCAGCCGCATCTTCTCGGAGAGCAGCGTGCAGGGCCTGCCGGTGATCGAGGACGGGCGCCTGCGCGGCCTGCTGACGCGATCGGCCTGCCTGCGTGCAGCGCACTTCGTCGCGCGCACGCAGAGCCCCGACGAGTTCGCGTACTTCTCCAACCGGCTGCGCGTGCGCGACCTGATGGTGCGCAAGCCCGCCACCGTCGCCGCCGACCAGACCATGGAGTCCTGCCTGCAGAAGGGGCAGGAGCTGCAGGTCGGCCAGTTCCCGGTGCTCGACCGCGGCGAGGTCGTCGGTCTGATCTCGTCGAACGAGGTGTTCGCGCTGGCGGCGCACTTTCTCGGCGCCTTCGAGCGCCGCAGCGGCGTCACGCTGGCGCCGATGGAACACGCCGCCGGCACGATGGGGCGCATCGCCGACATCGTCGAGGCCACCGGCGCCGAGGTCGTCGCGATGTACCCGATCGGCGTCGGCAAGCCGCCGTCGGCGCTGAAGAAGCTGATCGTGCGCTTCCACGGCCGGCCGGTCGCCGACGTCGTCGCCGCGCTCGAAGCCGCCGGCCACCACGTCATCGAGTCGGTCGAGAACGCGCACGCGGTCGACGCCAAGACGCCGGCCTGACCCCCCCCACGTCACCCCTGCCCACCGAGGACACCCCATGGACCTTCGCAGCTACATCGACTCGTGCGCCGCCGCCGGCGAGCTCCGGCGCGTCGCCGCCCCGGTCGACTGGAATCTCGAGATCTCGCACATCTCCAAGCTCGTCGAGGAGCGCAAAGGACCGGCGCTGCTGTTCGAGAACGTGCGCGGCTACGACACGCCGGTGTTCACCGGCGCCTTCGCGACCACCAAGCGGCTGGCGATCATGCTCGGGTTGCCGCACGGCAACACGCTGTGCGAGTCGGCGCAGGCGTGGATGAAGAAGAGCATCGGTGCCGAGGGGTTGATCAAGGCGCGGGAAGTCAAGGACGGCCCGGTGCTGGCCAACGTGCTCGAGGGCGACAAGGTCGACCTCAACATGTTCCCGGTGCCGCGCTTCTTCCCGCTCGACGGCGGACGCTACATCGGCACCACGGTGTTCGTCGTGCTCAAGGACCCCGAGACCGGCGAGACGAACCTGGGCACGTACCGCATGCAGATGCTCGACAACAAGACCTGCGGCGTGCAGATCCTGCCCGGCAAGCGCGGCGAGCGCATCATGAAGAAGTACGCCAAGCTCGGCAAGAAGATGCCGGCCGCGGCGGTGATCGGCTGCGACCCGCTGCTGTTCATGGCCGGCACGCTGATGCACAAGGGTGCGAGCGACTTCGACATCACCGGCACCGTGCGCGGCCAGCAGGCCGAGTACCTGATGGCGCCGCTGACCGGGCTGCCGGTGCCGGCCGGTGCCGAGATCGTGCTCGAGGGCGAGATCGACCCGACGGCCTTCCGCCCCGAGGGCCCGTTCGCCGAATACACCGGCTACTACACCGACGAGCTGCACCACCCGATCCCGAAGCCGGCGCTCGAGGTCAAGCAGATCCTGCACCGCGACAAGCCGATCCTGTGGGCCACCGGCCAGGGCCGGCCGGTGACCGACGTGCACATGCTGCTCGCCTTCACGCGCACCGCGACGCTGTGGACCGAGCTCGAGAAGATGAAGATCCCGGGCATCCAGAACGTGTGCGTGCTGCCCGAGTCGGCCGGTCGCTTCTGGGCGGTGGTCTCGGTCAAGCAGGCGTACCCGGGGCACTCGCGCCAGGTCGCCGACGCGGTGATCGCGAGCAACACCGGCAGCTACGGCATCAAGGGCGTGATCACCGTCGACGAGGACATCGCCTCCGACGACCTGCAGCGCGTCGTCTGGGCGCTGTCGTGCCGCTACGACCCGATGCGCGGCACCGAGCTGATCAAGCGCGGCCGCTCGACCCCGCTCGACCCTTCGCTCGACCCGAGCGGCGACAAGCTGACCACGTCGCGCATCCTCATGGACGCGTGCATCCCCTACGAGTGGAAGCAGAAGCCCGTCGAGGCGCGACTCGACGAAGCGACGCTGGCGGCGATCGGCGCACGCTGGTCCGAGTTCGGCATCGACTGAGGAGCACGCCGTGCCGACCAAGAAGCCCCCCCCCGCCGACGCGTCGCCCTCGCCGCTCGCACGGCTGCTCGGCAGCCTGCCTTGCCCGCAGGGGCTGCTCGCAGTGCGCGCCGGCGACGCCACCGACGTCGTCGCAGCGACCGCGATGTGGGTGTCGTACGACCCGGTCATCGTCGCCGTCTACCTGAAGCCGGGCAGCACGGCGCACCGGCTGGTCAACGAGGCGCGCCACTTCACGTTCAACGTGTCCGACGAGGCGCAGAACAAGGCGGCGCTGAAGGCCGGGTCGATCCGCGGCGGCGACGCGAGGAAGCTCGCCAAGGTCGGCCTGGCGCTGGAGACCGGCAGCGTGCCCAGTCCGCGCGTGGCCGGCTCGGCCGCGAGCTACGACTGCCGCGTGCTCAAGGTCGCCGCCTGCGGCGACCACGACCTGTTCCTCGGGCTGGTGCGCGACTGGAGCGTGCGCGACGGCGGCCGCCCGGTGGTGCGATTCGGCGGCGCCAGCCACGGCGTCGGTGCCGCGCTGCCGGGCCCGCCGGTGTCGTACCCGCACTGATCCCTCCCCTCACCTGCACAGGAGTCCCGCATGGACAAGGCCAAGGGCGTGAAGCTCGTGATCCTCGACGTCGACGGCGTGATGACCGACGGACGCATCGTCATCGACGACAACGGACTCGAGCAGCGCAACTTCGACATCAAGGACGGCCTGGGCGTCGTCGCGCTGCAGATGACCGGCGTGGAAGTCGCGATCATCACGTCGAAGAAGTCCGGCTCGGTGCGCCACCGCGCCGAGGAACTGAAGATCAAGCGCTTCCACGAGGGCATCAAGAAGAAGGTCGAGCCCTACGAGCAGATGCTCGCCGAGATCGGCATCGACGACGCGCAGGTCGCCTACGTCGGCGACGACCTCGTCGACCTCGCGATGATGAAACGCGTCGGCCTGCCGATCGCGGTGGCCGACGCGGTCGACGAGGTGCGCGAGGCCGCCGCCTACGTCACGCGCGCGCGCGGCGGCCACGGCGCCGTTCGCGAGGCCGCCGAGATGATCCTCAAGGCGCAGGGCAAGTGGGACGCGATCCTCGCCAAGATCGCCTGAGCGAAGACCAACCCTTACCGAAGGAGCACGAGTGGCACCCCCCCGCAGCAACCGCGAATTCGTCGAAGCCTGCCTCGCCTCCGGCGACGCGGTGCGCATCGCCCAGCAGGTCGACTGGGAGAACGAGGCCGGCGCGATCGTGCGCCGCGTCTGCGAGCTCGCCGCGCCCGCGCCCTACATGGAGAGCATCAAGGACTACCCGGGCTTCCGCTACTTCGGCGCGCCGCTGTCGACCTACCGCCGCATGGCGATCTCGCTGGGCCTGCCTCCCGACACGTCGCTGCCCGAGCTCGGACGCATCTACCTCGAACGCACCAAGGGCGAGCCGATGGCACCGGTGATCGTCGACCGCAGCGACGCGCCGTGCAAGGAGAACATCCTGCGCGGCGCCGACGTCGACCTGTGCCGGCTGCCGGTGCCGCTGGTGCACGACGGCGACGGCGGGCGCTACGTCGGCACCTGGCACGCGGTGATCACCAAGCACCCTGTGCGCGGCGACGTCAACTGGGGCATGTACCGGCAGATGATGTTCGACGGCCGCACGATGTCGGGCGCG
>CAZUBF010000014.1:0-39032 GCA_964618555.1 uncultured Azohydromonas sp.
GACGAGCGCGAAGTGCACCCCCACCGAGACGATCAGCAGCACCAGCACGCTGGCGTCGGCGAGCGACTCGTAGGCCAGGCGGTAGATCAGCGTGCCGAACGGCGTGACCAGCGCCATCGTCAGCGCCGCCTGCGCCAGCAGCGGCCAGCCCTGCGGCGCGGCCCACAGCGCCACCGCCGAGATCGCCACCGGGTACGCCACGGTGCGCAGCACGCGCCGCGCAATGCGCGCCGCGCCTTCGCGCCGGCGCGCGCCGGCGACCAGGTCGCCGAGCGCCGCCGCCGCGGTGAGCACGAGCAGGAACCACACCGTGCCGGGCACCTTGCCGGTCTGCAGCAGCGCCAGCGTCAGCGCGCCGAAGGCGACGAACTCGCCCTGCGGGATGAAGATCACCCGCGTGACCGCGAACACCAGCACGGTCGCCAGCGCCAGCAGCGCGTAGACCGCACCGTTGGTCAGCCCGTCGAGGGCGAGGATGCCGGCGATCGTCAGGTCCATGGGCAGCGGCAAGGAAGGCGCTCTGGGCCCCCGGGCGACTTGCCGCGGTCGAGGGACGGATCCTCGCCGGCGCGAGGCCCCCCCGGCTCGGCCGCGCCAAGGCGGCCTGCGACGAAGTCGACCCGCGGCGGGCGAGTCACTTCTCGACGACGAACTTGCCGTCGACGACCTTCAGCATCACGCCGGTCTCGTTGGTGTAGCCCCAGTGGTCCTGCGCGGTCCAGTTCATCACGCCGTGCGAGAACACGGTGCGGCCCATCGTCTCCATCGAGTCGCGCAGCGCGGCACGGAACTCGGCGGTGCCGGGCTTGGCCTTCTTCAGCGCCATCGGAATGACTTTCTCGAGCACCAGGCGCGCGTCGTACGAGTGGCCGGCGAACTGGTTCGCCGAGCCGACGCCGTAGGCCTTCTCGTAGCTGCTCAGGAAGTCGATCGCCGCGGCCTTGCTGGGGTGGTCGTCGGGCAGCTGGGCACCCACCATCGCCGGGCCGGAGACGACGTACGAACCCTCGACGTCCTTGCCGCCGATGCGCATCAGGTCCATCGTCGCCGCGGCGTGCGTCTGGTAGATCTTGCCCTTGTAGCCGCGCTCGACGACGGCCTTGTGCGGCATCGCCGCGCCCGAGCCCGAGGCGACGATGAGCATCGCGTCGGGGTTGGCGCCGGTGAGCTTCAGCGCCTGAGGCGTCACGCTGGTGTCGGTGCGCGCGAAACGCTCGACGGCGACGACCTTCATGCCCGCCTTCTCGGCCAGCGGCGTCAGCGCCTTGAGCCACAGCTCGCCGTAGACGTCGGTGTAACCGAGGAAGCCGATGGTCTTGATGCCCTGCTTCTTCATGTGCTCGACGACGGCGTAGGCCATCACGTCGTTGCTCTGCGGCAGGCGGAACAGCCATTGGTCCTGCCCCGGCGGCACGCCCACCGGCGAGCCCGCGAGCTGCACCGTCCTCGCCTCGGTGGCCACCGGCGTCATCGCCGCGGCCACCGTGGTGATGCACGAGCCGATGATCATGTCGACCTTGTCCTCGGTGACGAAGCGCCGCGCGTTGTTCACGCCCTTGCCGGGGTCGGTGGCGTCGTCGAGGATGATCAGGTTGACCTTCTCGCCGCCGATGGTCTGCGGCCACAGCTTCATCTGGTTCTGCATCGGGATGCCCAGGCCCGAGCCGGGGCCGGTCAGCGACAGGCTGACGCCGATGGTGACGTCGGCCCAGGCCGGCGCGGCGGCGAGCAGCGCGGCCGCCGCGGCGGCGGCCAGGGTCTTGAGCATCGAGCGCTTGGCGGACTTCATCGACGGGTCTCCTTGGGGTCGGTGGACGAGGGCAGGCGGGGCGCCTGCGAGTTCGGGGGACGGGGGCCGGCACGGCCGCCGGCGGCGGCGGGCGCGCCGCGCTGCACGCCGTCACAGTGGACACGCGCCGTGCCCATCGCGCCTCGGGGTTTTCGATCAGCAGCACGGTGCGCGCGCCGCCGCGCGCCGGCGGTGGCCACGTCGCGGACCCGGACGTCGGCCATCGGCGGGTTCGGGTCGCGGTTCACGACGCCTTGCCCACCTTGCCGGCGCGCTTGGCGAGGAAGTCGCGCACCCGCTGCTTGGCCGCTTCGTCGCCCTGCGCGATGGCCGACATCAGCGACTCGACGAACAGCCCGTCGGACTGCGCCATGTCGGCGATGCGCGGCAGCGCCTGCGTCACCGCGTAGTTCGACAGCGGCGCGTTGGCCGCCACGCGCATCGCCAGCTCGAGCGCCTTCGCCAGGCCCTGGCCCTCGGCGACGAGGTAGTGGGTCAGTCCGGCGGCCTGGCCCTCGTCGGCGTCGAGCACGCGCCCGGTGAGCATCATGTCGGTCATGCGCGCCACGCCGATCAACCGCGGGATGCGCGCCGAACCGCCGCCGCCGACGAAGATCCCGCGCTGCCCCTCGGGCAGCGCGTAGAACGCGCTCGGCTCGGCAACGCGCAGATGTGCGCTGGCGGCCAGCTCGAGGCCGCCGCCGACCACCGCACCGTGCAGCGCCGCCACCACCGGCACCTGCGCGTACTGGATCTGGTCGAACGCGGCGTGCCACAGCCGCGAGTGCAGCACGCCCTCGGCGACGCTCTGTTCGGTGACCTCCGACAGGTCGAGACCGGCGCTGAAGTGAGCCCCCTCGCCGCTGATCACCGCCGCGCGCGCGTCGGACGGCAGGTTGACGAACGCGGTGTGCAGCTGCCGCACCAGCGCCTCGTTGAGCGCGTTGCGCTTGTCCGGGCGGTAAAGGCGCAGGTGCACGACCGGCCCGCCGACCTCGATGCGCAGCAGCGGCAGGCCGGCGAGCACGCCGGAGGCGGGCTGGAACTGCATGGGACCGGTGCTCACGATGCGGACCTCGCGGCGAGGACGACGCCGGGGCCGCCGGCGTACAGCGCCGCGACGTCGGCGGCGCGGCGCCGCAGCACCGCGCCCTGGTTGATGTAGCCCTTGTCGGTGATCTCGCCGGCGTCGACGCTCGGCGGCTCGGCGAGCACGAGCGCGCGCGCCGGCACCTGGGACGATCCGCCGCCCTCGGCCCCCAGCGCGGCCAGCGCCGCGGCGATGCGCGTGTGCAGTTCGACCGGCGGCAGCGCCGTGGCCTGCGGCGTGGGGAACACCAGGGCGCCCACCTCGTCGCGGTCGTGCCCGGTGATCACGACGTCCTCGGCCAGCGGCGCCAGCGCCGAGACCACGCGCACGCGCAGCATGCCCACCGAGACCCAGGTGCCGGTGGTCAGCTTGAAATCCTCGGCGACGCGGCCGTCGAACACGACGCCGCGCTCCGGGCGCTGCGCCTCGGCGAGGTAGCCGGCGTCGCCGATGCAGTAGTAGCCCTCGGCGTCGAAGGCCTGCGCCGTCAGGTGCGGCGCGTCGCGGTAGCCGGGGAACACGCCGACGC
The DNA here is from genome assembly GCA_964618555.1 of uncultured Azohydromonas sp. Classification (GTDB taxonomy): domain Bacteria; phylum Pseudomonadota; class Gammaproteobacteria; order Burkholderiales; family Burkholderiaceae_C; genus Calidifontimicrobium. The sequence goes on from CAZUBF010000014.1 coordinate 3,409, forward strand.
CACGCACGCGCATCTCGAGCTTGCCGCCGTTGGGCACGAACTTCAGCTCCATGCCCGGCAGCACGCCTCCGATGACGCCGGCGCGGTCGAGCGTCCAGTGCGCGCTGGTGATCGCCGGCGAGGTCTCGGTCGAGCCCCACGACGTGGTCAGCCACACGTCGTCGCCGCGCACGCGCCGCGCCAGCGCCTGCAGCCGCTCCCAGGTGGCCTGCGGCAGCGCCGCGCCGGCGTAGAACACCACGCGCAGGCGTTCGAAGACGCGCCGTGCCAGCGCCTCGTCGGCCTCGAGCAGCGGCAGCGCCATGTCGAAGCCGCGCGGCACGTTGAACCAGATCGTCGGCTGCACCGCGGCCAGGTTGGCCACCGACTTCTCGATCAGCCCCGGCGCCGGCCGGCCCTCGTCGACGACCAGCGTGCCGCCGTTGCGCAGCACCAGGTGCAGGTTGTGGTTGCCCCCGAAGGTGTGGCTCCACGGCAGCCAGTCGACGACCACCGGCTTCTCGTGTTCGAGGAAGCGCCAGGCCTGCGCGACCATCTGCTGGTTCGCGCACAGCATGCGGTGCGTGTTGATGACCGCCTTCGGCTGGCCGGTCGAGCCCGAGGTCAGCAGGTACTTGGCGTGCGTGTCGGGGGTGATGGCGGCGAAGGCGTCCATCACCGCCGGGCCCTCGGCGGTGCGCGTCAGGCTGTCGAAGGCGATCGCGCCGGGGTAGGTCTCGGCGCCGTGGCTGAACACCGCGACCGCGTGCAGCCCGCTGCTGGCCAGCGCCGGGCCGTAGACCTCGGCGTCGGACGCGTACACCAGCGCCGGCCCCAGCGTGTTGAGGATGCCGTGGATCTTGCTGTGGTCCTTGGTCAGCCGGCTGTAGGCGCTGGAGACGGTGCACACCGCGCGGCCGACGTGCATGCCGGCGAGCAGCAGCAGCAGGTGGTCGATCGCGTTGTCCGACAGCACGACGATCGGCGCCTGCGGCGCGAGCTTCAGCCCGAGCAGGCTCTGCGCGATGCGCCCCACCAGCGCGCGCGTCTGGCCCCAGCTGAGGTGGCGCCAGCCGCCGTCGCGCGTGCGTTCGGAAAACGCCGGCGCGTCGGGCGTCTCGGCGGCCCAGCGCTCGAGCCACTCGCCGATGCAGCGCGCGTACGGGCGCAGCGGCTCGGGCGATCGCAGCACGAAGCTGCCGTCGTCGAGCAGCACGCGCACCGCACGCGGTGGCGCCAGCAGGCGGGCATCGTCGGTCCACGCGGCGGTCATCGTCGTCTCCCGTCGACCATACACATGTGTATGTGTCGCAGCGCGCATCGTAAGTCACTCCTGCTCTTGTATCCGTCCGGGATTTCCCCAGTTTCCGTACAGTACCGCATGGCATCATTGCGAAGCGATCACGCACCGCCTCGATGCCCCCGACCGCCCCGACCCGCCGCGCCGCGCGGCGCACTCCGATGGCCCCGACGCCTGCGGGCGCGACCGACGCGGCGCGCACGCCGCTGACGCGCGAGGCCTGGACCGAGGCGGCCACCGGGGTGCTCGTCGACCGCGGCATCGACCACGTGCGCGTCGACGTGCTGTCGCAGCAGCTCGGCGTGACCCGCGGCAGCTTCTACTGGCACTTCCGCGACCGCGAGGAGCTGCTGCGCAGCGTGCTGCAGGCCTGGCGCGAACGCGCCACCGAGCAGCTCACCGCGCGGCTCGAGCGCGCCCACAGCGACCCGCGCGAGCAGTTGCGCGACGTGATCTCGCTGCCGTTTCGCGGCCGAGCCGCGGCGCGCGCGGCGCGCATCGAGCTGGCGATCCGCGCCTGGGCGCGGCGCGACGCGATGGCGCGCCAGGCGGTCGACGAGGCGGACGCGGCGCGCATCGGCTACATCGCGCAGGTGTTCTCGTCGCTGGGCTACCCGATCGCCGAGTCGCGCTCGCGGGCGTTCCTGGTCTACGCCTACGTCGTCGGCGAGTCGTTGATGGCCACGCAGGGCCCGGCGGCGCAGCGCGAGTCGCGCAGTCGTTTCGTCGAGCAGCTGATGAACACGGCGCTGGCCGCTTGAGCTGCGGCGGCGAAGGGCCGCCGGCCTTCACGTCGCGCGGCGGGCGCCGCCGCTCGGGCAGAGGGCGCAACGGGTCAGAAGATGCCCAGCGCCAGGCCGGCGGCCATCGCCGCTCCGGCGTCGGCGCAGCGCGCGAGGTCGTCTGCGCCGAGGGTCTTGGGCGCCAGGATCGCCTCGGGCGTCTGCGCGTGCGTGCACACGATCAGCGCCGGGGCCACCGCCTTCAGTCGCCAGCCGGTGGCGATGCGCTCGATCTGGCGCGCCGCGTTGCTGCCGTCGCTGCCGGCGCACACCAGTGCCGAGTAGGGGCGGCCCTCGATGCGCCCCAGCACCGGGTAGTAGCAGCGGTCGAAGAAGTCCTTCATCAGCCCGGCGATGGCCGCGAGGTTCTCAGGCGTCGCGAACAGGTAGCCGTCGGCGGCCAGCAGGTCGTGCGGCCCGGTGTCGGTGGCGCGCTGCAGGCGCACCGTGAGCGCCGGTTCGGTGGCGCGCGCGCCGTCGGCCGCGGCCTGCGCCATCTGCGCGGTGCCGCCGGTGTGCGTGTGATAGACGACGAGCAGGCTGCGGGGCGTCGGCGAGGCCACGCCGGAGCATAGCCGTGCCGCCGCTCCGACGTCGGGCACGGCGAAGACGCAGCGATTAGGCAAATCTGCCCAGCCGGCGCGGCGTCGCGTGCGTACACTGACCGGTATGCCTCGTTCCATCGCACCGACGCCGCGCTCCACAACGCGACCGGGGCCGCGCATCGGCTTGGCGCTGGCCGGCGGCGGCCCGCTGGGCGCGATCTACGAGATCGGCGCGCTGTGCGCGCTCGAGGAGACGCTGGTCGGGCTCGAGCTCAACGCGCTCGACGGCTACATCGGCGTGTCGGCCGGATCGTTCATCGCCGCCGGCCTGGCCAACGGCATCAGCGCGCGGCGCATGTGCCGCGCGTTCATCGAGAACGACCGCGACGCCGGGTTCGAGATCTCGCCGACCGCGTTCATCCATCCGGCCTGGGGCGAGTACGTGCAGCGCCTCGCGTCGGTGCCGGCGCTGGTCGCGCAGGCGGGATACCGCTACGCGTTCAAGGGTCGCTCGCTGCTGTCGGCGTTCGAGCGCCTGGGGCGCGCGCTGCCCACCGGGGTGTTCAGCAATGCGCCGCTCGAGGCGCAGCTCGCCCGCGTGTTCGAGGCCGAAGGACGCAGCAACGACTTCAGGCGCCTGCGCCGGCACCTGATCATCGTGGCCACCGATCTCGACAGCGGCGAGTCGGCGCCGTTCGGCCTGCCGGGCTGGGACCACGTGCCGATCTCGCAGGCGGTGCGCGCCAGCGCCGCGCTGCCGGGGCTGTTCCCGCCCGTGAAGATCGGCCGGCGCCACTACGTCGACGGCGCGCTGAAGAAGACGCTGCACGCGCGCGTGCTGCTCGAGCGGGGCGTCGACCTGCTGCTGTGCCTGAACCCGCTGGTGCCGTTCGACGCCACGCACTCGCCGCAGCACCGGGTGCTGTCCAGCGGCGACGAGCGCATCCCGCACCTGGTCGACGGCGGCCTGCCGGTGGTGCTGAGCCAGACCTTCCGCTCGCTGATCCACTCGCGGCTCGAGCTGGGCATGAAGGGTTACGAAACCAGCCACCCCGACACCGACATCGTGCTGTTCGAGCCCGACCAGCGCGACCCCGAGCTGTTCCTGGCCAACATCTTCAGCTACTCGCAGCGCCGCGTGGTGGCCGAGCACGCCTACCAGCAGACCCGCGCCGACCTGCGCTCGCGCCGCAGCACGCTCGGCGCCGTGCTCGCGCCCCACGGCGTGACCATCGACCACGCGGTGCTCGACGACCCGTCGCGCCGCCTGGTCAGCCGCCGCCTGCCGCCGCGCACGCGCGGCGCGCGCGCGCTCAAGCGCCTCGAGGAGGTGCTCAACGACCTCGAGCGTGCGCTGCCCGCGCTGCCCGACCACCGGCCCGCCTGACCCCCACAGCGCGGGGCGCACCGCCTCAGGTCGGGCCGGCCACCCTGCGCAGCTGCCGCCCCAGCGCCCCGAAGCGGCGCCGGTACTGCGCCGGCGTCAGCGCGGCCTTGCGCTTGAACAGGCGGCTGAAGAAGCTCGCGTCCTGGTAGCCCACCTCGAGCGCGACCGCCTCGACCGGCAGTTCGCTCGACTCGAGCATCTGCTTGGCCTCCTCGAGCCGCAGCGTGTGCACGTAGTCGATCGGGCTCATGGCCGTGGCCTGCACGAAGCGGCGCTTGAACGTGCGTTCGGGCAGCCCCGACAGCGCGACCATCTGGGCGACCGGCGACTCGACGTGGTAGTTCGCCGCGACCCACTGCTGGCAGCGCGCGACCAGCGGATCGTCGGCGCGACCGCCTTGGCGCAGCGACGCGTAGGCCAGCGGACTCGTCTGGTTCAGGTCGAGCAGGTTGATGCGTGCCACGTGCATCGCGTCCTCGGGCGACGCGAAGCGGGCGATCAGCGCCAGTGCCAGCATGTGCCATGCGACGCCGCTGCCGGCCATCACGATGCGCCCGCCCTCGCCGGTGACCACCAGGCCGCGCTCGGGCTGCCAGCGCGTGTGCGGGAACTCGCGCGCCAGCAGGTCGCAGTAGGCCCAGTGCGAGGTCGCCTGCTGGCCGTCGAGCAGCCCGGTGCGCGCCAGCAGCATCGCGCCGGAACACGACGACGCGAGCATCGCGCCAGCGTCCCAGGCGCCGCGCAGCCAGCGCACCTCGGCGTCGTACATCGTCCCCAACGGCGCGCCGGGGGGCACCATCAGGTCGGTGATCACCGCGACGTCGGGGTGCGGGCAGTCGGCGAAGCTGGCGTCGGGGGTGATGCGCACGCCGTTGCCGCCGGCGAATGCACGGCCGTCGACGCTGACCACCAGCGGTCGCAGCGGCGACCGCGTCTCGGGTCCGCCGTGCAGCATCTGCCAGTCGCGCCGCGTGCAGGCCAGCAGGTCGAAGAAGCCGTACAGGGTCGCCGCGCTGGCCGCGGACGTGCCCAGCAACGCGACGGTGACCGGGGGCGCGCAGGGCGGCATGGCACGTTCGTCAGCTTCGTGGCCGGAATGACTTTAGTCGTTTCGCGCCCTGGCGACCACACTGTCGTCACACCAACCCACCGACGGAGTTCCACCATGACCCTGACCGACCACGCCGGCCACCGCCTGTCCGGCGCCACCCCCGAGAGCCTCGAGCCTTACGAGCAGGCCGCACGAGAATTGCGGTGCATGGTCGACGACCCGGCGGCCAGCGTCGAGCGCGCGCTCGCCGCGAGCCCCGAGATGACGATGGCGCACGTGCTCAAGGCCTGGCTGCACCTGCTGGGCACCGAGCCCGACGGGCTCGCCGTGGCGCGCGCCAGCTGCGCCGCCGCGGCGTCGCTGGACGCCGACGACCGCGAGCGGCGCCACGTCGAGGCCGCCGCCGCGCTGGCCCATGGGCGGTGGCGCGAGGCCGGTGCCCGCCTCGAGGATCTGAGCCTGGCCTACCCCCGCGATGTGCTCGCGCTGCAGGTCGGCCACCAGCTCGACTTCTTCCTCGGCGACAGCCGCATGCTGCGCGACCGCATCGCGCGCGCGCTGCCGGCCTGGGACCCGGGCGTGCCGGGCTGGCACGCGGTGCTGGGCATGCATGCCTTCGGCCTCGAGGAGACCGGCGACTACGACGGCGCCGAGGCGCAGGGCCGGCGCAGCGTCGAACTCGAGCCGCGCGACAGCTGGGGCTGGCACGCGGTGGCGCACGTGCACGAGATGCGCAACCGCCCGCGCGACGGCATCGCCTGGCTGCAGCCGAACGTCGCGCAATGGGCGCCCGGCAGCTTCCTCGGCACGCACAACTGGTGGCACCTGGCGCTGTTCCACCTCGAGCGCGACGACCCTGCCGAGGTGCTGCGGCTGTACGACGCGTCGATCGGCACGGATTCGTCGGTGATCCTCGACCTGATCGACGCCAGCGCGATGCTGTGGCGGCTGCAGCTGCGCGGTGTCGACGTCGGCGCTCGCTGGCAGCCGCTCGCCGAGCGCTGGGCGCCGTTCGCCGACGCCGGCAACTACGCCTTCAACGACCTGCACGCGATGCTCGCCTTCGTCGGCGCCGACCGCCCGGCGCTGCAGCAGCGCGTGCTCGACACGCAGCGGCGCGTGATGGCGGGCGACGACGACAACGCGACGTTCACGCGCGAGGTCGGTCACCCGGCAGCGCTGGCGGTGCAGGCCTTCGGCGGCGGCGACTTCGCGCGCGCCGCCACGCTGCTGCGCGGCATCCGCAGCGGTGCGCACCGCTTCGGGGGCAGCCACGCGCAGCGCGACGTGATCGACCTGACGCTGGTCGAGGCGGCGCTGCGCGGCGGCGACGCCGCGCTCGCGCGCGGTCTGGCCGCCGAGCGGATGGCGCTGCGCCCGCGCAGCCCGCTGTCCCAGCGGCTGGTGCAGCGCGCCCAAGGGCTGCCCGTCGCCGCCGGCTGACCGCGGCGCCCGCCCTCGCCACGGCGGGCGTGGCGGCGACGCGATGCGCCACTCACGGGCCGTCCCGGGGGCTCACGACAGGTAGCGCGCCTCCAGGTGCGCCCGCAGGTGCCCCGGGTTCAGCGGCTCGCCGCTGGCGCGGCGCGCCAGCTCGTCGGTCGTCCAGCGGCTGCCTTGCGACCAGACGTTCTCGTGCAGCCAGTCGAACACCGGCTGCAGGTCGCCTTCGGCGATGCGCGCGTCGAGCCCGGGCAGCGCGCGGCGCATCGCGGCGAACCATTGCGCCGCGTACATCGCGCCCAGCGTGTAGCAGGGGAAGTAGCCGAACAGGCCCTCGGGCCAGTGCACGTCCTGCATCGGACCGTCGCGGAAGTTGCCGCGCGTGTCGACGCCGAGCAGCTCCATCATCTTCGCGTCCCACAGCGCCGGGATGTCGTCGGCCTCGACGTCGCCTTCGATCAGCGCGCGCTCGATCTCGTAGCGCACGATGACGTGCGCCGGGTAGGTGACCTCGTCGGCGTCGACGCGGATCAGCCCCGGCTTCACCCGCGTCATCAGCCGCTGCAGGTTCGCGGGCTCGAAGGCGGCCTGCTCGCCGAAAGCCTCGGCCACCAGCGGTGCCAGCTGGCGCACGAAACCCGGGTGCGCGCCGAGCTGCATCTCGAAGGCCAGCGACTGGCTCTCGTGGATCGCCATCGAGCGCGCCTGCGCCAGCGGCTGACCGAGCCAGCCGCGCGGCAGGTTCTGCTCGTAGCGGCCGTGCCCGGTCTCGTGGATCGTGCCGAGCAGGCTGCCGAGGAAGTCGCGCTCGGTGAACCGTGTCGTCATGCGCACGTCCTCGGGCACGCCGCCGCAGAACGGGTGCGCCGAAACGTCGAGCCGTCCGGCGTCGAAGTCGAAGCCGAGCAGGCGCATCGCGCGCTCGCACAGGCGGCGCTGGGCGTCGACGGCGAACGGCCCTTCGGGCGCGCGCACCGGCTCGCGCGACTGGCGGTCGAGCACGCGCTGCACCAGCGCCGGCAGCCACTGGCGCAGGTCGCCGAACACGCGGTCGACCTCGGCGCCGGTGATGCCCGGCTCGAAACGGTCCATCAGCGCGTCGTGGCGCGACAGGCCGGTGCGATCGGCGAGGTGCGCCGCCTCCTCTCGCGCGATGGCCACCATCTCGCGCAGGTTGGGCAGGAAGCCGGCCCAGTCGTTGGCGGCACGCTGCGCGCGCCATGCGTGTTCGCTGCGCGACGCGGCCAACTGCGCGCGCTGCACCAGCGACTCGGGCAGCGCGGTGGCCAGCCGGTACTCGCGCTGCATCTCGCGCAGGTTCGCACGCTGCGCGTCGTCGAGCGGCTCGTCGTCGGCACGTCGCAGTTGCTCGGCCAGCGCCGCGTCGGTGCGCAGGCGGTGCAGCAGCGCGGCCATCTCGGCGAGCGCCTCGCCGCGGGCCCCCGCGGCCTTCGGCGGCATGTTCGCCGCCTGGTCCCAGTGCGCGACGGCGGCAAGGTGGTCCAGGCGGTGCAGCCGTGCGTGGTGCGCCGCGAGCGCGTCGTAGGCGGGAGTCGAAGCGGGAGTGGACATCGTCTTGGGTTCCTCGGCGCTGCAGTCGCGCCCAGCCGAAGCGAGATCGATTGTGGCCGGCACGCCGTGCCGCCGGCGCGACGCCGGCCCACCCCCGTTGGGGGGACTCGTGCGCTCTTGCGTTCAACGACAGGGGAACTGCCGGCGACCGGTCGGACGGGTCGAACCGTCGCCGGTTTCGATCGTGCGCTGGCTCGATGGCGGCCCGGGCCGCAGGCGGTGACGCGTGGCCCGGCCCTCGATCGAACGCGAACGCGTATCAACCCGGCACGTAGGCCCCCGGCGCGGCCCAGTACGCGGCGCCGACGTAGACCAGGTAGCGCGCGAACTTGCCGATCGCCATGTACGCCAGGCACGGCCAGAACGCCAGCCGCAGCCAGCCGGCGACCGCGCAGATCGGGTCGCCGACGAACGGAAGCCACGACAGCAGGCACGCCGGCGGGCCCCAGCGCTGCAGCCACTCCAGCGCGCGTGCGTCGCGCGGCTCGCGGTGGCGCACCTTCTCGAAGGCACGCTCGGCGCCGTAGCCCATCCAGTAGCTGATTGCGCCGCCGGCGGTGTTGCCGGCGCTGGCCACCAGCAGTGCCGGCCAGAACAGCTCGGGGCTGAGCTTGACCAGCCCGTACACCGCCGGCACGCTGGCCATCGGCAGCAGCGTGGCCGACAGCAGCGAGACGACGAAGATCGTGGACAGCCCGTGCTCGGGCAGCGCCAGCCAGGCGAGCACGGTGGGCAACCAGTCCTGCATCGTGGCGATTCTCGCCGCCGGGCCCCACCCCGGCGGCGGCTATACTTTTGCCTGTTTTTTCAGCACTCCCGCCCCCCCCCAGCCTCCCGCATGAAGATCGGCGCGATCGAACTGCCGAGCGTGACGCACGCCGGCCGCGAGGTGGGGCTGGTCGTCGCGCCGATGGCCGGCGTCACCGACCGGCCGTTTCGCATGCTGTGCCGGCGTCTGGGTGCGCACCACGCGGTCAGCGAGATGGTCACCAGCAGGCGCGACCTGTGGGACAGCCTGAAGACCTCGCGCCGCGCCGACCACGCCGGCGAACCCGGCCCGATCGCGGTGCAGATCGCCGGCGTCGACCCGCACGAGATGGCCGACGCCGCGCGCTACAACGTCGACCGGGGCGCGCAGATCATCGACATCAACATGGGCTGCCCGGCGAAGAAGGTGTGCAACGTCTGGGCCGGCTCGGCGCTGATGAAGGACGAGACGCTGGCCGCGCGCATCGTCGACGCGGTGGTGGCGGCGTGCGCGCCGCGCGGCATCCCGGTGACGCTGAAGATGCGCACCGGCTGGTGCGCGCGCACGCGCAACGCGCTGGCCATCGCGCGGCGCGCGCAGGACGCCGGCATCGCGTTGCTGACGGTGCATGGGCGCACCCGCGAGCAGGGCTACGGCGGCCGCGCCGAACACGACACCGTCGCCGAGCTGAAGGCCGCCCTGGCCGTCCCCGTGATCGCCAACGGCGACGTCGACTCGCCCGAGACGGCCGCCGCGGTGCTCGCGCACACGCGCGCCGACGCGGTGATGATCGGCCGCGCCGCGCTGGGCCGGCCTTGGATCTTCGGCGACGTCGCGCACTACCTGGCCACCGGCACCCACCGCGCGCCACCCGCGGTCGACGAGGTGCGCCTCTGGCTGCTCGAACACCTGCAGGACCACTACGCGCTGTACGGCGAGCACACCGGCGTGCGCAGCGCGCGCAAGCACATCGGCTGGGCGCTGCGCGGCCTGCCCGGCGGCGAGGCGTTCCGCCAGCGCATCAACGCCATCGAGACCTCCGCTGCGCAGTGGCGCGCGGTCGGCGACTGGTTCGCCGAACTCGCGGTCCACCACCCCTTCCTGCCGGGCGCCGCCGCCCACGCAGCCAACGACGACACCCTCGTGAAACGAGCATGAGCAAGCGAACCCCGCTCGAGACCTGCGTGCGCGACACGCTCGAGCAGTACTTCAAGGACCTGCGCGGCACCGAGCCGCACTCGATGCACGAGATGGTGATGCACGCGGTCGAGCGGCCGCTGCTCGACGTCGTGATGCAGCACGCCGAAGGCAACCAGAGCAAGGCCGCCGAGTGGCTGGGCATCAACCGCAACACGCTGCGGCGCAAGCTGCTCGACCACAAGCTGATCAAGCCATGACCACCGCCCTGATCTCCGTCTCCGACAAGACCGGCGTGGTCGAGTTCGCGCGCGCGCTGCACGCGCTCGGCGTCAGGCTGCTGTCGACCGGCGGCACCGCGAAGCTGCTCGCCGGCGCCGGCCTGCCGGTGGTCGAGGTCGCCGACCACACCGGGTTCCCCGAGATGCTCGACGGGCGCGTGAAGACGTTGCACCCGAAGATCCACGGCGGGCTGCTCGCGCGCCGCGACGTGCCGGCGCACATGGCGGCGCTGGCCGCGCACGGCATCGACACCATCGACCTGCTCGCCGTCAACCTCTACCCCTTCGAGGCCACCGTCGCCAAGCCCGGCTGCACGCTCGACGAGGCGATCGAGAACATCGACATCGGCGGCCCGGCGATGGTGCGCAGCGCAGCCAAGAACTGGAAGGACGTCGCGGTGCTCACCGACGCGTCGCAGTACGAGGGCGTGGTCGCCGAGCTGCGGCGCGACGGCCGCGTCGGCGACGCCACGCGATTCGCGCTGGCCGTGGCGGCGTTCAACCGCATCAGCAACTACGACGCGGCGATCAGCGACCACCTGTCGTCGCTTCAGCCCGACGGCAGCCGCAGCCTGTTCCCCGCGCAGAGCAACGGCCGCTTCGTCAAGCTGCAGGACCTGCGTTACGGCGAGAACCCGCACCAGCGGGCGGCGTTCTACCGCGACCTGCATCCCGCACCCGGGTCGCTGGTGACCGCCAGGCAGCTGCAGGGCAAGGAGCTGTCGTACAACAACATCGCCGACGCCGACGCGGCGTGGGAGTGCGTGAAGAGCTTCGACGCGCCGGCGTGCGTGATCGTCAAGCACGCCAACCCCTGCGGCGTGGCTGTCGCCGCCGGCCCGGCCGAGGCCTACGCGAAGGCCTTCCAGACCGACCCGACGAGTGCCTTCGGCGGCATCATCGCCTTCAACCGCCCGCTCGACGGCGAGGGGGCGAAACTCGTCGCCAGGCAGTTCGTCGAGGTGCTGATCGCGCCGGGCTTCAGCGACGAGGCGCGCGCGGTGTTCGCCGCCAAGATCAACACGCGGCTGCTCGAGATCGCGCTGCCTGCGGGCGGCGACACCGACTGGGCGCGCGGCCGCAACGCGGTCGACGCCAAGCGCGTCGGCTCGGGGCTGCTGCTGCAGACGGCCGACAACCGCGTGGTCGCTCGCGCCGAGCTGACGGTGGTGACGAAGAAGGCGCCCACCGGGCAGCAGCTCGACGACCTGTTGTTCGCGTGGACGGTGGCCAAGTACGTGAAGAGCAACGCGATCGTCTTCTGCGGCGGCGGCATGACGCTGGGCGTCGGCGCGGGGCAGATGAGCCGCATCGACAGCGCACGCATCGCGGGCATCAAGGCCGAGAACGCGAAGCTGTCGCTGGCCGGCTCGGCGGTGGCCAGCGACGCGTTCTTCCCGTTTCGCGACGGGCTCGACGTGGTCGTCGACGCCGGCGCGGCGTGCGTGATCCAGCCCGGCGGCAGCGTGCGCGACGACGAGGTGATCGCCGCCGCCGACGAACGCGGCATCGCGATGGTGTTCACCGGGGTGCGGCACTTCCGTCACTGACACGCGCGGCCCATGGGCGCCCGTCGCGCGCTGCTCGTTGCGCTGGCGGTGGCCTGCGCCGCGGTGCTGCTGGTGCTGCGGGCGATCGACGCGCACTTGGTCCACCCGACGTCGCCGCACGGCGTCCTGTCGCTCGAGTTCTGCGGCTTCGCCGACGGTTGCGCCGCGATCCGGGCGCAGTGGGACGCGCGCACGCGCGAGTGGGCGATGCTGTCGCTGGGCGTCGACGCGCTGTTCCTGCTGCTCTACCCGGCGCTGCTGGCCGCCGCGCTGGTCACGCTCGCCGCGCGCGTGCCGCGCGGCTGGCGCGCCGCGGCGCGGCTGATGGCGCTGATGATGCTCGGCGTGGCCGCCGCCGACGCGGCCGAGAACGCCTGGCTCGTGCACACGCTGATGCACGCCGACGACGCCGCGGCCGCCGCGAGCGCCTGGCGCGCGGCCGCCGCCGCGACGCTCAAGTTCGGCGTGCTGCTCGCCGCACTCGTGCTGGTGGCCGCGCTGCTCGTCGTGCGCCGCCGCCCGATCGACCCCCGCTGACCCCCCACAGCCCCGAAGGAGTCGCGATGCCGTTCCTGCCGCCCGACTTCGAGATCCCGGCGCCCCCGGCCACCGACGAGTTCGTCCTCACGCCGCTGAGGGTCGACCACCTGGTGCTCGACTACGAGGCCGTGATGTCGAGCCGCGAACGGCTGTGGACGCTGTTCGGCGCCGGCTGGGGCTGGCCGCGCGCCGACCTGACGCTGATGCAGGACCTGGTCGACCTCGGCTGGCACCAGAAGGAGTTCCAGCTGCGCCGCTCGTTCAACTGGGCCGTGATGACCCCCGACGAGCGCGCGCTGCTGGGCTGCTGCTACCTCGACCCGAGCGAACGCGACGGCTTCGACGCCGAGGCCTGCTACTGGGTGCGCAGCGACCGCATCGCCGACGGACTCGAGGACCGCGTCGGCGCCGTGTTGCGCGCCTGGATCGCCGAGCGCTGGCCGTTCGCGCGGGTGGCGTATCCCGGGCGCGACGACCCCTGGTGAGGCACGAAGGGAGTCAGTTGGCGACCGCCGCGCCGCGTTCCTTCAGCAGCGCCGCCAGGATCGAGCGGTGACAGCGCGACGCGTCCTCGCAGTAGCAGCCCACCGAGAAGTTCGCGCCGTGCGACAGCGCGGCGAGCAGGTCCAGCGTGCGCGACGCGTCGGGCGCGGCCATCTCCTGGCGGTAGCAGCGCGCGAACAGGGCCCACTCGCGATCGTCGGCGGCGCGGCGGCCGATGTGCATCGTCTCGACACTGGGGGCGAGGTTGGGGTACCAGACGTCGTACCAGTCGCCCGAGGCGAACTGCGCCTTCGGCACGCCACGCGGCGGGCGCCGCACGGTGCCGATGCGCAGGCCCTCGTCGTCGTGGCGCGGGGTGCCGAGGCGGACGATGCGGATCATGGGTGTGCGGGGCGTGGCGAAGGCGGTGCAGGCGCACTGTACGCCGCCGCGGCACGCGTGCCGGGTAGCATCGCCGCATGTCGCTCGCCGCCAACCTGATGGGGCTGCTGCTGGCCACCGTCGCGCGCCTCGTGACCGGCGCGCAGGGGCACTGGAAAGGCTGCCCACCCGAGGCGCTGCAGCGCATCTACTTCGCCAACCACCAGAGCCACCTCGACTGGGTGCTGATCTGGGCGGCGCTGCCGCGCGAGCTGCGCGCGCGCACGCGCCCGATCGCCGCGAAGGACTACTGGACCGGCGGGCGCTTCAAGCACTGGCTGACGCGCGAGGTGTTCAACGCGGTGTACGTCGACCGCCAGCGCAGCGACGACCAGGACCCGCTCGGGCCGCTGGTCGAGGCGCTCGAACAGGGCGATTCGCTGGTCATCTTCCCCGAAGGCACGCGCGGCCACCATGAGCTGCCGCAGCCGTTCAAGAGCGGGCTGTTCCACCTGGCCGAGCGCTTCCCCGACGTGCAGCTGGTGCCGGCGTGGATCGACAACGTGCAGCGCGTCATGCCCAAGGGCGAGGTGGTGCCCGTGCCCGTGCTGTGCACGGTGACCTTCGGCGCGCCGATGCGGCTCGAACCGGGCGAGGACAAGCGCGCGTTCCTGGAGCGTGCGCGCGACGCCGTCGTCGCGCTGCGACCGAGGGCGCCGGCATGATGGCCGCGCTGCGCGAGCTCGCCATCGACCAGCGCGTCGCGCTGCTGTTCGTGCTGCTGTTCGGCGCGCTGCTGCTGGCGTCGGCGGCGCTCGCACTGGCCGGCATGCGCGAGCGCGACGCCGCCGGCGAGCGGCGACTTGCCGCCACCAAACGCGAGCTGTGGGCGGTGTGGGCCGGCGCGACGGTGTTCTGGGCCGCGTGGGTCGCCGGCGCGGTCGGCGCGACGCTGCTGTTCGGCGTCGTCTCGTTCCTCGCGCTGCGCGAGTTCGTCACGCTGATGCACACGCGCCGTGCCGACCACCGCAGCCTGGTGCTTGCGTTCTTCGTCGTGCTGCCGCTGCAGTACCTGATCGTCGAGCAGCGCCGCTTCGACCTGTTCGCGGTGTTCGTGCCGGTGTACGTGTTCCTCTCGCTGCCGGTGGTCAGCGCGCTGTCGGGCGACCCGCAGCGCTTCCTCGAGCGCAACGCCAAGCTGCAATGGGGGCTGATGGTGACGGTCTACGGGTTGAGCCACGCGCCGGCGCTGCTGCTGCTCGACCTGCCCGGCAACGTCGGCGGCGGCGCGTTCCTGCTGTTCTTCCTCGTCGTCGCCTCGGGCACCGCGCAGCTCGCGCAGGACGCTGCCGGCGCCTGGCTGCGGCGGCGCCCGCTGGCGCGACGCATCAGCCGCAGCTTCTCGCTGCGCGCGTGGGCCGTCGGCGCCTTTGCCGGCGGTGCGGTCGGCGCCGCGCTGGCGTGGATCACGCCGTTCGCCACCGGCCAGGCCTTCGCGATGGCGTTCATCGCCGCGGGCAGCGGCACGCTGGGGCAGTTGGTGATGGAAGCGCTCAAGCGCGACGCCGGCGTGCGCCACTGGGGCAACACCGCGTCGGTGACCGGCGCCGTGGGCCTGCTCGACCGCGTCGCCGCACTGTGTTTCGCCGCCCCGGTGTTCTTCCACTCGGTGCGCTGGTACTTCGCGGCATGACGTCGCGACTTCCCGGCGTCGACCCCGGACGGCACACGACGGGCCGTGGCTGCGGCCCCACGCTGCGCGGCGTCGCGCCGGGGGGCGCCGACACGACCCTGCGCCGAAGCCCTCGTGCCTTCGCGGCAGCGCGGAGTTGCGCGTGACGCTTCGCATTCTCGGCATCGACCCCGGACTGCGCACGACGGGCTTCGGCATCGTCGACGCCGACGGGCCGCGACTGCGCTACGTGGCCAGCGGCACCATCAGCACCGCCGAGGCGGCCACCGGCGACCTGCCCGCGCGGCTGAAGATCATCTTCGACGGACTGGGCGAGGTCGTCGAGCGCTGGCGCCCGGCGTGCGCGTCGGTCGAGATCGTGTTCGTCAACGTCAACCCGCAGAGCACGCTGCTGCTGGGGCAGGCGCGCGGCGCGGCGCTGGCCGCGCTGGTCGCCTCGGGGCTCGCGGTCAGCGAGTACACCGCGCTGCAGATGAAGAAGGCCGTCGTCGGCCACGGCCAGGCACGCAAGGAGCAGGTGCAGGCCATGGTGCAGCGCCTGCTCGCACTGCCCGGCCTGCCCGGGCGCGACGCGGCCGACGCGCTCGGACTGGCGATCACCCACTCGCACGCGTCACGCACGTTCGCCGCGATCGAGCGCGGCGCGGTGCGCCAGCGGCACACGCGCGCGCAGTACAAGCGCGGGCGCAGCTACTGACCGTCCGCCGGCAAGGCGCCGTTGCGGCGCCGTGGCAATCCGGACCGCCGCCCTATAAAGATCAACAGGTTGCGTCGCTTGGTGTCGAACTCGGGCGGACACGTCCAGTCCTGAGGACTGGCCGTGCCTGGCGAAGGGGCGGGCGTCCTCGCTCGCCGCGGCCTGCAAGGCAGACCGGCGGCAGGTGAACTCGACCAACCCCGTGTCGCGCCATGAGGCGAGGACGACGAGCGAACGGAGTCCTGCCGAGCGGTTGGTATCTGGGCCCGCGCCGAAGACGAGCGCAACAAGGCCGCCTGTAGATGTGCAGTCTGTTCTCTGTGGCGATGACGCTGCGCGGCACCGAAATCGAGACGATCAGAAAACTTCACCACTGCCCGAAACCGTTGACTCGATGGGAAGTCCCTGCAGACGGGTTAGCGGGCACCACGCAGCGCTGACCGTTCCTACACTGCGAGGGGCTCCCGAGCGTGCACCTTGCGCTCGATGTCTTTCTGCGTCGGGAGAGTCTTGAGGTCGTAGTTCGCCTGCAGGACCAGCCAGGACGCGGCGTCTCCTCCGAAATACTTGGCCAAGCGCGCTGCTGTATCGGCAGTGATGCTCCTGCGTTCCTTAACGATCTCGTGGATGCGGGTGGCCGGAACATCCAGCGCAACGGCCAAGGCGTTGACACTGAGCCCGAGCGGGACGAGAAAGTCTTCGCGAAGAACCTCTCCAGGGTGAACTGGCCGCATACGGTCTACAGGATGGCCCATTTCTCTCTCCATCAGTGGCAGTCGACGATCTCGACTTCCGACGGGCCGGCCGCGGTCCAAACGAAGCACGCTCGCCACTGGTCATTCACACGGATGCTGTGCTGCCCCTTGCGATCGCCCTTGAGCGCTTCAAGGCTGTTGCCCGGCGGAGAACGAAGAAAACCCAAAGACTGCGCGGCATGAAGCTGCGCGAGCTTCCGCTCGGCAATGCGAGCGAACGCCCTGAACCGCTTGACCGACTTACCCTCGAACAGTGCCTGCGTGTCCTTGCACCATGAACGAGAGGATCATGGTGCGAGTTTATTACGCCGCGCGTAAGATGACAACCGGACGTGGGCAGGATCGTGGCCTGTGCCGCCTAACGAACGCAAGTGACTTCCCCGTCCCGAGCATGCCGCGAAGCGGCAACCGGCGACCGAGTGCCACGATGGGAAGTTCGAACTCCCATCAACTCGCTCGAATGGGGAAGTCCATGGCCATCGTAGTCGTCGGCATCGATCTCGCCAGGAACGTCTTCGCGGTTCATGGCGTCAATGAAGCGGGCAAGGCGGAACTGGTGCGGCCGAGCGTGGCACGCGCCAAGCTGGGCGAGCTGATCGCGACGCTGGCGCCGTGCACGATCGGGATGGAGGCCTGCAGCGGTGCGCACCACTGGGCGCGGCAGTTCCAGGCCCACGGCCACACGGTCAAGCTGATTTGGCCGAAGTTCGTGGTGCCGTACCGGCTGTCGGGCAAGCGCGGCAAGAACGATGCGGCCGATGCGCAGGCGATCTGCGAGGCCGTGCAGCGCCCCAACATGCGCTTCGTGCCGGTCAAGAGTGCCGAGCAGCAGGGCCGACTGATGGTGCACCGCGCGCGCCAGGGGTTCGTCGAGCAACGCACGGCCACGTTCAACCGCATCCGCGGCCTGCTCAGCGAGGTGGGCATCGTGCTGCCGCTGAAGGCGGCGACGGTGCGCACGCAGGTGGCCGCACTGCTGGAGGATCTGCCCGGGTGGGTGAACACCGTGATCAGTGACCTCCTTAGCGAGATCCACCGCCTGGACGAGCGCATCAAGGTCTACGACCGGCACCTTGCCGAGATGGCACGCCAAGACCACCAGGCGCAGCAGCTGATGCGCCTGCGCGGGGTCGGCGAGACGACGGCCACGGCGCTGGTGGCGATGATCGGCAACGGACGCGACTTCAGCAACGGTCGGCAGCTCAGCGCGTGGATCGGACTGGTGCCCGGGCAATACAGCTGCGGCGGCAAGACGCGTCTGGGGCGGATCACCAAGTCGGGCGACGCCTACCTGCGCAGCCTGCTGATCATGGGTGCGCGCGCGGTGCTGAACGCGGCCAAGGACAAGACCGACAGCGTCAGCCGCTGGGCGGTGGCGCTGGCCGAGCGGGCAGGCTACTGGAAGGCGGTGGTGGCGATCGCGGCGAAGAACGCGCGCATGGCCTGGGCGATGCTGCGTCAGGGCGAGCGGTTCGTGATGCCGGCCTGAGGCCGGCGCGAGGCATTGCCGAAGACCATCGGGAGCACAGCCGCCAAACACCGAACACCGCCGCGTGACGGCCAGCGTTGATGCGTCGAGGTGGGACCTGTACGGGGAGCGCCTGCCGGCGCACACTGCGCCGGCGGCTGCGGCCGCTTCCAGGAGCATGCGATGACCCTGTGCCCGATCGCGATCGTTGCCGGCTGCAAGTCGTGCCCGGCGTTCAAGGTCTGCCCGCTCAAGGGCGTCATCGGCGACGCCAAGCCGGCCGGCGACGCGCCGAAGTCCAAACCCGGCGCCGGTGCGCCGCCGCGCAAGCGCTGAGCGCGCTACAGCAGCGGCGCCAGCCGCTCGAGCGCGATCACGGCGAAGAAACCCAGCCCGGCGATCACGGTCCACTTGACGATGACGATGCCGCGGCGGCGCCAGCGCGCGTCGCCGGTGGCCACGTACATCGCGAAGCTGAGCAGCCCGGCCACCAGCAGCAGGCCGAACACCAGCCGGAACAGCAGCACGCCGGGCATCGGACGCGACCGCTCACCAGGCCGCGGCGGGCCGGGCGAAGCCCTCCGGCGCAAGCTTCTCGTCGTCGAAGGTGACGATGCGGTGCGCGCTGGCGTCGGCCAGCAGCGCGCGCAGCAGGCGGTTGTTCAGCGCGTGGCCGCTGCGGAACGCGCTGTACGCGCCGATCAGGTTGCCGCCGATGCGCAGGTCGCCGATCGCGTCGAGGATCTTGTGCTTGACGAACTCGTCGCCGTAGCGCAGCCCCTCGGCGTTGAGCACCCGGTAGTCGTCGACGACGATCACGTTGTCCATGCTGCCGCCCAGCCCCAGGCCGCGCGCGCGCATCGTCTCGACGTCGCGGGTGAAGCCGAAGGTGCGCGCACGCGCGATGTCACGCCGGTAGTCGCCGGTGGCGAAGTCGAACGTCACCTGCTGCCCCGTGGCGTTGACGGCCGGGTGGTTGAACTCGATCGCGAAGCTGAGCTTGTAGCCGCGGTACGGCTCGAGGCGTGCCCACTTCAGCGACGCGCCCTCCCCCTCGCGCACCTCGACCGCGTTCGTGACCTCGACGAAGCGCTTCGGCGCGTTCTGCAGCTCGATGCCGGCGCTTTGCAGCAGGAACACGAAGCTGGCGGCCGAGCCGTCGAGGATCGGCACCTCGTCGCCGGCGATGTCGACGATCAGGTTGTCGATGCCCAGCCCCGCGCACGCCGACATCAGGTGCTCGATGGTCTGCACCTTCGGCGCGCCGGGGTCGCCGCCGGGACTGATGGTCGAGGCCATGCGCGTGTCGCACACCGCCTGCGCGTTCACCGCGATGTCCACCGGCTGCGGCAGGTCGACGCGGCGGAACACGAACCCGGTGTCCGGCGCCGCCGGGCGCAGGGTCAGCTCGACCTTGTGGCCGCCGTGCACGCCGAGCCCGACGGCGCGTGTGATCGACTTGAGCGTGCGTTGCTGCAGCATGCCGCGATTGTCCCCGAACGCGCGCCGCGGCGCAGGCCGCCGCACCGATCGCCGCGATAGCCGCGCCCGATGGCCGGCGTGCGTCGGCGCGAGCCGCGGGCGATCGTATAGTCCCCGGCATGGAGCCCCGCCTGTGAACGCGATGCACGCCGACCGTGGTGCCCTGGTGCTGGTCGACTACCAGCAGCGGCTGATGCCGGCGATCGACCGTGCCGACGCGGTGCTCGCCGAGGCGGTGTTCGTGGCCGACGTCGCGCGGCTGCTCGGCGTGCCGGTGCTGGGCACGGCGCAGAACCCGCAGCGGCTCGGCGACAACGTCGACGCGGTGCACCGGCGCTGCGACGTGGTGGTGGCGAAGACGCACTTCGACGCGTGCCGCGACGGCCTCGTCGACGCGCTGCGCGCCGCCCGGCCCGGCGCGACGCAGGTCGTCGTCGCCGGCTGCGAGGCGCACGTGTGCCTGCTGCAGACTGCGCTGGGACTGCGCCGCCACGGCTTCGAGACCTTCGTCGTCGCCGAAGCCTGCGGCTCGCGCTTCGCCGCCGACCGCGCGCTCGCACTGCAACGGCTGAGCCACGCCGGCGCGGTGCTGGTCTCGCCCGAGATGGTGGCCTTCGAGTGGCTCGATCACTGCCACCACGCGCAGTTCAGGCCGGTGCTCGATCACATCAAGCGACGCACGCCTGCCGGCGCTTGAGGGGCATCGCCGGCACGCGTTGGACGTCAGTCGTCGCCGTCGCGCAGCAGCGCCTGCAGTTGCGGCAGGCGTCGGCGCACCGCGCGCTGCGCGTCGGCCTCGATCGCGCGGTACAGCGCCAGCACCCGGGCGCCGGTGGGCGTCAGCGACGCACCGCCGCCGGCGGCGCCGCCGCGCTGCTTGGCCACCAGCGGCGCGACGAAGTCGCGGTTCATCGCCTGCACCAGCGACCACACGCGCTGGTAGCTCATGCCCATGCGCCGGCCGGCCTCGGCGATCGAACCGGTCTCGGCGATGCCTTGCAGCACGTCGGCCTTGCCGGGCCCGATCGCGACGGCGTGCTTGATCTGCACGCGAAACCGCGCCGTCGCGTCGAGCACCGGCGGGTCGGGGAGGCGGTTCGTCATGGCGCCGATTGTCCGGCGCGTGTCGGCACCTGGCCTGGATATACTCGAGTCGCGATATCTCTGTGTGGAGATATCGATGACACCGACGACTCGATCCACCCGCCGAAAGGAACGACGATGTCCGTGCTCCGCCGCCGATGGCTGGCGCTGCTCGCCACGATCGGCCTCGTCGCTGCGGCGGCCCCGCTCGCCGCGCAATCACAACCGATGCCGACGCTGGCCGCCGCGTCGGACCTCAAGTTCGCCGTCGAGGAAGTCGCCGCGCGCTTCGAGAAGGACACCGGCCACAAGCTGCGCCTGGTGTTCGGCTCGTCGGGCAACTTCTATTCGCAGATCCTGCAGGGCGCGCCGTTCCAGATGTTCATGTCGGCCGACGAGGACTTCGTGTTCAGGCTGCACGACGCCGGCAAGACCGTCGACCGCGGGCGGCTGTACGCCGTCGGGCGCATCGGCATCGTCGTGCCCCACGGGTCGCCGCTGAAGGCCGACGGCGAGTTGCGCGACCTCGCCGCGGCGCTGAACGACGGCCGGCTGCGCAGGTTCGCGATCGCCAGCCCCGACCATGCGCCGTACGGCATGCGCGCGCGCGAGGCGCTGCAGCACGCCGGGCTGTGGGAAGCGATCCAGCCCAGGCTGGTCTTCGGCGAGAACATCTCGCAGACCGCGCAGTTCGCCACCTCGGGCTCGACGCAGGGCGGCATCATCGCGCTGTCGCTGGCGCTGGCGCCGCAGGTCGCCCGGCTCGGCGACTTCGCGCTGATCCCGGCGAGCTGGCACCAACCGCTCAGGCAGCGCATGGTGCTGACGAAGGATGCGCCGCCGGCGCTGCGCACGTTCTACGACTACCTGTCGACGCCGCCGGCACAGCAGATCATGACGCGCTACGGCTTCGAAATGCCGCGGGATTGATGGCCCACCCGCGTAGCGCCTGCGGCGCTCCTCGAGGGGGCACCGCCAGCGGACCTGCGAAGCCGGATCCGCGGCGGTCGCCTGAATGCGTTGTGCTGCGCTGGACGCCGCATCGCTTGCACGCCGTGAGCGTCTGAAGGCGGCGATGGACTGGCAGGCCCTCGTCCTGTCGCTCGAGCTCGCGGCGGTCACGCTGGCGGTGCTGCTGCTGGCCGGCATCGCGCTCGGACGCTGGCTGGCACTGACGACGTGGCGCGGCAAGGCCTGGGTCGAGGCGGCCGTCGTGCTGCCGCTCGTGCTGCCGCCGACCGTGCTCGGCTACTACCTGCTGGTCGCGCTCGGCGGCGCGTCGCCCGTCGGGCGCTGGATGCTCGAAACGTTCGACATCCGGCTGACGTTCAATTTCGTCGGCCTCGTGATCGCTTCCGTCGTGTTCAACGTGCCGTTCATCGTGCAGCCGGTGCAGCGCGCCTTCGAGGCGATCCCGCGCGAGCTCGGC
Source organism: uncultured Azohydromonas sp. (assembly GCA_964618555.1). Taxonomy (GTDB): domain Bacteria; phylum Pseudomonadota; class Gammaproteobacteria; order Burkholderiales; family Burkholderiaceae_C; genus Calidifontimicrobium. Next base: position 25,195 of record CAZUBF010000014.1, read on the forward strand.
GAGGCCGCCGCGGTCAGCGGCCTCGGTTTCTGGTCGACGCTGGCGCGCGTCGAGCTGCCGCTGGCGTGGCCGGGCATCCTGTCGGCGATGGTGCTGACCTTCGTGCACACGCTCGGCGAGTTCGGCGTGGTGCTGATGGTCGGCGGCAGCATCCCCGGCGAGACGAAGACGATCGCGATCTCGATCTACGACCGCGTGCAGGCCTTCGACCTGCACAGCGCCGACCGCATGGCGCTGCTGCTGCTCGTGCTGTCGTTGACGGCGGTGGCGGCGTCGTTCCTCGCGTCGGCGCGGCTCGCGGTGCGGCGATGACGGTGCCGCCCGCCGCGGTCACGCGCGAAGCGCAGGCGACGACGCTCGACGTCAGCGTCGAGCAGGCGACGCCGATGCCGCTGGCCGGCGCGTTCCGCTGCGACGCCGGCGAACTGCTCGCACTCGTCGGCCCGTCGGGCGCAGGCAAGACGTCGATGCTGCGCGTGCTCGCCGGACTGATGCGCCCGCAGCGCGGGCGTGTGACCGTAGGGGGCGAGTGCTGGTGCGACACCGACGCCGGCGTGTTCGTCTCGCCGCAGCAGCGCCACGTCGGGCTGGTTTTCCAGCACTACGCGCTCATGCCGCACCTGAACGCGCTCGACAACGTCGCGCTGTCGCTGCTGCACTTGCCGCGCGAGCACCGGCGGCAACGCGCAAGGCACTGGCTCGATCACGTGCACCTGACCGCCGAGCAGCAGCAGCGCCGGCCGGCGGGACTGTCGGGCGGACAGCAGCAGCGCGTCGCGGTGGCTCGCGCGCTGGCGCGCGAGCCGCGTCTGCTGCTGCTCGACGAGCCGTTCTCGGCGGTCGACCAGATGAGCCGCCGCGGTCTCTATCAGCTGCTCGCCGAGCTGCGGCGCGAGCTGTCGATCCCGATCCTGCTCGTCACGCACGACCTGGAGGAGGCGCGGCTGCTCGCCGACCGCCTGGTGGTGATGGACGCCGGCCGCGTCCTGCAGCAGGGCACGCCTCAGGCCATCCACCACGCGCCGCGCAACGCGCGCGTGGCCGACCTGGTCGGCATCCAGAACCGCTTCCACGGCCGCTGGCTCGGCCCGGCGGGCGACGGCGCGCACGCGTTGCTGCGCTGGTGCGTCGGGGCCGACGACGACGGCGCCACGGGGCCGCGGCTGCACGTGCGCGACAAGGGCAAGCTGCAAAGCGGCCAGCCGGTGACCTGGGTCATCCCCGGCGAAGGCATCGCGCTGCTCGACCACCCGCCGCACGGCGACGGCGAGTTCGCCACCGTCGTCGCCGAGGCGCGGCACCTCGGCGAGATCACGCTGGTCACGCTCGCCGTCGACGCCGTGCCCGGTTGCACGATGCGCCTCACGCTGGCCGGCCCGCGGCGCCTTCGCGTCGCGGTCGCCGACCGCATCGGCGTGCGGCTGGAGCAGTCGATGGTGCACGTGATGCCGGTGCGCGACCTGTGACTGCGCTGGGGTGACGACGCCGAGGCCCGGATCTTGCGTGTACCGTCGACGCATCGAGACCGGTGCGGACACGGGTTGTCACGGATGGTGCACGACGGGCGCTGGGCCAAAGTCGTGGCCTCTGCCGGCGCCCTGCATCGGTGCGTCGTCTCGACACCGCGGCCCGCCGGCCACTTCAGCGTCTCGTTCCAGGAGCCCGAATCTCATGATCGTCCACCGCATTCACCGCCTCGCCGCCGCCGGCATCGCCGCCGCCGGCATGCTGTGCGCGTCGCCCGCGCTCGCCGGCAAGGACCTCGACGCCGTCAAGCAGCGCGGCACGCTGGTGTGCGGCGTCAACACCGGGCTCCAAGGCTTCTCGGCCGCCGACAGCCAGGGCCGCTGGAGCGGCCTGGACGTCGACATGTGCCGCGCCGTCGCCGCGGTGGTGCTCGGCGACGCCAACAAGGTGCGCTTCGTGCCGCTGACCGCGCCGCAGCGTTTCACCGCGCTGCAGTCGGGCGAGATCGACCTGCTGGCGCGCAACACCACCTGGACGCTGACGCGCGACGCGTCGCTGGGCATGCACTTCGTCGGCGTCAACTTCTACGACGGGCAGGGTTTCATGGTGCCCAAGAGCCTGGGCGTGAAGAGCGCCAAGGAGCTCAAGGGCGCCACCGTGTGCGTGCAGTCGGGCACCACGACCGAGCTGAACCTGAGCGACTTCTCGCGCACCAACAACCTCAACGTCAAGCCGGTCGTGTTTTCCGAGTTGCCGGCCACCAGTGCGGCGTACTTCTCCGGCCGCTGCCAGGCCTACACCACGGACGCATCCGGTCTGGCGTCGATCCGCAGCAAGGACGCGGCCAAGCCCGACGACCACGTGATCCTGCCCGAGCTGATCAGCAAGGAGCCGCTCGGCCCGTCGGTGCGTCGCGGCGACGACGAGTTCTTCGCCATCGTGAAGTGGACGCTCAACGCGCTGATCGAAGCCGAGGAGTACGGCATCACCCAGGCCAACGTCGACGCGCAGAAGAAGGACAGCAAGAATCCCAACGTGATGCGCCTGCTCGGCGGCGGCACCGAGGACACCGGCAAGCTGCTCGGCCTCGACAAGGACTGGGCCTTCCGCGCGATCAAGGCGGTGGGCAACTACGGCGAGCAGTTCGAGCGCCACGTCGGCCCGAAGACGCCGATCGGCCTGCCGCGAGGCGCCAACGCGCTGTGGACGCAGGGCGGCCTGATGTACGCGCCGCCGATCCGCTGAGCCCGCCCCTGCACCGCGACCGCAGGACTCCCGCGGCCGGCTCCCGGCCGGCCGCGGCGCGAGCGACCGCGACCCCGAGGCCCCGAGCTTGACTGCGACGCCCGAACGCACCGCGGCGCGCCGACGCGGCTGGTCGTGGCGCAGCCGCGCCACGCGCGGCCTCGTGTACCAGGCGGTCGCGCTGGCGCTGATCGCCGCGGCGCTGTGGTTCCTCGCGCACAACACGCAGCAGAACATGCGTGTGCGCGGCATCCAGAGCGGCTTCGACTTCCTGTCGCAGGCCGCCGGGTTCGACATCGGCGAGACGATGATCGCCTACGACGCGTCGCAGTCGTACGGGCGCGCCATCTGGATCGGCGTGCTCAACACGCTGCGCGTGGCGCTGATCGGCATCGTGCTGACCACCGTGCTCGGCGTGCTGCTCGGGCTCGGCCGCTTCTCGCGCAATGCGCTGGTGCGCGGGCTGTGCTACGGCTACGTCGAGCTGTTCCGCAACGTGCCGGTGCTGCTGCAGCTGCTGATGTGGTACCTGCTGTTCGTCGAGCTGCTGCCCGCCACGCACCAGGCCTGGAACCTCGCCGACGCGGTGTACCTGAGCAAGGGCGGGCTGTCGTTCCCGGTGCCGGTGTGGGGCGCCGGGCACCTGTGGATGCTCGGCGGGCTCGCGATCGGCGTCGCCGCGGCCGCTTCGTACCGGGGCTGGGCGCAGCGCCAGTTCGAGCGCACCGGGCAGGACCGCGACCGCCTGTGGCTGCCGCTGGCGATGGTCGCGGTGCTGACCGCGCTGGGCTGGTTGCTCGGCGGCGGGCCGCGGGACTGGCACGTGCCCGAGCAGTCGCGTTTCATGGTCGACGGCGGCGCCAGCGCGACGCCCGAGTTCATGGCCGTGCTGCTCGGGCTGGTGGCCTACACCGCGGCCTTCGTCGCCGAGGTGGTGCGCGGCGGCATCCAGTCGGTGTCGCACGGGCAGAGCGAGGCCGCCGCGTCGCTGGGCCTGTCGCGGCGGCAGGCGATGCGGCTGGTGGTGCTGCCGCAGGCACTGCGCGTGATCATCCCGCCGCTGACCAACCAGTACCTGAACCTGACGAAAAATTCGTCGCTGGCGGTCGCGGTGGGTTACCCCGACGTGGTGTCGATCGCCAACACCACGCTCAACCAGAGCGGGCGCGCGGTCGAGTGCATCGCGATCATCATGCTGGTGTACCTGAGCACGTCGCTGACGACGTCGCTGGTGATGAACGCGTACAACCGCCGCGTCGCGATCAAGGAACGCTGAGGACGCCGCCCGATGCCCGACGGCTTCCGCCCGATCCCGCCGCGCCCGGCGCCGGTGCGCACCGAGGGCCTCGTGCCGTGGTTGCGCACGAACCTGTTCGGCCACTGGGGCAGCGCGCTGACCACGCTGTTGCTGCTCGCGCTCGCGGCCTACGTGGTGCCGGCGCTGTTCGGCTGGGGCGTCGCGCGCGCGGTGTTCGCGCCCGACGCCGAGGCCTGCCAGGCCGCGCGCGGCAGCGGTGCGTGCTGGGGCGTGGTGGCCGAGAAGTACCGGCTGATCCTGTTCGGCCGCTACACCTACGAGGCACAGTGGCGCCCACTGCTGGCCACCGCGCTGATGGTCGGCGCGCTGGTGGCCAGCGGCATCCGCTGGTTCTGGAAGCCGTGGCTGGCGGCGCTGTGGGTCGCGGTGCTGGCGGCGAGCTTCGTGCTGATGCGCGGCGGCTGGTTCGGCCTGTCGACCATGCGCACCGACCTGTGGGGCGGGCTGCCGCTGACGGTGATGCTGTCGTCGCTGTCGATCTTCCTCGCCTTCCCGATCGCGGTGCTCGTCGCGCTCGGGCGGCGCAGCCGGCTGCCGGCGATCCGCAGCGCGTGCATCGTCTACATCGAGCTGGTGCGCGGCGTGCCGCTGATCAGCGTGCTGTTCATGGCCTCGTTCATGTTCCCGCTGTTCATGCCGCAGGGCGTGAGCATCGACGTGCTGCTGCGCGCGCTGGTGGGCATCACGCTGTTCGCCGCCGCGTACATGGCGGAGATCGTGCGCGGCGGGCTGCAGTCGATCCCGAAGGGCCAGCTCGAGGCTGCGGCGACGCTCGGGCTGGGCTACTGGCAGACGCAGCGCAAGATCGTGCTGCCGCAGGCGCTCGCCGCCGTGGTGCCGAGCATGATGAACAACTTCATCTCGGTGTTCAAGGACACGTCGCTGGTGAGCATCGTCTCGCTGTACGAGCTGACCGGCGCGTTGAGCCTGGCGCTGAACTCCGACGTGACGTGGCGGCCGTTCAAGATCGAGGCCTACCTGTTCATCACCGTCATCTACTTCGTGTTCTGCTTCGCGATGTCGCGCTACAGCCTGTGGGTGGAGCGCCAGCTCGCGGTGAGCCGCACGCGCTGAAGGCACCGCCCGCCATGCCCGAGTCCATCGTCCGCTTCGAGAAGGTCAACAAGTGGTACGGCAACGCGTTCCACGTGCTGCGCGACGTCGACCTCGACGTGGCGCGCGGCGAGCGCATCGTGATCTGCGGGCCGTCGGGGTCGGGCAAGTCGACGCTGATCCGCTGCGTCAACGCGCTCGAGGAGTACCAGCAGGGGCGCATCACCGTCGACGGCATCGTGCTCGGCGACGATGTGAAGGCCGTCGAGCGCGTGCGCCGGCAGGTGGGCATGGTGTTCCAGCAGTTCAACCTGTTCCCGCACCTGACGGTGCTCGAGAACCTGACGCTGGCGCCGATGTGGGTCGGCCACCTGCCGAAGAAGGACGCCGAGGCGCGCGCGATGCAGCAGCTCGAGCGCGTGCGCATCGCCGAGCAGGCGAGGAAGTACCCGCTGCAGCTCTCGGGCGGCCAGCAGCAGCGCGTGGCGATCGCCCGCGCGCTGTGCCTGACGCCGAAGGTCATGCTGTTCGACGAACCGACCTCGGCGCTCGACCCGGAGATGATCAAGGAGGTGCTCGACGTGATGATCGAGCTCGCCGGCCAGGGCATGACGATGCTCGTCGTGACGCACGAGATGGGCTTCGCGAAGGCCGTGGCCGACCGCGTGATCTTCATGGACCAGGGCCAGATCGTCGAGCAGAACACGCCGCACGACTTCTTCGACCACCCGAAGAGCGAGCGCACGCGCGACTTCCTCGACAAGATCATCGGGCACTGAGCGCCGGCGCGCGGCGCGTGCCCGTCCGCGCGCGCCGGCCGCTCAGGCCACGGGCCGGCGCTCGGGCAGAGGAATGAACTCGGTCTCGCCGGGCACCGGCGCGAACCGGCCGCGCGCCCAGTCGTCGGCGGCCTGCACGATGCGTTCGCGCCGCGACGAGACGAAGTTCCACCACATGAACCGCGGGCCCAGCGGTTCGCCGCCGACCAGCACGACGCGCGCGTCGGCGTCGGCCGAGATCATCGGCTCGTCGCCCTCGGCGACCAGCACCATGCGCCGCGGCTCGACCGCCTCGCCGTCGAGGCGCCAGGCGCCGTCGACGCCGTACAGCGCGCGCTCGCGCGCCGGCGGCAGCGGGAAGGCGTCGCCGGCGCTCAGCGCGATGTCGAGGTACAGCGTCGGCGAGCGCACCGCCACCGGCGACACGGCGCCGAAGGCCTCGCCGACGAGCACGCGCAGCCGCGCGCCGCCGACCTCGAGCATCGGCAGCGCGTGCGCCGGCGTGTGCACGAAGTCCGGCGCGGCCTCCTCGTCGGCGATGGGCAGCGCCACCCACAGCTGCAGGCCGTGCATGCGCCGGGCGACGCCGCGCAGGTCGTCGGGGGTGCGCTCGGCGTGCACGATGCCGCGCCCGGCGGTCATCCAGTTGATCGCGCCGGGCTCGATGCGCTGCGCGACGCCGAGCGAATCGCGGTGCAGCATCGCGCCCTCGAACAGGTAGGTCACCGTGGCCAGCCCGATGTGCGGGTGGGCCCGCACGTCGTGGTCGTCGCCCGGGCCCACGTCGAGCGGGCCGAAGTGGTCGAAGAACAGGAACGGCCCCACGGCCTGCCGCTGCACCGCCGGCAGCAGCCGGCGCACGACGAAGCCGCCGCCGAGGTCCTTGGTCACGGGGTTCAGCACCTGCGTCGAGGTCATCGCGTGCTCCCTGCAGCATCGACCGCGCCAGTGTAGGCCGCCGCCTAGAATTGCGGGTTTCCCCCGAACGCCAGCGAAAGCCCCATCCATGAGCCTCAAATGCGGCATCGTCGGCCTGCCCAACGTCGGCAAGTCGACCCTGTTCAACGCGCTGACGAAAGCCGGCATCGCGGCCGAGAACTACCCGTTCTGCACGATCGAGCCCAACGTCGGCATCGTCGAGCTGCCCGACGCGCGCCTGCAGCAGCTGGCGGCCATCGTCAAGCCCGAGCGCGTGGTGCCGGCGATCGTCGAGTTCGTCGACATTGCCGGGCTGGTGGCCGGCGCCAGCAAGGGTGAAGGGCTGGGCAACCAGTTCCTCAGCCACATCCGCGAGACCGACGCCATTGTCAACGTCGTGCGCTGCTTCGACGACCCGAACGTGGTCCACGTCGCCGGCCGCGTCGACCCGATCGCCGACATCGAGGTGATCCAGACCGAACTGTGCCTGGCCGACCTGGCCACCGTCGAGAAGGGCCTGGTGCGGCACACCAAGGTGGCCAAGGCCGGCGGCGACAAGGAGGCACAGCGCCTGGTCGACGTGCTGAAGAAGTGCGAGGCGGCGCTGAACGAGGCCAGGCCGGTGCGCTCGATCGACTTCAGCAAGGAGGAGCTCGCGGTGCTGCGCCCGCTGTGCCTGATCACCGCCAAGCCGGCGATGTTCGTGGGCAACGTCGCCGAGGACGGCTTCGAGCGCAACCCCTACCTGGAGCGCCTGCGCGAGTACGCCACGCGGCAGGACGCGCCGGTGGTCGCGATCTGCGCCAGGACCGAGGCCGAGCTGGCCGACATGGACGACGAGGACCGCGCGATGTTCCTCGCCGAGATGGGGCAGGACGAGCCGGGGCTGAACCGGCTGATCCGCGCGGCGTTCAAGCTGCTCGGGCTGCAGACCTACTTCACCGCCGGCGTGAAGGAGGTGCGCGCGTGGACGATCCACGTCGGCGACACCGCGCCGCAGGCCGCCGGCGTCATCCACACCGACTTCGAGCGCGGCTTCATCCGCGCGCAGACCATCGCCTTCGACGACTTCGTCGCCTACGGCGGCGAACAGGGCGCGAAGGACGCGGGCAAGATGCGCGCCGAGGGCAAGGAGTACGTGGTGCGCGACGGCGATGTGATGAACTTCCTGTTCAACGTCTGAGCGCGCCGCGCCCGACCGATGCGCAAGACCCCCGCCCCGCCCCGCGCGCGACCTGGTCGCGTCCCCGCCCCCGCAACCGTGGCACCTGCGACGCCGGCACCGGCCGCCGCACCCGCCGGTGCCGAGTCGGCCACCGAGCGCCTCGACCGCCTGCTGCACGCCGCGGCCGCACCGTGGCTGGGCGGGCTGTCGCCGGTGTCGCTGTCGCTCGCCTGGGCCGACTGGGCCTGGCACCTGGGCGTGTCGCCCGGGCGCCAGATGGAACTGGCGTCGCGCGCCGCGCAGCTGGGCATCGACACCTGGCGCCATGCCGCCGGGCTCGACGGCGACGCGCCGGCCGGCGCAGCCGACGAGGACCCGCGCTTTCGCCACCCCGACTGGTCGCAGTGGCCGTTCAGCGCCTGGCGCACGGGCTTCCGCAACGCCGAGGCCTTCTGGTGCGACGCCGCGCGGCTGCCGGGCATGACCGCGCACCACGCGCAGCTCACCGGCTTCTTCGCGCGCCAGTGGCTGGACATGCTGACGCCGGCCAACTGGCTGGCCACCAACCCGGTGGTGCAGCGCGAGGCCGCGGCCTCGGGCGGCGCGACGCTGGCCCAGGGAGCCCGGCACCTGGTCGAGGACGTCACCGGCGTGGCGCTGCCGGGCACCGACGCGCCGGCGCGCTTCGAGGTCGGCAAGCACGTCGCGGTGACCCCGGGGCAGGTGGTGTGGCGCAACGCGCTGATCGAGCTGATCCGCTACGACGCCGGCACCGCCACCGTGCACCCCGAGCCGGTGCTGGTGATCCCGTCGTGGATCATGAAGTACTACATCCTCGACCTGTCGCCGCACAACTCGATGGTGCGCTGGCTCGTCGGCCAGGGGCACACGGTGTACATGCTGTCGTGGCGCAACCCCGACGCCGCCGACCGCGACCTGACGATGGACGACTACCTGCGCCTGGGTGTGTTCGACGCGCTGCGCGCGGTCGGCCGCATCGAGGGCGCGTCGACGCCGGTGCACGCGATGGGCTACTGCCTGGGCGGCACGCTGCTGGCGATCGGCGCGGCGGCGCTCGCGCGCCCCGAGCCGCCGGCCGGCACCGGGGACCTGCCGCCGCTGGCGACGATGTCGCTGCTGGCCGCGCAGACCGACTTCGCCGAGCCGGGCGAACTGGGGCTGTTCATCGACGAGAGCCAGATCGGGTTCCTCGACGACATCACGAAGGGCCAGGGCTACCTCAGCGGCGAGCAGATGGCCGGGTCGTTCCAGTTCCTGCACTCGCGCGACCTGGTGTGGACGCGTCGCATGCGCGAGTACCTGCTCGGCGAGCGCGAGCAGCCGAGCGACCTGATGGCCTGGAACGCCGACCACACGCGCATGCCGGCGCGCATGCACCACGAGTACCTGACCTCGCTGTACCTGCACAACGCGCTGGCCACCAGCAGCTACCGCGTGGACGCGCGGGTGGTGTCGCTCAACGACGTGACGCTGCCGATCTTCGCCGTGGGCACGCAGCGCGACCACGTCTCGCCCTGGCGCTCGGTGTACAAGCTGCACCGCCTGACCGACGCCGAGATCACCTTCGTGCTGACCACCGGCGGTCACAACGCGGGCATCGTTTCCGAGCCCGGCCACCCGGGCCGCCGCCACCAGGTGGGCACGCGGCCGGCGCACGGGCCGTGGGTCGGCTCGCACGCCTGGGAGGCGGCCGCCCCGGTCGTCGAAGGCTCGTGGTGGCCGACCTGGCAGCGCTGGCTGGCCGCGCACTCGTCGCCGCGGCGGCGGCCGAAGCCGACGCCGGCGTCCATGCGGCTCGGCCCGGCGCCGGGCACCTACGTGCTCGTGCGGCACCGGAATTGAGATGCGCCCCCGAAGCCCCTTCGGCCCGGCCCGTCTGCAGGCCGGCGGGCCACCGCGGGCGAGGCACCGTCCGCAGAGGCGCTGCCTCGTCACCGCACAGCCCCTTGGATGGGGGCGCCGCCGGCGCACCGGCACGGCGCCCGTGCCTCGGCGAAGGCTGGCATCGCGGCGGCGGGGTGCTGCAGCAGCCCATGCCGGACGCGCAGCGGCGACCTGAAGGCGTGCGTCGGACGGCTCGCGGGTGGTGCGTGCGCGCGTCGGGGCCACCGAGGTGAACGAACCCGCCGCGCCCCGCCTGCCGCCGGCGTGGCTGGTGCTGCTCGGCACCGCGCTGACCTATGCCGGCGTCGGCATCGCCGCGCTGGCGCTGTCGATCCCGCCGACCTACGTCGCGCCGCTGTACCCCTCGGCGGGCATCGCGCTGGCCGCGGCGCTGACCTACGGGGCGGTGGCCCTGCCCGGCGTGTGGATCGGCGCGTTCGCCGTCAACGCCTACGCCGCGTGGCTGCGCGGCCCGCTCGACGCCGCCGCGCTGCTGCTGCCGGCGGCGCTCGGCGTGGGTGCGATGCTGCAGGCCGGCGCCGGGCGCTGGCTGGTGCGGCGGCTCGCCGGCGCGCGAACTTCGCTGTCGGAGCCGCGCGAGGTCGTGCTGTTCTTCGGCGTCGCGGTGCCGCTGTCGTGCCTCGTCGGTGCCGCACTGGCGACGCTGGTGTTCGCCGCCGCCGGCACGGTCGGACACGACGATCTGCCCGTCGTCGCCTGGACCTGGTGGGCCGGCGACACGCTGGGGGTGCTGATCGGAGCGCCGATCGCGCTGACGCTGATCGGCCGACCTCGCGGCGAGTGGGCGCACCGGCGCGTGTCGGTCGGGCTGGCGCTGCTGCTGACCACCGCGCTGCTGGCCGCGGCCATCGTGCAGGTCGCACGCTGGGACGAGCAGCGCGTGCAGGGGCGCTTCGACCGCGACGCGCGCACCGCGGCGGCGGCGCTGACCGAGCGCCTGCAGCAGCCGCTGCACACGCTGCAGACGATGCGCAGCCTGTACGTGGCCTCCGAGCGGGTCACCGACGCCGAGCTGGGCGCGGCGATGGCGCCGTGGCTCGTCGACGCGAGCGGGCTGCGCGCCGTCGGGCGCAGCGTGTGGATCGACGCCGCGTCGCGCGACGCGCTCGAGCAGTCGCGCCGCCACGACGGCCACGCCGACTTCCGCGTCTTCGACCGTGTCGACGGCACCGGGCCGGCGCCCGACGCGCCCCTGATGGTCATCACGCAGATCGAGCCGCCGTCGGCCAACCGCGCGGCGCTGGGGCTGAACCAGATGTCGATCCCGGCGGTGCGCGAGGCGATCGAGCGGGCCCGGCGCACCGGCACCGCGACGGCCAGCGAAGGATTCGCGCTGACCCAGGGCCGTGCCGGCGTGGTCGTCTACCAGGTCTTGTACGACGGCGAACCGGCCACCGCCGCCGAACGCGTCGAGCGCACTGCGGGGCTGGTGTTCGTCACCGTCGAGCCCGAACGGCTGCTGCGCGGCGTGCGCGACGCGCAGCCGGCGTACCTGCAGCTGTGCCTGATCGACACCGGCGCGGCCGCGCCGCGGCGCGTGCTGGCCGGCGACGCCGGCTGCGCCGACGGCCCCGCCGCGGGTGCAAGGCTCGTCGTGCAGCCGCTGGCGTACGCCGGGCGACAGTGGGACATCCGCGTCAGCGCCGAGCGCGGCGCGGTGCCCGACGCGCAGGCCGGCAGCGCGCTGCTGTTCTCGCTGATCGCGCTGGCGGCGGCGTCCCTGCTCGGCGCGCTGCTGCTCACCGTCACCGGGCGCACGCGGCGCATCGAAGTGGCGGTGGACGCACGCACCGCCGACCTGCGCCGCGAGGTGGCCGAACGTCGGCGCACCGAGTCCGCGCTGCGCGAGCGCGAGCAGCAGTTGCGCGCGATCTTCGACACGACGCCGGTGGGCATCGCCTACACCGACCTCGACGGGCGCATCCTGGCGCCGAACCCGGCGTTCTGCGCGCTGCTCGGCCGTGACGCCGACGAACTGGTCGGCCGCGACGTCAGCGCCTTCACGCACCCCGACGACGTCGCCGCCGGCCGCGAGTGGCTGGCGGCGATGCGCGACGGCGAATGCGACAGCTACCGCGTGCGCAAGCGCTACCTGCGCGCCGACGGCAGCGCGGTGCAGGTGCAGCTGACGGCGGCGCTGCTGCGCGACGACGACGGCCGCCCGCACCGCACGGTGGGCGTGATCGAGGACATCGGCGAGCACCTGCGCCTGCTGCAGGCCGAACGCGAGCGCGACGCCGCCGCGGCGGCGAACCGCGCGAAGAGCGAGTTCGTCTCGCGCATGAGCCACGAGCTGCGCACGCCGCTGAACGCGATGCTCGGCTTCGCGCAGCTGCTCGAGCTCGACCGCGGCCCGGCGCTGGCGCCGCACCAGAACGGGTGGGCGGCGCAGATCCAGCACGCCGGCTGGCACCTGCTGCACATGATCAACGACACGCTCGACCTGTCGCGCATCGAGGCCGGCACGCTGCGCCTGCACACCGAGCCGCTCGACCTGCGCGAGCTGGTCGACGCCTGCACCGCGCTGGTCGAACGCGCGGTGCACGAGCGCGGCCTGCGGCTGACGGTGGACATCCACCCTCAGGCGCGCGCCGTCACCGGCGACCTCACGCGCGTCAAGCAGGTGCTGACCAACCTGTTGAGCAACGCGGTGAAGTACAACGTCGACGGCGGCGCGATCCGCGTGCGCACGCGCGCGGTCGGCGACGCGCTGGTCGCCATCGAGGTGGCTGACACCGGCCTGGGCATGAACGACGAGCAGGTGGCGCACCTGTTCGAGCCGTTCAACCGGCTCGGCCGCGAGTCGGGCGCGACGGAAGGCACCGGCATCGGGCTGGTGATCGCGCGCCGGCTGGCCGAGCTGATGGGCGGCAGCCTGACTGCGACCAGCCGCCCCGGCGCCACCTGCTTCACGCTGGCGCTGCCCCGCGCCGACGCACCGGCGCCGTCGCCGGCCGAGCCGGGCGCGCCGCCGACAGCGCGCTACCACGAGCGCGTCGTGCACTACGTCGAGGACAACGCGATCAACGCCGAGGTGATCCGCGGCATCCTGCTGCAGCGCCCCCAGGTGCGGCTGGAAGTCAGCACGAACGGCCGCGACGCGCTGGCCACGCTGAAGCGCGACCGGCCGCACCTGGTGCTGCTGGACATGCACCTGCCCGACATCGACGGGCTCGAACTGCTGCGCCGCCTGAAGGACGACCCCGACACCGAGACGATCCCCGTGATCGTGCTGTCGGCCGACGCGACGCGCGAGCGCGTCGAGCGGGCGCTGCGCGAAGGCGCGGCGCACTACCTGACCAAGCCGGTCGCGGTGCAGGACCTGCTGGCCGTGGTCGACGAACTGCTCGAGCGGCAGGAGACGCGGTTCGGTTGATCGCGCCGGCCGCGTGAAGCGCCGGCCGATACCGCGACTGCGACGCAGCGGCGACCCGAGAAGGTCGTGCGTGCCGGGGTCGTGGCGGCGAAGGCGCAGCCCGTCGAGCAGCCGCCGCCAGTCCGGCTGCGCCGGTGTGCCGGTGGTGCGCCCCTCGGGGGGCTGAGCGGCGAGGAGGAACCGTCCCTGCGGACGATCCCTCGCCCGCGAAGGCCCGCCGGCCTGCAAGCCGGCGGGCCGGGCCGAAGGCGCTTGCGGGGGAGCCTCAGTGCGCGCTCGCCGCCGCCGCGCCGATGCCGGTCTCGGAGCGCACCTGCTGCGCGAGGAACCCGGCGCGGTCCTGGCGCGCACGGGCGCTGCCGTCGAGCAGCGAGAACAGCCAGATGCCGACGAAGCCGATGGTCATCGAGAACAGCGCCGGCGAGGTGTACGGGAACAGCGCCGAACCCTTCGGGTACCCCAGCGTGGCCTCCCACACCGCGGGCGAGACCACCGTCAGCACCACCGACGAGACCAGGCCCAGGAAGCCGCCGATCACCGCGCCGCGCGTCGTGCAGCCCTTCCACAGCACGCTCATCAGCAGCACCGGGA
>CAZUBF010000015.1:0-4786 GCA_964618555.1 uncultured Azohydromonas sp.
CTCCCCCTCGAGGGGGCGCCGCCAGCGGACCGGCGAAGCCGGATCCGCGGCGGCCGCTCGACGCCGTCCGGTTCATCGGTCGTGGGTGCCTTTGGCACCGCATGGAGTACTGACATGACGACCACGTCCTCAATCTCCGATGCCGCCGTGCGCGGCGACCGCATGGCGCGCCTCGCGACGCTGCCGGCCGCCGACCGCCGGCTGCTGCGCGCGATGGCCGCCGTCGCCTTGCTGGCGCTCGCGCTGGGCCTGGTCGGCGGCCTCGTCACGGCGCTGGCGCGCGCCGGCTTCGTCGACCTCGTGCCCTACACGGGTTACCGGTTCCTGACGGTGCACGGTGTCGCGATCTTCTTCTACTGGCTGTTCGTCGCGCAGGCGGCGCTGCTGCTGGCATTCGCCGCCGCCGAACACCGACAGGGGCTCGCGGCGCGCCGCTGGGCCTGGGGCGGTTTCGCGGCGATGGCCGCAGGGTTCGTCGTCAGCGTGGCCGGTGCGCATGTCGGCACGCCGTTGCTGTACGACGGCTCGCCCGAACTCGCCGCCGACGCGCCGGCGGCGCTGCTGGCGTTCAACGGCGGCTACCTGCTGCTCGCGCTCGGGTTGCTGCTGCTGCCGGTGTCGGCGATCGCGACGCTGCTCGCGCCGGCCGGCGCAGCCGAGCGCCGGCCGCTGAGTGCGGTGGGTTTCGCGCTGTTCGCGTGGGCGGGCTTCCTGGCAGTCACCGGCTTCGCCGCGCTGTACACGTTCGCGCCGGGTGCGCTGTGGGCGCTCGGCTGGGGCGCATTCCCGTCCGACCACGGCACGCGCTGGCACATCGTGTTCCACAACATGCACTACCTGCCGCTGATGGCCACCGTGATCGTCTGGTACGTGCTGGTGCAGGCGCTGACCGGCGTGCACTCGGTGTTCGGCGAACGCTTCTCGAAGCTCGTGTTCACGGCGTACCTGGTGTTCGTGCCGCCGACGTCGCTGTACCACATGTTCCTCGAACCCGACCTGCCCGGCGCGGTGCGCGTCACGGGCTCGCTGCTGTCGCTGTTCGTCAGCGTGCCGACGCTCACCGCGTTCCTGATCATCGTCGCGTCGCTCGAACTGCACGCGCGCGCGCAAGGCGGGCGCGGCCTGTTCGGCTGGATCGCCAAGCTGCCGTGGCGGCACCCGGCGATGGCGGTGATCGGCGTCGCGGTGGCCAGCATGGGTGCCGGGCTGGCGCTGGCCTTCGTGCTGATCCAGGGCGAGCTCGCGCCGCTGCTGTCCGACAGCTTCTTCGTCCCGGGTTACTTCCACTTCTTCACCGTCGGCACCGTCAGCCTGACGCTGCTGGCCGGTCTTGCCGTCGTGCTGCCGGCGCTCGGCGGGCGCGCGCCGGCCTGGCCGGCGCTGCTGCGCTGGCTGCCCTGGCTCGTTTTCGCCGGGCTGCTGGTGTTCGGCGTCGCCGGTGTGACCGCAGGCTACCTCGGCGTGCCGCGGCGGATGATCGACGTGTCGTACCAGGGCGACGCGCCGGCACTGTGGGCGCCGCTGATGGCGGCGATGGGTGCCGGCGCTGTCGTGATGGCGCTGGCGCTGGCGGCGTTCGCGGCCGGCGTCGCGGCGTCGCTGTGGCCCAGGCGCCAGGCGGCCGCCGCACCCGACCTCACGGTCGACTGGAGCGGCGCCGTGTTGCGCCCGACGGCGGCCTGGGTCGGGCCGCTGTCCGTGGCGCTGATCGTCGGCGCGATGGTCGTCTTCAGCGCGCTGGCGTTCGAGCTGATGCAGGCGCTGCCGCTGAGCGCCGCCGGTGGCGGGCACGCCCACTGACGAGGAGCAACGACGATGAACGAAGATTTCGTGCTGACGCTGGCGGTGGCGCTGACCTGGGCGCTGCTCGCGCTGGTCTACGCGCTGGCGCCGTGGGGCGAGATGATCGGCTATGCCTGGGTCTGGGGGTTCGGCGCGATGGCGTTCTTCGGCCTCGCGCTGCTGCTGCGCCGGCGCGGCGCGCGCCGATGACGCGCCGCGTCGCGGGCACGCTGGCCGGCATCGCCGCGGTGGCGGCGCTGGCCGCGTGGTACGCCTGGCCCGGCGTCGCACCGCCGCCGGCCGGCGCGCTGCTGCGCCCCGACGACGCGCGCGTGCTCGCTGCCGGCGAGCGTGTGTACCGCACGCACTGCGCCGCCTGCCATGGTGCCGCGCTCGAGGGCCAGCCAAACTGGCAGCGCCGCGGCGACGACGGTCTGCTGCCGGCGCCGCCGCACGACGCCGGCGGCCACACCTGGCACCACGCCGACGCGGTGCTGTTCATGATCGCCAAACACGGCGTCGCGAAGGCGGCCGGCATGCCCGACTACCGCAGCGCGATGCCGGTGTACGACGGCGCACTTGGCGACGACGACATCGTCGCCGTGCTGTCGTGGATCAAGTCGCGTTGGCCGCCCGAGATCCGCGACAAGCACGACCAGATCAACCAGGCAACCTCACGCTGAACAAGGCAGAGCGCAATGGACTTCGATGGTGGTTGGATGCCGGCGATGCACGGCATGGGGGGGTGGTGGCTCGTGCTGCTGCTGGTGGCCGTCATCATCGGCGTGCTGGTCGGCGCGCAGCGGCGCGGCGGCGGCACGCGCGAGACGCCGCGCCAAGTGCTGCAGCGCCGGCTCGCCGCCGGCGAGATCACCGCGCAGGAGTACGAACAGCGCAAGGCGCTGCTCGATCGCGACGCGTCGACGAGCGGCTGACGACTGCGCCAACGGCCCGCTTGACCTTGACACCGAGGCAAGGTCGACAGTCGCGTGGTGCCACACCGTCCACTCGGCTGGCGATCCCGTCAGGCCTTCGTCGTCGAGCCAGCCCACGCCCTCAGGTCATGCTCGACGCGAGTCGGCGCATCGTGGCGCGCCGCATCGGGACCGGGCCCAAGGTCATGCTCACGGAGCCCATCCACGGGCGATGACGCCGCAACTGCGACGTTGTCCGCGCAGTCTGCCGTCTACAGATCGGAGCGGCCGCGGATCCGGCAGGATCCGCGGCCCGGCCAAGGCGCAATTTGCGGTACGGCGCGCGAGCGTGATGTTCCTCGCCGCCGGGCGGGGGCTACTCGGCCTGCCGGCGGTGCCGGAACCGGTCACGCCGAGCACACCGGCGGCGCCCGCGGCGCTTCGCGCGAGCGGTGTGAACGTCGCGGTGGCCCCCGAAGACGGCCGGACGACGGCGCGCTCCATTGCCGCGTGGCCGGGCATCGGCGCCGAGGTGGCGATGAGCGCCGCGCCGGTGGCGCTGGTCAAGCCAGACCAGCGCGGCGTCGCGCAGGCACGCGCGCTGGTGCGCTCGACGGTGTGCAACATGAAGCAGCTCCTCGACTTCGCATCGGTCGACGCTGCGCCAGGCGTACCGCTGGCCGCAGGGCCGCTGTACCCGATCGCCCGTTGGCTGCCGTCGCCGCTGTCCGCGGCGCTCGCACTGACGCTCGCCGAACCGAATGCGCACTTGGATCGTGTGCCTGGTTCCTGGGCGCCTCCTCGCGGCCCGTCAGTTCACGGCCAGCGGCAAGGTCGGCCGCACGCGCAGCGCGATGATCACCCCGGCCACCAGCAGCGCGATGCCGGCCAGCGTCGCCGCGTCGGGCGCGCCGCCGCGCAACGCCAGCGCGTAGGCCAACGCGGCCAGCGTCTCGAACACGATCAGCTGCCCGGCCAGCGTGGTCGGCAGGCGCTGGCTCGCGGCGTTCCAGCACAGCGTGCCGAGCCACGAGGCCAGCAGGCCGATGGCCAGCATCAGCACGACGAAACGCTCGGGCTGCGGGCCGAACGGCAGGGGGAACCCGCCGCCGGTGGCCGCCTCGACGAACCAGAATCCGATGCAGCCCAGCGCCGCCAGCGGCAGCGTCGCCACCCCCTGCGCGGTGGCCCACACGGTGGGCGAGCGGTCGGGGTGCGCGCGCAGCCAGTCGGCGTTGCGCAGCGGGTACCAGGTCCAGCAGGCGACGGCGCCCAACGCCAGCAGCGCGCCCAGCGCATAGCGGCCGAGGTCGGCTGCCGGGTCGGCGCGCAGGCGGGCGAGCTCGGCCTGGTTCACCAGCGCGATGCCGGCGCCGATCAGCGCCAGTGACGGCGCCAGCCTGCGCCACGGCAGCTTGCCGTCGCGCTTCGCGTCACGCAGGTTCGAGCTGACCGCGATGACCACCGGCAGCGTGCCGATGATCATCGTCGGCAGCGGTCCGCCGGCGTGCTGGATCGCGCCGGCGAGGAACAGGTAATACACCAGGTTGCCCACCAGGGCCAGCTTCAGTGCCTCGACCCAGTCGCCGCGAGTGAGCTGCGCCAGCCGACGGCGGTCGAGCGCGGCCAGCGGCAGCGCGATCAGCCCGAACGCGAGGTAGCGCGCGAAGCTCAGCAGCGCCGGGGGGTAGTCGGCCAATAGCAGCGGCACGATGAACACGAGCCCCCAGGTCAGGCCGGCGGCCAAGGCGAACGCGGTGCCGGTGATCAGCGCGGTGCGGTGTGGCATGGGGCGCGCAGTGTGCCGCGACGCGGCGCGCGCATGTTGTACCGGATTGCGGCGCGCGAGGTCGCTCGAGGGCGCGCGCCGGGTGCGCCTGGTCGGCCAGCCCGATTGCTGCGCCGGGTTCGCGTGCAGGGGGTCGATCACCGCGGCGAACCCCCCGGCCGCATGGCCGTGGCGTTCGGGCACGCGGCGCATGGGCGCGATGGCGGCACCGGCCCCGCGCGTCGGCCACCTCGCGGCGTCAGGCCAGCGCGCGCGCCACGCGTTGCCGCTGCGCCGGGTCGCAGCGCAGCCCCAGCTTGCT
>CAZUBF010000015.1:4796-38419 GCA_964618555.1 uncultured Azohydromonas sp.
ATCGGAAAACCGCAAGCCGAGCTTGCTGCGCCGCCACAGCACGTCGTCGGCGTCACGCGCCCACTCGTCGCGCTGCAGGTACCCCAGCTCGGATTCGTGCAGCCCGGGAGCGAGTTCCTCGCCCAGGTCGCCCAGCGCCGCGGCGTCGCCCAGCACGCGCCCGATGCGGCCGCCGTAGGCGCGGCACAGGCGCCGCGCCAGCGCCGGCGGCAGCCACGGCCAGCGCCGCTGCACCGCGGCGACGAAGCGTTCGAAGTCGGCGTCGGGGCGCTGCGGCGCACCGATGAACGCCGACAGGTCGCCGCCGGGCAGCAAGGCGCCTTCGGTCCACGGCCGGCGCGCATCGCCGAGCAGGCGGCCGACCTCGGTGGCGGCGTCCTCGGCGAGCTTGCGGAAGGTGGTGATCTTGCCGCCCCACACGGTCAGCAGCGGCGCGCCGCCTTGCGCCTGGGTCTCGAGCAGGTAGTCGCGCGTGACCGCCGACGGGTCGCCGCTGGCGTCGTCGAGCAGCGGGCGCACGCCGCAGTAGCTCCACACCACCTGCTGCGGCTGCACCGGCCGGCGCAGGTAGCGGCTGGCCTGCGCGCACAGGTACGCGGTCTCGTCGGCGTCGATGCGCGCGGCCGCCGGGTCGCCTTCGATCTCGACGTCGGTGGTGCCGATCAGCGTGTACTCGCCCTCGTAAGGGATCGCGAAGATGATGCGCCCGTCGCGGTTCTGGAAGATGTACGCGTGGTCGTGCTCGAAGCAGCGCGGCACCACGACGTGGCTGCCCTTGACCAGCCGCAGGTGCCGCGTGGCCAGCGCCTCGCCGCCCGCCGGGCGCGCGACGCCGCGCAGGAAGGCCTCGGCCCAGGGGCCGGCGGCGTTGACCAGCGCGCGCGCGTGCACCCGGTGGTCGCGCCCCGAGGTGTCGCGCAGCGTCGCCGTCCAGCCGTCGGCGCCGCGCTGCGCGGCCACGCACTCGCAGCGCGTCAGCACGACGGCGCCACGCTCGCGTGCGTCGAGCGCGGCCAGCACCACCAGCCGCGCGTCGTCGACCCAGCCGTCGGCGTAGACGAAGCCGCGCGTGAAACGCGGCTGCAGCGCCGCGCCGGCCGGGTGCGTGCGCAGGTCGACGCCGCGCGAGCCGGGCAGCACCTCGCGCCGCGCCAGGTGGTCGTACAGGAACAGGCCGGCGCGGATCATCCACGCCGGGCGCATCGCCGCGTCGTGCGGCAGCACGAACTGCAGCGGCCACATGATGTGCGGCGCGCTCCTGAGCAGCACCTCGCGTTCGGCCAGCGCCTTGCGCACCAGCGCGAACTCGTAGTGCTCGAGGTAGCGCAGCCCGCCGTGGATCAGCTTGGTCGACGCCGACGAGGTGTGCGACGCCAGGTCGTCGCGCTCGGCCAGGCACACGCGCCAGCCGCGCCCGGCCAGGTCGCGCGCGATGCCCGCGCCGTTGATGCCGCCGCCGACCACCAGCACGTCGAAGCGGGCGGCGGCGGTGTCGTCGGCAGCTGATGCGGCAGGATCCAAGGCAGTCGTGTGCGACGGGCGGGGCGACAGGGTGCGTCCGGGCTGGCGCGCGGCGGGCCGCGGGCTATCCTGCACGCTCGCCGGCCGCCCACCCCCTCGCTGGCCGCGGAGTCTACCGATGACCTACCTGCTCGCCCTCGACCAGGGCACTTCCAGCTCGCGCAGCATCGTGTTCGACCGCGCCGGGCGCGTCGTCGCGATGGCGCAGCGCGAGTTCCGCCAGATCTACCCGCAGCCCGGCTGGGTCGAGCACGACGCCAACGAGATCTGGGACACGCAGCTGGCCACCGCGCGCGAGGCCATCGCCAGGGCCGGGCTGGCGGCGCGCGAGATCCGGGCCATCGGCATCACCAACCAGCGCGAGACCACGCTGCTGTGGCACCGCCGCACCGGCGAGCCGGTGGCCAACGCCATCGTCTGGCAGGACCGGCGCACCGAGCCGCTGTGTGCGCAGCTGCGCGCGATGCCCGGCGTGGCCGAGCACGTGCGCGACGCCACCGGGCTGGTCATCGACCCGTACTTCAGCGGCACCAAGGTGCGCTGGCTGCTGGACCACGTGCACGGCGCGCACATCGCCGCCGCGCACGGCGAGCTGGCCTTCGGCACCATCGACAGCTGGCTGCTGTGGAAGCTCACCGGCGGGCGCGTGCACGCCACCGACGTGAGCAACGCGTCGCGCACGATGCTGTTCGACGTGCGCCACCACGTGTGGGACAAGCACCTGCTGGCCGCGCTGCACGTGCCAGACAGCCTGCTGCCGCGCGTGCATCCGTCGAGCCACGTCTACGGCGAGACCGACCCCGCGCTGCTCGGTGCCGCGATCCCGATCGCCGGCGTCGCCGGCGACCAGCAGGCCGCGCTGTTCGGCCAGGCCTGCTTCGCGCCCGGGCTGGCGAAGAACACCTACGGCACCGGCTGCTTCATGCTGATGCACACCGGCAGCCGCTTCGAGCGCTCGGCCAACGGGCTGGTGACCACCGCCGCGGCGCAGGCGGGCGACGCGCGCGAGTACGCGCTGGAAGGCAGCGTGTTCATCGGCGGCGCGGTGGTGCAGTGGCTGCGCGACGGGCTGCGCGCGATCCACGCCAGCAGCGAGGTGCAGGCGCTGGCCGAGAGCGTGCCCGACAGCGGCGGCGTGGTCTTCGTGCCGGCGTTCACCGGGCTGGGCGCGCCCTACTGGCAGCCCGACGCGCGCGGCACCATCACCGGGCTGACACGCGGCAGCACGGTGGCGCACATCGCGCGTGCGGCGCTGGAGAGCATCGCTTTCCAGAGCGCGGCGCTGCTGCAGGCGATGAGCCGCGACGCCCAGGCCGCCGGTGCCGTGCCGGTCAGCGAATTGCGCGTCGACGGCGGCGCCTGCGTCAACGACCTGCTGATGCAGTTCCAGGCCGACCTGCTGGGCATCCCGGTGGTGCGCCCGCAGGTGACCGAAACCACCGCGCTGGGCGCCGCCTACCTCGCCGGGCTGGCCACCGGGGTGTGGAAAGGCCTGGACGAGCTGGCCGCGCAGTGGCAGGTCGAGCGCCGCTTCCTGCCGACCATGCCGCGCGAGCGCGCCGCGGCATTGATGGGGCACTGGGAGCGGGCGGTGCGGCAGGCGGTGGCGGCGTAGGCGAGCGGCACGACGCGAGTGCGGTTGCGTTGCGAACGCGCGGTCGGGCGTGCATCCCACACTTGCACGGGCGTGGCCGCACGCGGCAGGCGTAACCTCGCATCGGTCCGACAGGCGCCGGACGCTCCCATCGCGCGAAGGTCGACGATGACGCTGCCCGTTGCGGCGAATCGCCTCCGTGCCCGGCTGGCCGCGGGGTCGACGCTCGTGCCGGCCGGGGTCGACGGGCCGATCCTCGACATGAAGCACGTCGCCGCCGGGCCCGAGGCGCTGGACATGGCGCGGTCGTCGACGGCGCCGCCCAGGGCGATGATGGACTCGACGTGATCGTGTCGCGTGCCCCCGGGGCGGCAAGGGCGCCGCAACGTGCACGCCGGGAGGTGGGTGATGAACACGGCATCGGCGCTGGCATCGTTCTCGCTCGCAGGCAAGGTGGCCCTGGTCACCGGCGGCAATGCCGGCATCGGCCGCACCCTGGCACAGGCGTTGAAGGACGCCGGCGCCAGCGTCGCAGTGGGCGCGCGGCGTGTCGAGCGCAACCAGGCCGTGGTCGACGCACTGGGCGATGGCGCGCTGGCGCTGACGCTGGACGTCACCGACGAGGCGTCGGTGCAGCGCGCGGTGCAGGCCGTCCAGGCGCGCTTTGGCGGGCTCGACATCCTGGTCAACAACGCCGGCGTCGCGCACCGCGCGTCGGTGCTGGCGTTGTCGCGGGACGACTGGGAGCGCGTGCTCGCCACCAACCTCACCGGCCCTTTCCTGTGCACCAAGCATGCGGCCCGAGCGATGCGCGAACGCGGTGGCGGCAAGATCATCAACATCGCCTCCGCGTACGGCCTGGTGGCACCCAGCAAGGGTCTGCTGGTGTCGTACACCGCGACCAAGCACGGTCTGGTCGGCCTGACCAAAGTCAACGCGGTGGAGCTGGCGCCGCTGAACATCCAGGTCAACGCGATCGCCCCTGGTTACTACTTCACCGAGATCAACGACGAACTGCGTGGCACGCCGTTCGAGCTGGCGGTGAACCGGCGCACGCCGTCCGGGCGCTGGGGCGAGACGTCGCAGCTGGCGGGCGCCTGCCTGTTCTTCGCCTCGTCGGCCAGCGACCACGTCACCGGCACCTGCATTCCGGTCGACGGCGGCTACGTCGCCAGCGATGGGCTGGACCGGGGACCTTGATCTGCCGGAGCCTGTCGCCGAAGCCGTCACGGCGCCCGCCCCGCCCCGGCAGCGTTACGATGCGCCGACCCGCTGCCACCCCGACCCGCCAAGGAGACCCGCATGCAACTCACCGAACTCCTCGCCCGCATGGGCGGACTGCAGTCCATGGCCCGCGAACTCGGCGTCAGCGAGTCGCAGGCGGCCAACGGCGCCGACGCGCTGCTGCCGGCCATCCTCGGCGGCTTCAAGCGCCAGGCCCAGGCGCAGCCCGCCGGCCTCGAGGGGCTGGGTGGCCTGCTGGGCCAGCTCGGCGGCGGCGCGCTGATGGACGACGTGCTGGCGCCCGAGCCGACGCACGTCGACCGCGGCAACGACGTGCTCGGCCAGATCTTCGGCTCGAAGGACGTCAGCCGTGCGGTGGCGACGAACGCGTCGACGCAGACCGGGCTGGACCCGGCGCTGCTGAAGAAGATGCTGCCGATGCTGGCGATGCTGGTGGCCGGCTTCATGGCGCGTCAGCAGGGCGGGCAGGCGCAGGCGGCGCCGGAGCCCGGCGGCGGCCTCGGCGGCCTGTTCGGCGGCGGCGCCGGTGGCGGCGGGCTCGGCGACCTGCTCGGCGGCCTGCTGGGCGGCGGTCAGGGGCGGGGCGGGCCGGGTGGCGGCCTGGCGTCGATGCTCGACCTCGACGGCAACGGCAACCCGCTCGACGACATCCTGCGCATGGTCGGCGGCGCGCGGCGCTGAGGCGAGCGGCGCGCGCCGGCGTCAGCGCGGCGCGGCCAGCTTCAGCGTCCAGTACGTCGCGTAGGTGGTGCCGCTGCCGCGCACGCAGGCCAGTCCGAGCTCGCGCAGGTTCGGGTTCATCAGGTTCGCGCAGTGGCCGTCGCTGGCCACCCAGCCGGCGACGACCGCGTCGACTCCGGGGTAGCCGGCGGCGATGTTCTCGGCCCAGGCGCGTGCGTCGTAGCCGGCCGCGGCAATGCGCTGGCCGGGGCCCGTGCCTTCCGGGCTGGTATGGCTGACGTAGTTGCGCGTCGCCATGTCCACCGAGTGTGCCGCGGCCGCCTCGTGCAGCGCCGCGTGCCAGGCCAGCGCGCCGGTGGCCGCGAACGCGCCGCGGCTGCCGCAGCTGGCGCCTGCGGCGCGCACCGCGTTGATGCGCTGCAGCGCGTGCGCCGCAAAGTCGGGCAGGCCGCAGGTGGCGCCGGCAGCCGTCGCGGTTTCTGCCGGCGTCGGTGCGGCGCCGGGTGGGGCGTCGGCGGGGACGGGATCGCCGCCACCGCCGCCGCACGAGCCGACGCACAACGCGGCGGCCAGCAGTGCGCCGAGTCGAAGCCGCGACGGCAGCGGGGATTCGCAGCGGGTCGGTGCGTCCATCGCCGGCATCATCGGCGCGGCGCGATGGAAGTGAAGTGACCGTGTGTTGCCGCGCGCAAGCACCGGTCGGCCTACTTCACGCATTGCATCTGGTGCGCCCCCGGCGCCGCGGGCTGGCTGATCGCGCACGCCAGCCCGCCGCACAGGCAGTGCACGACCTGCGTCGACAGGCCGGGAATCGACGCCGGCGCCGAGCACTGGCACGGCGGGATCGCCATCACCGACTGCGCCCCGGCCGGTGCGGGGCGCAGGGCGAACAGCGCGACCGCGGCGGTGGCGGCCAGGCCGAGGGAAAGCGCCGCGACGAAGACGGGCTTGCGACGGGGTGTGCGCATGGAACGACCTCCTGCAGGGATGCCGGTTCGCCCGCCTTGCTGGGGGCGAAGCCCGGCGCGCGCGTCGGCGACGCGGCGCGCCGATCATGCCCGCTTACCGCTTCGGCCGCGAGGCGATCGTGGCGTCAGGTCGACCGTTCGTCGGCGTGCCACCACTCGCGCAGGGTGCGGCACAGCCCGCTGGCGGCGTCGAACGAGAGTTCGAACAGGCCGTCCAGGTGCACGCGCGCGCTGCTGGCCTTGCGCGTGAACGACGCGCTCCAGTGCGCCACCGCGACCTCGCCCGCGACGGCAACCAGCCGCCACGCGAACACGATGTCGGCCTGGCCGTCGGGCACGGCCTGCCAGTAGGCGAGCACGCCCTTGCGGCCGACCGCCGGCGGCGCGAACGGCGTCTCGAAGTAGCGGCAGTCGTCGGTGAACAGCGCTGCTGCGCGCTGCGGGTCGGCGTGCCGCCACGCCTGGCCGTAGTCGTGCAGCCAGCGTTCGACGGCTTCGCGGGTCACGTGCATCGCACTTCCACGGGGTGGCGTTCGGGACGATGGTGCGGTCGCTGGGCAGGCCGCCATGCAGGGTCACGTGTTCGGCGCCGTGTGCGACGGCGTCCCACCGGCTGCCGCACTGCCGGCGGCGCGGCGATGCGCTCGATCGCCGGAGACAACATCGCCCAAGGCGCGCGGCGGCTCAGCCGCTCAGCCGCGCAGCGGCAGCGCCGCGCCGATCGCCACGAACACGCCGCCGCAGGCCTGGTTGAAGCGTCGCCCGACGCGCCGCAGCCACGGCCGGATGCGGTGCGCCATGCTGGCGATGAAGACCTCGGTCGCGATCTCGATCGCCGCGAAGGTGCCGGCCATCACCAGGAACTGCACGAACAGGCTGCGCGCCGGGTCGACGAACTGCGGCAGGAACGCGGCGAAGAACAGCAGCCCCTTCGGGTTGGTCAGCGCCGACAGCGCGCCCTGGCGGAACAGCGACCAGCCCGCGCGTGGCGCCGCGCCGGCCGCCAGCTCGACACCCACCGGTGGCGCACGCCACACCTGCACGCCCAGCCACACCAGGTACGCGCCGCCGACCCACTTCATCACCGTGAGCCAGGTCAGCGAGGTCTTCAGCAGCGCGCCGATGCCGAACATCGACATCGCGATGACCGCGACGAAGCCCAGCGCGCCACCGAAGATCGTGTACAGCGTGCGGCGCCGCCCGTGCAGCACGCCGTGCGTCAGCGCCAGCAGTCCGTTCGGCCCGGGTGACAGCGACAGCCCGATGGCGGCGAGCAGGTAGATCAGCCAGGTGTCCAGGGCCATGGCGGTGGCGTGGCGGGACGGGACGGGTCGCCATCGTACCCGCTGGTGGACCGGTCTGGTGGGGTGGCGTCAGCGCGGCGGCGAGCGCCACAGGCCGCGCAGCATCCACAGCCCCAGCGCCGGGCCGACCGCGAGCCAGGGCAACAGCTGCGCCATCGGCACGCCGCGCTGCGCGACCAGCCACACGTGCAGTTCGATGCTGACGATCGAGATCGCGAAGCCGATGCTGTTGGCCAGCGTCAGCACGCTGCCCACCGCGTGGCGCGGCGCGTTGGCGGCGGTCAGCGCGCTGAACTGCGGCGAGTCGCCCGACACCGTGACGCCCCACAGCAGCAGCCAGGCATAGAACAGCGCGTCGGGTGCGTCGAGCATCACCACCGCCGCCAGGCAGCACGCGCCGCTGGCGGCCAGCTGCAGCGCGGCGACGCGCGCGCTGCCCACGCGCTGCGCCCACCAGCCGCCGCCGACGCAGCCGACCGCCCCGGCGCCGAGCACGAAGAACGCCGCGGCCGACAGCGCCGCGCCGTCGAGGCGCGTGGCCAGGATCAGCGGCACCAGCACCCACATCGTGTACAGCTCCCACATGTGGCCGAAGTAGCCGAACACCGATGCGCGCACCTGGCGGTCGGTCCACAGCGTGGCCAGCGCGCGTCCGTCGAAATGCGCCGGTCGGGCCGGCGGCGGGTGCGGCGGCTCGGGCAGCAGCGCGTACAGCAGCACGCCGCCGGCGGCGGCCAGCGCCGCCACGCCGAGCATCACGCTGGGCCAGGGCAGCGCGGCGCCCAGCGCGCGCAGCCCGTGGGCGCTGGCCGACCCGAGCACCAGCGCGCCGATCAGCAGCCCCAGCGCGCTGCCCAGACCGCGCGGGAACCACTGCGACGCCAGCTTCATGCCCACCGGGTAGATGCCGGCGAGGAAGAACCCGGTGGCGGCGCGCCAGGCGGCGAGCGCCACCGGGTCGCGCACCATCGCCCAGGCGCCGACGGTGCACGCCGCGCCGGCCAGCGAGCACAGCAGGAACACGCGCCGCGCCGAGTGCCGGTCGGCGACGGCGAGCAGCGCGAACACCAAGGTGCCGGCGATGAAGCCGAGCTGCAACGCCGAGGTCAGCGTGCCCACCGCGGCGGCGGGCCAGTCGAGTTCGCGCTGCAGGTCGGGCATCACCGCGTTGACCGCGAACCACAGCGAGGTGCCGGCGAACTGCGCGCCCACCAGCACCGGCAGCACGCGCGACGGGGCGGCGACGATGTCGGCGCTGGCGGGAGCGTTCACCGGCACAGTGTCGCCGCCGCGGGGCGGCGGGGCGCCCCGTCAAAGCCCGAACTTGTGCCGCCGCCGGCGATCCCGTACGCTGGCTGCGACCCGTCCATCCACGCGCCCGCCGCGCCGCGGGCCACGTCAAGGAGACAGCCGATGTCAAGCCCAGATGCTGCCGGCGACGCCGGCATCGCCGCGATCCGCACGCTGGCCCTCGTCGGGCCGGCGGCGGCCGGCAAGACCTGCCTCGCCGAAGCGCTGCTGCACCGCGCCGGGGCGATCGGCGCCGTCGGCAGCCTCGAGCGCGGCAGCACCGTCAGCGACTTCGACCCGCTCGAGCGCAAGATGCAGCATTCGCTGAACTCGGCGGTGATGCACCTGCAGCACGACGGCTGCCGCGTCCACCTGATCGACACGCCCGGTGCCCCCGACTTCGCTGGCCAGGCGCTGCCGGCGCTCGAGGCGGTGGAGACCGCGGCGATCGTGATCAACGCCGCCACCGGCATCGAGCCGGTGGCGGTGCGCATGATGGAGCACGCCGCCGAGCGCCAGCTCGACCGGCTGATCGTCGTCAACAGGATCGACGCGCAGGGCGTCGACCTGCCCAAGCTGCTGGCGCAGATCCAGGAGACCTTCGGCAAGGAGTGCCTGCCGCTGAATCTGCCCGACGCCGGCGGCACGAAGGTCGTCGACTGCTTCTACAACCGCGAAGGGCACAGCGACTTCGGCAGCGTCGACGCGGCGCATCGCGCGCTGGTCGAGCAGGTCGTCGAGGTCGACGCCGACTTCGTCGAGCGCTACCTCAACGACGGCGACGTCGACCCGGGCGAGCTGCACGCGCCGCTGGAGCAGGCGCTGCGCGAGGGGCACCTGATCCCGGTGTGTTTCGTCAGCGCGCGCAGCGGTGCCGGCGTGGCCGAGCTGCTCGACGTGATCGTCAAGCTGCTGCCCAATCCGACCGAGTCGAATCCGCCCGACTTCCTCAACGGCGAGGGCGCCGACGCGCCGCTGATGCACGCCGAGCCCGACGCCGGCAAGCACGTGCTGGCGCACGTGTTCAAGGTCACGCAGGACCCGTATGTCGGCAAGATGGGCATCTTCCGCGTCTGGCAGGGCACGGTGACCCCGAACTCGCAGCTGTACGTCGGCGACGGGCGCAAGCCGTTCAAGGTCGGCCACCTGTTCATGCTGCAGGGCAAGGACCACGTCGAGGTCAGGCAGGCGCTTCCGGGCGACATCGTGGCGGTGGCCAAGGTCGACGAGATCGGGTTCGACGCCGTGCTGCACGACGCCGCCGAGGACGACCACATCCACCTGAAGCCGCTGGCGTTCCCGACGCCGGTGCACGGGCTGGCGATCACGCCCAAGCGCCACGGCGACGAACAGCGCATGTGGGAGATCCTGACCAAGCTCGTCGACGAGGATCCGTGCTTGAAGGTCGAGCACGTGGCGACGACCAACGAGACCGTCGTATACGGTCTCGGCGAGCTGCACCTGCGCGTGCTGCTCGAGCGGCTGCGCGACGTCTACAAGTTCGAGGTCGAGACCAAGCCGCCGCGCATCGCGTACCGCGAGACGATCACCGCGAAGGCCGAGGGCCACCATCGCCACAAGAAGCAGACCGGCGGCGCCGGCCAGTTCGGCGAGGTGTACCTGCGCGTCGAGCCGCTGCCGCGCGGCGCGGGCTTCGAGTTCGTCGACGAGGTCAAGGGCGGCGTGATCCCCAACCAGTTCATCCCGGCGGTCGAGAAGGGCGTGCGCGAGGTGCTGGCCGGCGGCGCGGTCGCCGGTTGTCCGGTGGTCGACGTCAAGGTCACGGTCTACGACGGCAAGCACCACAGTGTCGACAGCAAGGAGATCGCCTTCGTCACCGCCGGCAGGAAGGCGTTCATGGCCGCGGTGCGCGAGGCGCGGCCGATCGTGCTCGAGCCCGTCGTCAACGTCGAGATCGTCGCGCCCGACGTGGCGATGGGCGACATCACCGGCGACCTGTCGTCGCGCCGCGGCCAGGTCAGCGGCACGCACAACGGCGCGCCGGGCACGATGGTCGTCAAGGGGCTGGCGCCGCTGTCGGAGCTTGCCGGCTACCAGTCGCGCCTGAACGCGATGACCAGCGGTCAGGGGCGCTACACGATCGCGTTCAGCCACTACGAGCCGGTGCCGCCGACCGTGCAGCAACAGCTGACCGCGCAGTTCCAGGTGAAGGACGAGGACTGAGCGCCGCCGCAGCGGGCCGGCCTGCACCGGTGCGCACGGCACACGGGCCCTGCACTCGTCGAAGGCGAAGGGCCGGCACCGCGGCTCGGCGGGCCGGGCCGGGGCGAAGGGGGCGCGCGACGGGCCCTCGGCCGGTCGGCACCCGCGCAGGCCGCGGGCAACAGGAGGCCACACGATGGCAACGGCATCGAGGAAGTCGACGGCAGGCAAGCCGCGGCGGCTGCTGCTGATGGTGGCCACGCGCAAGGGCGCGTGGCTGCTGCACGGCGATGAGAAACGGCGCACGTGGCGGCTGGACGGGCCGCACTTCCACGGCCACGTCGTCAATCACCTGCAGCTCGACCCGCGCGACCGGCGCACGCTGCTGGCCGCCGCGAAGACCGGGCACCTCGGTCCGACGATCTTCCGCTCGACCGACCTGGGACGCCGCTGGAAAGAGGCCGAGCGACCGCCGGCGTTCGCGAAGGCGCCCGAGGGCCAGGCCGGCCGCGCGGTCGACCACACGTTCTGGCTCGCTCCGGGCCATCCGGGCGAGCGCGACACCTGGTATGCCGGCACGTCGCCGCAGGGCCTGTTCCGCTCGGAGGACGGCGGCGCGACCTGGTCTCCGCTGCCGTCGGTCAACGACGACACCCGGTTGCGCGAGTGGATGGGCACGGTGCAGGACGGCACGCCCGACGGCCCCAAGCTGCACTCGATCGTCGTCGACCCGCGCGATGCGCGGCACCTGCTGTTCGGCATGTCGGGCGGCGGCGTGCACGAGTCGCGCGACGGCGGGCAGACCTGGTCGCTGCTGCTCGAAGGGCTCGAAGTCGTCGAAGGTTTCGACGTCGCGGTGCCGACGTTCCACGATCCGCATTGCATCCGCCTGTGCCCGAGCAACCCCGACCGGCTGTACCAGCAGAACCACTGCGGCATCTACCGCCTCGACCGCCCCGGGACCACCTGGGTGCGCATCGGCCGCACGATGCCGAAGCGGGTCGGCGACGTCGGCTTCCCGATGGTCGTGCACCCGCGCGACGACCGCACGTGCTGGGTGTTCCCGGTGGACGCGAGCGACGTCTGGCCACGCACCGCCCCGGGCGGCAAGCCTGCGGTCTACGGCACGCGCAACGGCGGGCGCACCTGGCAGCGGCTGGCCGAAGGATTTCCCGCCGAGCAGGCCTGGTGGACGGTCAAGCGGCAGGCGATGACGGCCGACGCCGCCGACCCGGTGGGGCTGTACGTCGGCAACACCGGCGGCGAACTGTGGGCCAGCCGCGACGAAGGCGCGCGCTGGCAGTGCATCGCGCGCCACCTGCCCGACATCTACGCCGTCGAGGCGGCGCTGCTCGACTGACCGCCGGGCGCGCGCCGCCATGCAGGTGCTGATCCCGAGCGCGCTGCGCTCCTACACCGGCGCGGCGCGCGCCGAGGCCGAAGGCGCGACGCTGGCCGAATTGCTCGCCGACCTCGACCGCCGCCACCCCGGGCTGCGGTTTCGCATGGTCGACGAACAGGACCGGCTGCGCCCGCACATGCGCGTGTTCGTCAACGGGCTGGCGGTGCGCGACCTCGGCCACCCGATCGCCGCGGGCGACGACGTGGCCATCGTGCAGGCGCTCAGCGGCGGTTGACGCGACCGCGGCGGCCGAGGCGCCGGACATGCCTGGCGTCAATGCAGGTCCGCGAGCAGCACCGCGGGCATCAGGTATTCGCGGCCGACGACGGTGCGCGCGTACAGGTAATTCAGCCGCGCGCGCTCGCTCAGCGCGTCGAGGTCGACGCGGCCTTGCTCGTCGCAGGGGAACGACAGGCCGGCGCCTTCGTTGAACAGCGAGCGAAAGCGCAGTTCGTAGGCGGTGGCGTTCGTTGTCGCATGCATGGTCGTCTCCTCAGGTGGCGGCTGTCGGCCCCATCGGGTGCCGGACTGCGGGCGTCTTTCGGTCAATCTAGGCGCGGCGTGTATCCGTCGCATCGCCTGCGTGGGGGAACCGTTGGTGGGATGTGTCGCGCAGGTAACGCGCGGGCGGCACGTTGCCGACGCGCCGGCGCGGCTGCGCGACACTGCGGCCGGTGGACTCCCCGCTCAGCCTGACCTACCTCGCCGCCGCGGTGATCGTTCCGCCGACCTCGCTGGTGTTGCTCGCGCTGCTGGGGCTGTGGCTGGCGCGACGTCGGCGCGCGGCGGGTGCCGCGCTGGTGGCGTGCAGCCTGGCGGCGCTGCTGGTGCTGAGCTTGCCGGCGGTGGCGTACTCGCTGATGAGCCGGCTCGAGCCGCCGCCGCTGGACGATGCGAGCGTGGCAGGCGACGTGCAGGCGATCGTGATCCTCGGCGGCGGCGTCGCGCGCGGCGCCGCCGACTGGGGAGGCGACACGCTGGGCGTGTTCACGCTGCAGCGCGTGCGCTACGGCGCACGCCTGGCGAAGGCGACGCGGCTGCCGGTGCTGGTCACCGGCGCCGGGCCGCTGGACGACCGGCCCGGCGAGGCGGCGCTGATGCGCGACGCGCTGGAGCAAGAGTTCGGCGTGCCGGTGCGCTGGCTCGACGAGCGCGCGCGCACGACGGCCGGCAACGCGCGCGAGGCCGCCGCGCTGCTGCGCGCCGCAGGCATCGGCCGCGTCGCGCTCGTGACCAGCGCGTTCCACATGCCGCGCGCGCGGCGCGTCTTCGAGCAGGCCGGCCTGCAGGTGGTGGCAGCGCCCACCGGCTACTTCGGCTACGCCGGCGGCGCGTTCGAGTGGACGCACCTGGTGCCCGGCGGCGACGCGCTGCGGGTGTCGTACCTGGCGCTGCGCGAGATGGCCGCGCGGCTGATGTACCGGGTCGTCGACCGCCGCTGAACCGGCGTCGGCGCCCGTCGGGCGAATGCCCCCATCGATCCGGGGGAATTTCTGCCCTGCCTTAGCATTCGCGCCGTCGAAAGGGGAGTAGCCGGCCGGCGCGTCGTCAGGCGTGCCGGCCGCGGACCCCGTCAATACGAAGCAGCGGCCGCCGGGCCGCCTCCGCTTCCGGGCCCGCACAAGACCTGCGTCTTGCGCAAGACCTTTCGGCGCGATCCCCAACCCTTCACCTTTCGGGAGTGTCCGTGGACACCATCGCGCCGGCCTGGCTGTGGGCCTTTTTCGTCGTTTCCGTTCTCGTCGCACTGTTCGTCGACTTCGTCGTGCTGCGCAAGCAGGGCGCCCACGCCGTCGGCGTGAAGGAGGCTCTGAACTGGTCGCTGGTGTGGGTCGCGCTGAGCTTCGCGTTCAACGGCCTGTTCTGGTGGGCCGTCGCGCAGGACCACGGCACCGCCGTGGCCAACACCAAGAGCATGGAGTTCCTCACCGGCTACCTCATTGAGAAGAGCCTGGCGGTGGACAACATCTTCGTGTTCCTGATGATCTTCACCTACTTCGCGGTGCCGCCGGCGTTCCAGAAGCGGGTGCTGATGATCGGCATCATCGGCGCCATCGTGCTGCGCACCGTGATGATCCTGGTGGGGTCGTGGCTGATCGCGCACTTCCACTGGGTGCTGTACGTGTTCGGCGCGTTCCTCGTGCTCACCGGCATCAAGATGTGGTGGGCCGCGGGGCAGGAGCCCGACCTGGACAGCAACCCGGCGCTGAAGCTGCTCAAGCGCTTCATGCCGGTGAGCAAGAGCTTCGACGGCGAGAAGTTCTTCACCGTCGAGAACGGCAAGCGCATCGCCACGCCGCTGCTGATGGTCGTCGCGCTGGTCGGCGTCACCGACGTGATCTTCGCCGTCGACTCGATCCCGGCGATCTTCGCGATCACCACCGACCCGTTCATCGTGCTGACGAGCAACATCTTCGCGATCCTCGGGCTGCGCGCGATGTACTTCCTGCTCGCCGCGGTGGCGGCGAAGTTCCACCTGCTCAGTTACGGGCTGGCGGTGATCCTGGTGTTCATCGGCACCAAGATGCTGCTCATCGACGTGATCAAGATCCCGGTGCTGGTGTCGCTGGGCGTGGTCGTCGCGGTGCTCGCGGTGACGATGGCCTGGAGCGTGAAGACCGCGCCGCGCATCCGCCAGCGCACCGCCGACGGCGCGGCGACGCCGGGCTGATCGCGCCGCAGCTACTGCGCCGCCGACGCGGCGGCGCGGGCCTGCTGCGCGCGCCACTGGCGCAGCTGCTCGAGCCAGGCGGTCCAGTCCTGCGGCCCCTGCTCGAAGCGCTTGCGCAGGTTGCCAAGCACCTGGCCCCAGGCGCGGTCGAAGTAGGCGTAGGCCTGGTCCCACTGCCCGCCGTCGCCCCAGCCGGTGTGGTGCAGCGTCACGCGGGTGCGCCGCTCGTCGAGCGGCGCGAAACGCACGACGACGAAGGTGCGCTGCGCGCGCGCCTCGCCCAGGTGCGGCGGGGCGTTCCAGTCGAACGAGATCATGCGCTTGGGCTGCAGCGCCAGGTAGCGCATCTCGTCGGCGCCCTTGAGCCCGGGCGGCGCGGTCGGGTCGATGTGGATGTGGAACGCGCCGCCCGGGCGCGGATCGATCACCGCCTCGGGCGCGAAGAAGCCGACGATGCCCTCGCGAGTGGTCCAGGCGGCCCAGACCTCGTCGAGCGAGGCGTCGACCACGACCTCCTTGTCGAGCGCACGTTCGGCCGCGCGGGACGGGGCGGCGAGCGACGCGGCGACGACCGTCGCGAGCAGGAGCGGGACATGTGGCGTCATCGGTGATGCCCTCCGGGATTCAGGCCGCGCGCGGCTTCACGCACGCCGCGGCGGCCTTGGCGATGCGGCGTGCGGTGGCCACGTCGTCGGCGTGCGCCAGCGCCACACCCATGCGCCGGCGCGCGTAACTCTCCGGCTTGCCGAACAGCCGCAGGTCGACGCCGGGCAGCGCCAGCGCTTCGGCGACGCCGTCGAACACCACGCCCCGGCCGTCGACGCCGCCGTAGATCACCGCGCTGGCGCCCGGGCTCTTCAGCGCGGTGTCCACCGGCAGACCGAGGATCGCGCGCGCGTGCAGCTCGAACTCGCTCTGCCACTGTGTGGCCATCGTGACCAGCCCCGTGTCGTGCGGGCGCGGGCTGACCTCGCTGAACCACACCCGCTCGTCCTTGACGAACATCTCGACGCCGAACACCCCCAGCCCGCCGAGGTCGTCGGTGATCGCCTTCGCGATCTCGCGCGAGCGCGCCAGCGCCGTCGGGTGCATCGGCTGGGGCTGCCAGCTCTCGACGTAGTCACCGTGCACCTGCACGTGGCCGATCGGGTCGCAGAAGTGCGTGCGCGGCTGGCCGTCGGCGCCGAGCGCGCGCACTGTCAGTTGAGTGATCTCGTAGTCGAAGTCGACGAAGCCCTCGACGATCACGCGGCCGTGGCTGACGCGCCCGCCGGCCATCGCATGGTCCCACGCCGGCCGGACGTCTTCGGGGCCGTCGACCTTGCTCTGGCCCTTGCCCGAGCTGCTCATCACCGGCTTGACGATGCACGGATAGCCGATGCCCGCGCCGGTCTCGGTCCGGTGCGCCGCCGGCCCTTCGATCGCGGCCTGCAGCTCGGTGAGCGAATCGCAGAACCGGTACGGGCTGGTCGGCAGGCCCAGCGTCTCGGCGGCGAGCCGCCGGATGCCCTCGCGGTCCATCGTCAGCCGCGCGGCGCGCGCGGTGGGGATCACGCGCACGACGCCGGCGGCTTCCAGCTCCTGCAGCACCGGCGTTGCGATGGCCTCGATCTCGGGCACGACGAGCAGCGGGCGCTCGGCGTCGATCAGCGCGCGCAGCGCGGCCGGGTCGCTCATCGCGATCGTGCGGGCGTGGTGCGCGACCTGCTGCCCCGGCGCGTGGTCGTAGCGGTCGACGGCGATCGTCTCGACGCCCAGGCGCTGCAGCGCGATCAGAACTTCCTTGCCGAGCTCGCCAGCGCCGAGCAGCATGACGCGCGTCGCGCGCGGGGACAACGGGGTGCCGAGGGGGGTGGTCATCGCGGGGAGGGGGATGCGGGTCTCAGGTCATCGCCAGCGGGCGCTTGGACCGTGGCGGCGGGAACAGGCGGTCGAGTGCGGCGAGGTCGTCGGCGCCCAGCGTGAGCCGCACCGCGTCGAGGTTGAGCCGCAGGTGTTCGGCCGACGCCGACTTCGGGATCGCGACCACGCCCGGCTGCGCCAGCACCCAGGCCAGCGCCAGCTGCGCCGGCGTGGCGCGGTGGCGTTCGGCCAGCGGTGAGAGCTTCGCGTGTCGTGCCAGCGCGCCCTGGTCGATCGGGCAGTAGGCCATCAACGGCATGCCGCGGTGCCGCTGCCAGGGCAGCAGGTCGAACTCGACGCCGCGCTGGCCGAGCGAGTACCAGACCTGGTTCGTCGCACACGCCTGGCCGCCGGCGGCGAGCAGCTCGTCCATGTCGGCGATGTCGAAGTTGCTCACGCCCCAGCGACGCACCCACCCGCGTTCGCGCAGGCGCTGCATCGCCGCCACCGTCTCGGCCAGCGGCACGCCGCCGCGCCAGTGCAGCAGGTACAGGTCGAGGTGGTCGACGCGCAGGCGCTTCAGGCTGCGTTCGCAGGCTGCGGGCAGCGAGCGCGCGCCGGCGTGGTGAGGGTAGGCCTTGGAGACGAGCGTCACGTCGTCGCGCGCCAGCGTGCCGGCGCGCAACGCCTGCGACAGCGCGTCGCCGACGACCGTCTCGGCGCCGCCGTCGCCGTACATCTCGGCGGTGTCGACGAGGCGGTAGCCCAGTTCGAAGGCGTGACGCAGCACCGCCGCCTCGTCGGCGCGGCGCGACGCCTGCTCGCCCAGGCGCCACGTGCCCAGCCCCAGCGCGGGAGCGCGTGCGCCGTCGGGCCAAGTCACGGTGTGCATCGTCGTGCGGCAGGCGCTCGTTGCGCCGCGTTGCTCGGCGATGATGGTAGCGGCGCCGCCGCATCGGCAAGGTCCCTTTATCATCGGCGCATGCAATCGCTGCCCGACGTCGCCCAGATCCGTTACGACAACGCGTTGCGACTGTTCGACGAATTCGTCCAGCGCACCGTCAAGGACCCCGACGCCACCGCGCTGCGCGGGCTCGAGCGGCGCTTCGCCGAGAGGCTGCAGATCCAGCCGAGCTACTGGAGCCAGATCAAGAGCCGCTCGCGGCAGATCGGCGAGCGGCTGGCGCGG
Source organism: uncultured Azohydromonas sp. (assembly GCA_964618555.1). Taxonomy (GTDB): domain Bacteria; phylum Pseudomonadota; class Gammaproteobacteria; order Burkholderiales; family Burkholderiaceae_C; genus Calidifontimicrobium. Next base: position 22,667 of record CAZUBF010000015.1, read on the forward strand.
CAGTTCGAGATCCTGTCGAACAAGCCGCTGGGCTGGATGGACCAGCCGCACGCGCGCGCGCTGGGCACCGCGATGCTCATCGACCGCCCGCCCCCGGCAGACGCGCAGGCCGAGCCCGACCCGACGCAGCCGCACGACGAGGACGAGCGCTTCGTCGTGGGCCTGGTGCTGAGCTACTACCGCCGCGATCCGCAGCACGCGCGCACGCGGCTGCTCGACCTGCTCGGCGAGGTGCTGACGCCGCCCGCCCCGCCCGCGCCGCCGCCGACCGCCGCCGACGAGCGCGGCGACTGGCATCGCGCGGCCCGCGGGGTCGCGCCGCTCAAGCGCAAGCGCTGACGCGCGACCGCGCTGCCCGTCCCGCGCCGGTCGGCGCCCCGCGGGCGGCTCGCGAGCGTCATCCCCCTTGACCTAGGGATAAACAGGACTTGCGCAAGATAACGATGCGTTTATCATTTGCGTCAAGTCGGCGCCGGTATCCGGTCGCGACGAGACCCTCCCCGCAACCCCTGTCACGGAGCGCCATGTCGAACCGCCGCCTGTCCTTCGTCCGCACCCGCGTCGTGGCCGCCCAAAGCGGCGGCATCGCCTCAGGGGTGGGCGTCGTCGCGCCCGTCGTCGTTCCTGCGGCAAGCACCGGCTGAAGCGTCAGCCTGTCTTGCGCCGTCGACGGCCCGGGTTGCGGCACCGCCCCGGGCCGCCGGCGTTTCGCCCCTGCCATCCGTCCCGCATCGTCTTGATCTTGAAGGAGTCGCCATGTCTCACGCCACCCCCCTGGCCCTGCCGACGCGCAAGCCGCGCAATCCGTTCGCCGCCGCCGCGCGCCGACGCACCGCCGGCCGCCACGGCATGGCCGGCGGCGCGCTGCGACGGCAGCTGCAGCGCGACCTTCGCCGCGAACTCGATCGACTGAAACCGCCCCACCAATGAACGCTGGCACCGGGCCGCCCCCCGGTGCAAGAGGAGACCCGCATGAGCTCACCGACCCCCCACCCGCCCACCTGGACCGCCGCGCGCCCGCGCTGGGCCGCCGCCGCCGCGTCGCTGGCCACCGTTGCCGTCGTCGGCGGGGTCGCTGCGTTGTACGACCACGCCTCGCGCACGCCCTGGCTGGTGGCAGGCGCCGCCAGTGCCGAATTGATCGCGCCTTGCGAGCGCGCTGCATCGCGCAGCGCGCGGCACGAGTGCGTGAAGGCCGTCGTCGCCCGCGTGCGCTCGCGCGCCGAGGTGTCGCGGCTGGCGGCGGCGCCCCGGGCGCCGGCGTCGACCGCCGGCGTGACCTGGTATTGACGCGATCCGCGCGGGTCGATCGCCGCGCATGCCCCTGGCGGCAGCCGTGCCGCCGGGGGCGCCCACCGAACGAGGAGAACATCATGGTCGTCCTGCAGATGAACGCCCCGCCGCGGGGCCGCCGCCATGCGGCGGCGGCGCTGCGTCGGGCGGCGGGCATGCTGGCGCACTGGGCCGAGCGTCTGGCCACGCTGCCGAGCGCGGCACCGCCCGGCGAACTCGAGTTCCACGCCGAGGCCGGCGCGCCGGAGGGGGCGTTGTACGTCGACGGCGTGCTCGTCGCTCGGCTGCCCGGCGTCGGCCGGCTCTGAGTGTCGTCGAGGCCGGGGTGCGCCCGACGCCGGCCGCGGCCGCCACATCCGGCGGCCGCCCGCCGACGGATCCGACGCGCAGATCGGTGCCGCCCGGCTCAAGTGCGTGCGTCGCGCGGCCGATAAGCCGCCACGACCTGTCGCGCCGCGCCATGCCCACCGAGCCCACCTTCCCGCCGATGCTCGACCGAGTGCCGGGCGACCTGTCGGCCTGGACGCAGTGGCTGCGCGACGCACCGATCCCGGTGCTCGCGCACACCGCGTCGGCGCTCGACGAGCTCGTCGACCACGAAGACGCCGTCGACGCGCGCGTGCTCGCCGAGACGCTGGCCGACGACCCGCTGGCCTGCCTGCGGCTGCTGGTGCACGTCGCGTCGCTGCGCCGCGGCGACGATCGCGGCGCGCCCGAGACGGTGACCGCGGCGCTGGTGCTGCTGGGCGTCGGGCCGTTTTTTCGCGCCTTCGCCGGCCTGCCGACGGTCGAGCAGCGTCTGGCCGGCCTGCCGCAGGCGCTGCAGGGACTGCACCAGGTGATGCACCGGGCACGCCGGGCCGCCACCTTCGCGCTCGGCTTCGCGGTGCACCGCATGGACCCCGACGCCGCGGTGATCCACGAGGCGGCGCAGCTGCACGACTTCGCCGAGATGCTGTTGTGGTGCCACGCGCCGGCGCTGGCGCTCGAGATCGCGCGGCGCCAGGCGGCCGACCCGGCGCTGCGTTCGGCCGCGGTGCAGTGCGACGTGCTCGGCGTCGAACTGCCCGACCTGCAGCATGCGCTGATGCGCGCCTGGCGCCTGCCGCCGCTGCTGGTGCGCCTCGACGACGACCGCCACGCCGACACCGCGCCGGTGCGCAACGTGCACCTGGCGATCCGCGTCGCGCGCCACAGCGCCGCCGGCTGGGACAACCCGGCGCTGCCCGACGACGTGCGCGACGTCGCCGCACTGCTGCGCCTGGCACCCGACCCCGCGCTGAAGCTGCTGCGCGCGCTCGACCCGTAGCGCCCGTCGGTCGATCCAAGCGTGTTGGCGCTGTGACCGCGCCGGCGCGCCGAGCGACGGCGCGTCACCGACCACGGCGGCGCCGAACCAGGGCGCCGGGCGAGGGTCCCGGCGGCGGCGAGCGCGGTGTCAGCCCAGCGCCAACACCCCCTGCACGCCGAGCACGACGAGCAGGTACCGCGCCGCCTTGCCGAGCGCGATCCAGGCCATGCTGCGCACCAGGTCCAGGCGCAGCCAGCCGGCGGCGAGCACCAGCGCGTCGCCGGCCAGCGGCACGAACGACAGGAACAACGCCGGCGGGCCCCAGCGGTGCAGGCGCTGCATCTGGCGCTCGTCGAGCTTCCAGCGCACGCGCTGGAAGCGCTGGTAACCCTGGCGCGCCGCGTGGCCCATGCCGAAGGTCAGCAGCGCGCCGGTCAGGTTGCCCAGCAGCGCGACGCCGAACGCCGGCCAGGCCAGCGCCGGGTACGCGGTGAGCAACGCGATCAGCACCACCTCGCTCGAACCGGGCAGGATCGTCGCCGACAGGAACGCCGAGCCGAACAGGCCCCACAGGCCGGCCTCGGCACTCAGCCACGACTGCACCCACGCGGCGAACTGGTTCAGGGATTCGAACATCGTCGTGCATTGTCGGTGCCCGCGGCAGGGGCCCGGCGCGCGCGCCCGTGACCTCGCTCACGCCGGCCGCGCCCGGAACGGGGCCTGGCCGCACGCGCCCGGCGCGCCTACAGTGCACGCCACGGCCCGCCGCCCGCCGCGCGGGCGGCGCCTCGCCACCCATCGACAGGAGCACACGATGTCGTTCACCCCCTGGGACAACCCGATGGGCACCGACGGATTCGAGTTCATCGAGTACGCCGCGCCCGACCCGAAGGCGATGGGCGCGCTGTTCGAGCGCATGGGTTTTCGCGCCATCGCGCGGCACCGGCACAAGGACGTGCTGCTGTACCGGCAGGGCGAGATCAACTTCATCGTCAACGCCGAGCCCGACTCGTTCGCGCAGCGCTTCGCGCGCCTGCACGGGCCGAGCATCTGCGCCATCGCCTTCCGCGTGAGCGACGCCAAGGTGGCGTACGAGCGCGCGGTGTCGCTCGGCGCCTGGGGCTACGCCGGCCGGGCCGGGCCGGGCGAGCTGAACATTCCGGCGATCAAGGGCATCGGCGACAGCCTGATCTACCTCGTCGACCGCTGGCGCGGCAAGAACGGCGCGCGCGTGGGCGACATCGGCAACATCGGCTTCTACGACGTCGACTTCGAGCCGCTGCACGCGGACTCGGGCGCCGAACTGAACCCCGACGGCCACGGCCTGACGGCGATCGACCACCTGACGCACAACGTGCACCGCGGCCGCATGGGCGAGTGGGCCGAGTTCTACGAACGTCTGTTCAACTTCCGCGAGATCCGCTACTTCGACATCGAAGGCCAGATCACCGGCGTGAAGAGCAAGGCGATGACCAGCCCGTGCGGCAAGATCCGCATCCCGATCAACGAGGAAGGCAACGAGCAGGCCGGGCAGATCCAGGAGTACCTCGACAAGTACCACGGCGAGGGCATCCAGCACATCGCGCTCGCCTCGTCGGACCTGCCGCGCAGCGTCGACGCGCTGCGTGCCGCGGGCGTCAAGCTGCTCGACACGCCCGACACCTACTACGAGCTGGTCGACCGACGCATCCCCGGCCACGGCGAGGACGTCGAGGCGCTGCGCCGGCGACGCATCCTCGTCGACGGCAAGGCCGGCGCGCTGCTGCTGCAGATCTTCAGCGAGAACCAGCTCGGCCCGATCTTCTTCGAGTTCATCCAACGCAAGGGCGACCAGGGTTTCGGCGAGGGCAATTTCAAGGCGCTCTTCGAGAGCCTCGAGCTCGATCAGATGCGCCGCGGGGTGCTCAAGGCCGGCGACGGCGATCAGTGACACGAAGATCCGATCGGGTTCGATCGGCAAGGCTTCGGGGCGGTCATGCCTGCCCGTCCCCGGAAGGTGGGCAACGCCGGCGGCTTGGTGCGCCTCGAGCGGTGGTCTGCGCCGCTTTGCGGCACCGACGAGCACGGCGCTGGCGAGCCCGTGCCCGCTCTCGCGCATCACCCACGCTGGCCCCTTGCGGCAGGCGGCGGGTGCCGCCTGCCGCGACGCACCGATCCGCACCGTAGAACGGCCACCCTGCGGAACCCTCGCGACCGACGCCACACAGGCCAAGTCGCCCACAGGGACGAACGGTCGGGCACGGGGGGTGGCAATCCCGCCCGCGAGGGCCGCTGCGTGCTTCAGCCTGGCGGCGATGCCGGCGCGTCGAGCTGGCGCATCGCCGCGTCGAACACCTCGCGGCGGTAGACCATGTGCACGTGGGCGACGCCGCGCAGGTGGCGGTTGTCGGCGCCGGGCAGCGTCGCGGTGCTGGCGGGGAACACGATGTTGTCGCAGTGGCCGTAGAAGCAGGTCGTCGGCACGCGTGCGCCGGCGGGCGACTCGCGTTGGACGAGGCCGTGCAGCCAGTCGCCGCGCAGGCGCATCTGGCGCGCGTTCGGGCTGTAGGCGAAACGCGCGAGCCAGGTGCCCCGGTGCGGCGTGCCGACGGTGATCAGCGCGTGGATGCCGCCGCCGCCCTGCGCCAGCCACTCGCGCACCGCGAGCCCGCCCATGCTGTGCGCGACGACCAGCGGCTCCTCGCCGGTGGCGTCACGCAGGCGCTGCACGCCGGCGTCGACGATCGCGGCGTACTGCTCGATGCGGCCGAACACCGGGTGCAGGTTGAGCGCCACGCAGGGCACGCCGGCGGCGCGCAGCCGGCGCAGCCAGGGGTTCCACAGCCCGCGGTTGCACAGGAAGCCGTGCACCAGCAGCACGCCGCGACGGCCGCGCGCGTCGGCGCCGAGGTGGTCGGGTACGGCGTCGGCGCGGAAGGGCTGGCGCCAGCCGAACACCACCAGCGCGGTCCAGGTCTCGCCGAGCCAGGCGCGCACCAGCTCGAGCGTTCGCGCGCGCGGCGCCGGGTCGTCGCGGTTGATGCGCGCGAGCAGCACGAACTCGACGCCGAGCAGCGCGCCGTGCCCGAACGTCGGCACCAGCACGCCCAGCAGCGCCCAGCCGGGGCGGCCGTGCGCCAGCGCGGTGACGACCCACAGCGCGGCAAGGGCCAGCAGCGCGAACACCAGCGCGCGCTGCAGGCGCGCGGTGGTCATGCCAGCGCCACCTCGCGCCCCGCGAGCCGGCGCGCGAGCTGCGTCGCGAGCTTGTTGACCAGGCCGTAGATCGACAGCTGCGGGTTCGCGCCGATGCTGGTCGGGAACAGCGAGCCGTCGTGTACCGACAGGTTCTCGAGCTGCCAGTGCACGCCGTCGGGGCGCACGACGCCGCGTTCGGCGTCGCCGGCCATGCCGCATCCGCCCATCACGTGCGCGCTGAACACGCGTGCCAGCAGCGGCTGCATCGGCAGTGCCTCGATCGCCGGTTTCGCCTCGGCCCAGCTCGTCCACGGGCGGGCCAGCTCGTGCGCTGCGGTCACGGTGCGTGCGCCGGCAGCGAACTGCAGCTCGGCCATGCTCAGCAGCGCGCGCCGCGCGCCGTCCATCACGAAAGGCGTCAGCGGGTAGTCGAGCACCGCGCTGCCGTCGTCGCGCAGCGTCACGCGCCCGCCCGCCGACTCGGGGTGGAAGCCGTCGCGCAGCAGCGCGAGCTGCGCGTGCCAGTGCGCGAAGGCGGACATCGCCTGCGCCTGGTCGGGCCCGAAGCCGGGCAGCGTGATGCCGAAGATCACCGGGTGGATCGGCGGGGCCTCGAGCTTGTAGCCGATCGGCCCGTCGAGCGGGTGCTCGTCGAGGAAGTGGTCGCTGTAGACCGTCTGCGGCGCGCCCTGCCAGCCCTCGACGCGCTGGTCGAAGCGCGCCGCCGAGATCACCACCGGGTGCAGGAAGGTGCGCCGCCCCAGCCGCCCGTGCGGGTCGGGCGCGCCGGAGCGCAGCAGCAACGCGGGTGAGTTGATCGCGCCGCCGGCGACGACCACGTGCCGCGCGGCGATGCGCACCGCCGGTCCCGGCACGCGGTCGCCGTTGAGCGCCACCGGCACGCAGTGCAGCGCCTGCGCGCGCCCGCGCTCGATCTCGATGCGCTCGACGCGCGTGTGCACCAGCAGCGCCGCGCCGCGTTCGAGCGCGGCGGGGATCGTCGTCACGAGCATCGACTGCTTGGCGTTGGTCGGGCACCCCAGCCCGCAGGAGCCGAGGTTCCAGCAGCTCTGCACGTTGCGCAGGATCGCCGCCGCGGCGATGCCCAGCCTGCGCGCGCCGCGCAGCAGCAGGTCGTTGTTCTCGTTCGGCGGCGTCAACCAGGGGCCGATGTGCAGGCGCCGCTCGGCCTGCGCGAACCACGCCGACATCGCCTCGTCGGTCAGCTCGGTCAGCCCGAAGTGCTCGCGCCAGTGCGCCAGCGTCTTCGACGGCGTGCGGAACGAGCTCGTCCAGTTCACCGTCGTCGAGCCGCCGACGCAGCGGCCCTGCAGGATCGTGATCGCCTTGTCGGCGGTCTTGCGCGCGGCGCTCTCCTGGTACAGCTGCGGGTAGGCGTCGCTTTCGAGCTGGCGGAAGTCGCGGCTCGAGCGCAGCGGGCCTTCCTCGACGATCACCACGTCGAGCCCGGCGGCGGTGAGCAGCTCGGCGCTGATGCCGGCTCCGGCGCCGCTGCCGACGATCGCCACGTCGCAGCGCATCGATGCCGGCGCCTCGCCGTGCGGGCCGCCACGCACGCGCCAGCCGCGCGCCAGGCCGTCGGCGATCGGGTCGGGCAGGCGGCTCATCGGGGGCTGCCCGTTGCTTCGCGGTCGTGCATGCCGGGACTCACAGGTCGGTCGGGCCGGGGTAGCCGAGCGCGGCCCAGGTGGACCGGTCGGCGTAGTACGCCGCGTTGGTCAGGTCGCGCAGCGCGTGATACGTCTGCCGGCGCAGCGACAGGCGCGACAGGCGCAACCCCTGCAGTGCAGCCTGCAGTTCGGCGACGCCCGCGTCGCGCCACGCCGGCACCAGCCCGGCAAAAGCCACGCGCCCCGGTGCGCTGCCCAGCAGCGCCAGCAGCTGCGACAGCTCGCCGCGCACCGCCGGCGGCAGCGCGGCGACCGCGTCGTCGACGCGCTGCAGGTGCGCGGCCAGTGCCCGGCGCTGCGCGGCGGCGTCGGCGGGAAGGCTGCCGTCGAGCACGGCGCGGGCGACGGCCTCGAACACCTCGCGCCCCGCCGCAGCGAGCCTGCCGTCGACCAGCCCGGGGCGCAGCAGCGCCAGCCCGCCGCCGGCCACCGCCAGCACGCCGGCGCCGGCCAGCCCGAGCTTGAGCAGGGTGCGTCGTTGCATCGCGGCGAGTGTTGCATCATTGGTGCCGCGCCCGTAGAGGCCCGCGACTAGCGGGCGCGCGCCCCGATGTCCAGTCGATCCGTCTCCGACACCATCCTCGCCGACCTGAAGCGCGTCGAGGCCGAGCGCCGCGCGCGCGCCGCCGACCCGGCGCTCGCCGACGCAGTGCAGCGATTGAAGGCTTACCAGCAGAAGCGCTTCGAGACCACCTACGCCGACCTGCTGGCCGACCCGCGCAACCGCAACGCCGCCGGCTTCTTCCTGCAGGAGCTGTACGGGCCGCACGACTTCACGCGGCGCGACGCGCAGTTCGCGCGCATCGTGCCGGCGATGGTGCGGCTGTTCCCGCGCGAGGTGGTCGACACGGTGCGCCACCTCGCGGCGCTGCACGCGCTGTCGGAGGAACTCGACACGGCGATGGCGCGCCGGCTCGGCGCGCGGGGGCTCGACGGCCGCGTCTACGTCGAGCTGTGGCAGGCCACCGGCCGCCCGGCCGAGCGGCGCGCGCAGATCGAACTGACGCACCGCGTCGGCCTCGATCTCGACGCGTACACGCGCAACCCGTTGCTGCGCCACAGCCTGCGCATGATGCGCGGGCCGGCGCGGCTGGCCGGGCTCGACGCGCTGCAGCGTTTTCTCGAGTCGGGGTTCGACACCTTCCGCGCGATGCACGGCGCCCAGGCCTTCCTGGCGACCATCGTGCACCGCGAGACCGAGCTCGCCGAGCGGCTGTTTGCCGCCGACGCTGTCGCCGCCGCGACAACCGGCGCGGCGCTGGGGCAACTACCGTAGCGCCCCCCGCGCCCGGGCGGCGAGCATGCGAGGCCTCGTTGCCGTCCCCTGAGTCGCATCCGTTGGAGTCCATCCCCGTGCAAGCCGTGCTCGAACCGCGCAGCGCCGCCGCGTCGCCCTCCCCCCGGCCGTGGCTGAACAACTACCCGCCCGGCGTGCCCGCCGAGGTCGAGATCGACCCGCGCATGACGCTGGTCGACGTGCTCGAGCAGTCGTTCCGGCAGTACGGCAGCCGCGACGCGGCGGCGTGCATGGACGTGCGGCTGCGCTACCGCGACCTCGACGACCTGTCGCAGGCGCTGGGCGCGTACCTGCAGTCGCTCGGCCTCGAGCGCGGCGCGCGCGTCGCGCTGATGATGCCCAACCTGCCGCAGTACATGGTGGCGATCGCCGCGGTGCTGCGTGCCGGCTACGCGGTGGTCAATGTCAACCCGCTGTACACGCCGCGCGAGCTCGAGCACCAGCTCAGCGACTCGGGGGCGCAGGCGATCGTCGTGCTCGAGAACTTCGCCGCCACGCTCGAGGAGGTGATCGAGCACACGCCGGTGCGCCACGTGGTGCTGTGCGCGATGGGCGACCTGCTCGGCTTCTGGTGGGGCAACTTCGTCAACTTCGCGGTGCGCCACCTGAAGAAGATGGTGCCCGAGTTCCGGCTGCCGCTGCACGACGGGCGCACCGTCAAGCGCTTCAACATGGCGGTGGCCGAGGGCACGCGCATGTCGCTGCGGCGCGCCGACGTCGCCCCCGACGACGTCGCGTTCCTGCAGTACACGGGCGGCACCACCGGCGTGTCCAAGGGCGCGACGCTGACGCACCGCAACGTGGTCGCCAACATCGTGCAGACCGAGGCCTGGTTCAAGCCGGTGCTCGACACCGTCGGCCACAGGCAGCTGACCGTGGTGTGCGCGCTGCCGCTGTACCACATCTTCGCGCTGACGATCTGCTACTTCATGGGAGCGCGCTTGGGCTCGATGAACCTGCTGATCCCCAACCCGCGCGACCTGCCGGGGCTGGTGAAGACGCTCGCCAAGCACAGGATCCACATGTTCCCGGCGGTGAACACGTTGTTCAACGCGCTGGCCAACGACCCCGACTTCGCGCGGCTGGACTTCAGCGAACTCGTCGTGTCCAACGGCGGCGGCATGGCGGTGCAGCAGGCCACCGCCGAGAAGTGGCTCAAGGTCACCGGCTGCCCGGTGGTCGAGGGCTACGGGCTGAGCGAGACCTCGCCGGTGGCCACCAGCAACCGGCTCGACAAGCGCGAATTCACCGGCACCATCGGGCTGCCGGTGCCGTCGACCGACATCGCGATCCGCGACGACGAGGGCCGCGACCTGCCGTTCGGCTCGCCCGGCGAGATCTGCATCCGCGGCCCGCAGGTGATGGCCGGCTACTGGAACCGGCCCGACGAGACGGCCAAGGTCATGACGCCCGACGGCTACTTCAAGAGCGGCGACGTCGGCGTGATGGACGAGCGCGGCTACATCCGCATCGTCGACCGCAAGAAGGACATGATCCTGGTGTCGGGCTTCAACGTCTACCCGAACGAGATCGAGCAGGTGGTCAGCCTGATGCCCGGCGTGCTCGAATGCGCCGCCGTCGGCATCCCCGACGAGAAGTCGGGCGAGGCGGTGAAGCTGTTCGTCGTCAAGCGCGACCCGACGCTGTCCGAGGACGACGTGGCGCGCTACTGCCGCGACAACTTCACCGCGTACAAGCGGCCGAAGTACATCGAGTTCCGCGACGACCTGCCCAAGAGCAACGTCGGCAAGATCCTGCGCCGCGAGCTGAGGAAGTAGGCCCACCCGGCAGCGCCTCGGCGCAGTCCCCGAGCCACGAAGGGGCCGTCTCACGCACCGGGGGAGCCACGCCAGCGGGCCGCCCGAGCCGGATCGCGCCGACCCGCCAGTGCACGTGGCGCAGGGTCGGGGTTCAGCGCATCGGCAGCAGCAGCTTCGCGATGCCGCGTGCCGACACCAGATGGCCGGGGTTGGCGGTTTCGTCGAGCACCCCGGCCATGCGGCGCACCAGCGCCGGCGTGCGCTTCGCGCGCCAGATCACCAGATCGGCCAGCCACGGGTGGTGGTTGACGCGGTTGGCGCGTTCGTACATCTCGAAGCGCGGCTTGAGGGTGCGCAGCGAATGCTCGTACGTGGCGCGCGTGGCCGCGTCGTCGAGCGGCTCGCGACGCTGCGCGAGCAGCGCCTGCGCCGCGAGCATCCCGGTCTCCATCGCCTTGCCGATGCCCTCGCCGGTGAACGCGTAGGTGCTGCCGGCGGCCTCGCCGGTGACCAGCAGGCCGGGGCGGCTCCATGCGGCGCCGTCGAGCGAGCAGCGCAGCGGCGCCCCCTTCAGGTCGCCCTGCAGCGTGCCGCCGGCCAGCAGCTCGCCGGCCGACGGGTGGACTTCGGCGAAGGCGGCGAACATCCCGCGCAGGTTGACGTCGGCCATCGTCGCGCGGCCGTCGGCGCCGGTGGCGTGGCTGTGCGTGAGCCCCACGCCGACGTTGAACACGCCGTCCGGCGCCGGGAAGATCCAGCCGTAGCCGCGTGCCAGCCGGCGGTGCCACACCACCTCGAGCGCATCGATGCGCCCGACCATGCCTTCGTGTCTCACGTACCCGCGCAGCGCCACCGCGCTGGGCGTGCGTCGCCGGCACACCTGCGCCGCCAGCAGCGCCTGCGGCACCGCGCCGGTGGCCAGCACGACCCACGGTGCGTGCACCTCGCGCACGCCGTCGGCACCGCGCAGCCGCGCGCCGACCACGCGCTCGCCGTCGACCAGCGGCGCGTCGAAGCGCCACGGCGTGGCCAGCGTCGCGCCGGCGCGCACCGCGGCGCGCACCAGGATGTGGTCGAGCGCCAGGCGCGGCAGCACCGCCAGGCGGCCCGGCACGTCGACGCGCCCGCCGCCCGGGCCGATGCAGCCGACGTGGTGCACGCGCCGCGCCTGCGCCATCACCTCCTCGTGCACGCCCAGGCGCTGCAGCGCAGCGTGTGCGTCGGGGATCAGCCCGTCGCCGCAGACCTTGTCGCGCGGAAAGCGGTGCTGGTCGACGAGCGCCACGTCGACGCCGGCGACCGCCAGCGCGTGCGCGCAGGCGCTGCCCGCAGGCCCGGCGCCGACCACCAGCACGTCGCAGGCGGCAGGAGGTGCGGCGTCGGTCATCGGTGGGCGTGGGCAGGGCGGCCGATTGTAGGGAGGGCTCTCGGGGGCGGTCGATGGCTTGAGCAAGGTCAATGGGCGGACAATGGGGCGCTGCGAACATGATCCATGACGATGAGGAGCAGTCCCCGATGAGCGTTTCCCTGACCGCCGGCCAGCGCGCACAGCTCGAGAGCGAGCTGGCGTTGCGCCGCCGTGCCCTCGAGCAGCAGCTCGCCGAGCACCTGCACGGGCAGAGCCGAGCCGACCGTGCGCACGACGTGCTGACGCAGGACGGCGACGATGCGCCGCAGCGCCTGCCCGAGCGCGAGATCGCCGCGGCGCTGACCGACCTCGAGCGGCGTGAACTCGACGCCGTGGTCGCCGCGTTGCAGCGGCTGGAGCGCGGTGACTACGGCGCCTGCGTCGATTGCGGCACCGACATCCCCTTCGACCGGCTGCGCGCCGAGCCGTGGGCGCTGCGCTGCGTCGACTGCGCGTCGGCGCACGAGCGCGCAGGCGCGCTGCGCATGCCCTGAGCCACGTCCCGCCACACCGTTTCCAGACCTCCGAGAAGGACCGACATGAGCCTGTTCCACGCCGTCCTGCGCATCGACCACGAGCACGCGCAGGTGCTGCAGTTCGACCCCGACCACGTCGAGTCGCAGAAGCTCAAGGCGCACCACCACCCGACGCCCTACCACCGCAGCCAAGTGCGCAGCGAGCACGAGTTCTTCGGCGAGGTCTGCGCCGCGCTCGACGGCATCGCCGAGGTGCTGGTGGTCGGCTCGCGCACCGCGCTGGCCGACTTCCGCCACTACGTCGAGAAGCACCGGCCGCAGGCGGCCAAGCATGTGGTCGGGTACGAGACGGTCGATCATCCCAGCGACGGGCAGCTCGTCGCGCTGGCACGGCAGTACTTCCTGAAGTACGACCGCATGAGCGGAACGCCGACGCCGACCTGATCTCGGCGTCGGGCCCGGGCGGCGCAGCGGCGCAGCGGCGCAGCGGCGCCTGCGCACGGCGTCACGCCTGCGCCCCGGCGCGAGCGGGCCGACGCGGCGGCGCAGCCGATACTGCGCGCATGACCTGGACCCAGGGCCTCGTCCTGCTCGGGCCGCTGCTGGGCGGTGTCGGGCTGTTCCTGCTCGGCATGAGCCTGATGACCGACGGCCTGAAGGTCGCCGCCGGGCCGGCGCTCGAGCAGATCCTCGCGCGTTCGACGCGCACCCGCCTGCACGGGCTGGCGTCGGGCGTGCTGATCACCGCGGCGGTGCAGTCGTCGACCGCGGTCACGATGGCCGCGATCGGCTTCGTCAACGCCGGACTGCTGAGCCTGTCACAGGCCCTGTGGGTGCTGTTCGGCAGCAACGTCGGCACCACGGTCACCGGTTGGGTCGTCGCGCTGGTGGGCCTGCGCGTCGATGTCGACGCCTTCGCACTGCCGCTGGTTGGCATCGGTGCGCTGCTGCGCGTGTTCGGCCGCCGCCCCGGCGTCGCCGCGGCCGGCCAGGCCGTCGCGGGGTTCGGCGTGCTGTTCCTCGGCATCGGGATGCTGCAGCAGTCGTTCGGCGCCCTCGCCGAGGGTGTGACGCTGCCCTCGGGCGAAGGCGTGCGGGGCGCGCTGTCGCTGGTGGGCGTCGGCGCCGCGATGACGGTGGTGATGCAGGCGTCGGCGGCGTCGATGACGCTGGCGCTGGCCGCGGCGCAGAGCGGGCTGATCGACGTGCAGGATGCGGCCGCGGTGATCATCGGCGCCAACATCGGCACCACGGCGACCGCGCTGCTGGCGGCGGTCGGCGCCACGCCCAACGCCAAGCGCGCCGCGGTGGCGCACGTGCTGTTCAACGTGCTCACCGGGGTCGTCGCGCTGGCGCTGCTGCCGTGGCTGGTGACGGCGATCGGCGAGGCGCGCGAGGCGCTGGGGTTGGCGCGCGATCCGGCGGCCAAGCTGGCGCTGTTCCACACCGTGTTCAACGTGCTGGGCGTGCTGCTGATGTGGCCGTTGGCCGGTGCGTTGACGCGCTGGCTGACGCAGCGCTTTCGCACCTTCGAGGAGGACGAGGCGCGACCGCGTCACCTCGACGACAACGTGCTGCAGGTGCCGGCGCTGGCGCTCGATGCGTTGCGCCGGGAGGTGCAGCGCCAGGGCGCGATCGCGCGCCGGGTGGTGTGTCATGCGATCGACGCCGCGCCGGCGGAGGTGCTGGCGCGCGATCGCGCGCTGCTCGAGGCGCTGACCTCGGCCACCGCGCGCTTCGTCGAGCGCCTGCACCACCAGCCGATGGCCAGCGCCGGCGGGCCGCGACTGGCGCGTGTGCTGCGCATCGAGCGCTACCACGCGTCGGCGGCGGCTGCGGCCGCCGAGGCCGGTTCGCTGGCCGCGGCCGGCGCACTTCCCGACGAGGTCGCCGCCGTGCACGCGGCATTCCGGCGCGAGGCGCGGACGCTGCTCGACTCGATCGACGCGCCGACGGAACCGGTGGCGGCGGCGCGGATCGATGGCATGCTCGACGCCAGCGAGCGGCGTTACCAGGCGTTGAAGTCGGCGTTGCTGGCTGCCGGCGCCGACGCGCGCATGCCGATGGCGACGATGGACCAGCAGTTGCGCGCCGCCAGCGGGCTGCGCCGCGCACTGCAGCAGGCGGCGAAGGCGGCACGCCTGGATGCCGAGATTGCCGCCGAAGGGCCTGCCGCCGCATGACCTCCCTGCTGAAGCGATGGCTGCCGTCGCAAGACGCACTGCGCCGCAACCGCTGGTTGCGCTGGATCGGCCCGGCGTTGCACCACCCGCGGCTGTGGCACATGAGCCGGCGCGGCGTGGCGCTGGGCATGGCCATCGGCGTGTTCTTCGGTTTGCTGATCCCGATCGCGCAGATCCCGCTGTCGGTCGGTGCCGCGGTGCTGCTGCGTGCCAACGTGCCCACCGCCGCGGCGAGCACGCTGGTCAGCAACCCCGCGACGTACGGTCCGCTGTACTACGCCGCGTGGCGGCTGGGCAAGGCGATCCTCTGCGAACCGGTCGGCACGACGCAGGAGCCGCCGCTGAGCGAGCCGCCACCGCTGCCGGACAACGGCCGCGGCTGGTTCACGGTCGCCTGGGAACGCGTGACGGCGCTGGGCAAGCCGCTGCTGCTGGGCATGGCGGTGATGGCCAGCGTGGTCGGGCTGGCCACCTACCTGATCGCCAACTGGCTGCTGGCGCTGAAGATCGTCTGGCAGCGCCGTCAGCGGTTGCGTCGCCGCGACGTGCGCGCCGGCGGGCCGCCTTCCTAGAATCGGCGCCATCCGACCCGACCGAGGACCGTAATGCCCACCGTGTTCGAACGCCTGCTCGCCGACGAGCTGCCCTGCGCCAGGGTCTACGAGGACGACCTGGTGTTCGCCTTCATGGACGCCGGCCAGGTCAACGACGGCCACGTCATCGTCGCGACCAAGCGGCCGTGCGAGACCTTGATGGACGCGACCGACGCCGAGGCGGTGGCGCTGATGCGCACGGCGCGTCGCGTCGCGATCGCGGTGCAGGCGGCGTTCGCACCGGCCGGCGTGACGGTGCTGCAGGCCAACCGGCCCGCCGGCTGGCAGACCGTGCCGCACCTGCACCTGCACGTGCTGCCGCGGCACGACGGCGACGGCGTCGGCCTGACCTGGCCGCGCCGCGAGCCCGGCATCGAGCGGCTGCGCGAGCTGGCCGCGACGCTCGCGCCGCACCTGGCCTGAGCGCCACGCCCGTCGCGCACGGGCCCGGCGGTGCAGACCCGCGCGGGCGCCGCCGGCCGTGCCGCGCTCAGGATCCGCGTGCCGCCTTCACCTTCAGCCGCCAGGCGTGCAGCAGCGGCTCGGTGTAGCCGCTGGGCTGCTCCTTGCCCTTGAACACCAGG
>CAZUBF010000016.1:0-37883 GCA_964618555.1 uncultured Azohydromonas sp.
TTGCCGATGCCCGCCCCACCGCCGCCGCCCCCGCCGTCGCTGCCGCCGCCGGCCTGGCCCGACGCGCCACCGTCGGCGTGGGCCGACGCGACGCGCCCCGGCGCTTTCGCTGCCGACGCCGTGCGCGCGCCGGCGGCCGAACCCGAGTACTGCCACCCGGCACTGGCGCTGCGCGCGGTGGTCGGCGTGCAGGCGGTGCTGATGCTCGGCGCGGCGCTGCACGCGCCGACCTGGGCGCTGGTGCTGGCGCAGCTCGGGCCGTTGCTGGCCGCCGGACTGACCGGCACGCTGCTGTGGCTGGTCGCGATGTGCGCGCTGCGCACGCCGCTGCGGCGCGTCGCGCGCGCCACGCGCGTGGGCGCCGGGCTGCTGCTCGCGGCGGCGATCGCGCCGCTGGCGATCGCGCCGCTGGTCGCGCTGGACCTGCTGGCCTGGAGCGCGCCGCGCGCCGTCGCGGTGCCGTTGCTCGGCGCCGCGCTGGCCGCACCGGCGCTCGGCTGGCTCGAGGCGCGCGCGCGCGCACGCCAGCCGGCCGACGCGTCGGCGCGGCTGGCCGAGCTGCAGTCGCGCATCCGCCCGCACTTCCTGTTCAACGCGCTGAACACCGCGATCGCGCTGGTGCGCGTCGAGCCGGCACGCGCCGAGGGCGTGCTCGAGGACCTCGCCGAGCTGTTCCGCGTCGCGCTGGCCCAGCCGCGCGCGGCGATGCGCCTGGCCGACGAGATCGAGCTCGCGCGCCGTTACCTGGCGATCGAACAGCTGCGCTTCGGCGAGCGGCTGCGCGTCGAGTGGCAGCTCGACGACGCCGCCGGCAAGGCGCTGATGCCGCCGCTGGTGCTGCAGCCGCTGGTCGAGAACGCGGTGCGTCACGGCATCGAGACCGCGCCGGCCGGCGGAGCGATCCGCGTGGCCACGCGTGCGCGTCGCGGACAGGCCGAGGTCGTGATCGACAACACGGTGGCCGACGGCGCGGCGAACCCGGGGCACGGCATCGCGCTGGCCAATGTGCGTGAAAGACTTCGCCTGATGCACGACGTCGGCGCGCAGTTCGACGCACGCCGCGACGGCGGGCGCTATCGTGTGCGCATCACCGTCCCGCTGTGAGTCCTTCCGCCTCATCGCCGATGCGCGAACTGCGAGTGCTGATCGTCGACGACGAGCCGCTGGCGCGCATGCGCCTCGCGGCGCTGGTCGCCGAGTGCGACGACCCGCGCTGCGTGGTGGCCGGCGAGGCGGGCGACCCGGCCAGCGCACTGGCCTGGCTCGCCGCGCACGAGGCCGACGTCGTGCTGCTCGACGTGCAGATGCCCGGCGCCAGCGGGCTGCAAATGGCGCGCCGGCTGCGCGACGACCCGGTCTTCGCCGGACGCTGCGGCGCGATCGTGTTCGTCACCGCGCACGCCGAGCATGCGCTGCAGGCGTTCGAACTCGAAGCCACCGACTACCTGACCAAGCCGGTGCGCCGCGAGCGGCTGCAGCAGGCGCTCGGGCGCGTCGCGCAGCGCCTGCCGTCCGACGGCGACGACGACGGCGTGGTCATCGTCAACGACCGCGGGCGCGTGCTGCGCGTGCCGCTGGCCGACGTGCTGTACCTGAAGGCCGAGCTGAAGTACGTGACGCTGCGCACCGCCGAGCAAGCGCACCTGCTCGACGAGTCGTTGACCGAGCTCGAGCCGCGGCTGGCCGGTCGCTTCATCCGCGTGCACCGCAACGCGCTCGTCGCGCGCCGGGCGGTGCGCGCGCTCGAGCGCCGTGCCAGCAGCGACGACGAGGGCGGCGAGGGCTGGGCGGTGCGCGTCGCGCCGGTCGACGAGTGGCTCGCGGTGTCGCGCCGCCAGCTGCCGGCCGTGCGCGAGGCGCTGGGCGCCGACGGGCTGTAGCACCGGGCGCCGCGGCGCCCTGGCGCGCCACCTCACTGACCCGCAGGGAGCGAGTGCCGCGAGCGCCACCAGCGTGGCAGCAGCATGCTGATCCGGCCCGGGGCGCGTGCGGGTGAGTGGCACCGAGCGGCACATCGCTGTGCGGCCCAGTGAAACGGCGGTCACGGGCGCGACTTCGCATGGAGCCGCGTCCGCACAGAATCCGGCCTATCGGCCCGCTTCACTTTCTCTCGGCGCCGACCTCGCCGAACACGCGCGTGAGTGTCTCGACCATCGGGGCGATCTCGGCGGGCGCCACCCCGCCGTGGCTGCGCAGGACCTCCTGCACGGCGCGCCCGCTCGCCTTGCCGATCAGCAGCCCACCCTGCATCGTGAGCGACATGCGCGCAAACGCGGATGCGGTGTCATGGCAGGCGCCGCAGCGCTCCTGGAACAGCGGGGCCGTGACCGTCTGCGCGAGCAGCATCGCCGTGACCGGGGCGACGAGCTCGTCGGTCAGGTAGTGGTTGCGCATGAAGCGGTCGAGGTCCGCGGCGCCGTGGTGGCGGCCGGCCAGCCGGCCTTGTTCGACGTGCAGCGTTCGCCGCGCAAAGTCGCCGGCGTCACCGTGGCAGTCCTTGCAGCGCGTGTCCCAGTAGTCGTGCAGGTCGCGCCCTGCGGACCTCGACGGCAGCGGCAGGCTGGCCAGCACGACGATGATCCAGAGGGCATGCCTCACGTCGTCCTCCTCGCGGCGTCCGTGATTGTGCTCGCCGCGAAGGGCTGGGCACCCGACAGGGCGACTGCGACGCCGTGCGCGGCTCGAAACCGTCCGGGGCAGGCCACGCTGTACCGCCCGGTGCAGCAGCTCGCCGCCAGCATCATCGCCCACACCCGGGGCCGACACCGGATCGGAGTTGCCGCGGTTCGCCAAGGAAGAGTTCGACGCCTTCCTCGAATCCGGCATCCTCGCGCATGGCTTCCTGTGGCTGGGCTGTGGCGAATGCGGTCACGACAAGCTGCGGGCCTTCACGCCCGGCGCAGGCGGCGCGCGCCGGTGCGCTCACGAGGGCTCGCGGTCGCAGTAGGGCACCGAGTCCTCGGCGCGGAACAGCTTGCGAAGACAGTGCGGGTCGAGGCGCACGACCGCAAGAGGTTGGAACAGCTGTGCCGCTACATCACCCGACCGGCGCTGTCGGACGAGCGCGTGCAGGTCCACGCGGCAGCGCAACCAGAAGCCGGCGTCATGGCGGGTGGCCTCGCAGTCAGCGCCTGGGCTGTCCAGGCCGACGAAGGGCTTGATCATGGGGCGGGACTGTCGGCAGCGCCTGCTGCGCCGACCTCCACCGGCGGGGTGTGGGCCCCGTCGACGGGTCGCGTCTGCCTCGGGCGGAGGGTGTCGGTCGGCTTGAAATTGGCCGCATGCGAGGTCCCGGTCGAACATCGCATGTCCTTGTCGCCTATGGAGATTCGGGCATCGGCTCGGTTCTTGCTGACCAATTGACCGTCATCACCGAACAGCTACCAGGGAGTCAACATGTCATTCAAGTGCACCGCGGCCGCCGCCGCCCTTGCTGCCACCCTGGCGGCAGCGCCGGCGCAGGCCGGGATCATCTTCTCGGACTACTTCGACGCAGACAACGCGTCGTCGGCGCTGAACTTCGACAACCTGATCAACTGGACCGTCAGCGGCGGCACCATCGACTACATCCGCAGCGGCGGCTTCGGCATCAACTGTGTCGGCGGGACCGGCGGCTGCCTGGACATGGACGGCTCCACGAACAACGCCGGGCGCATCACCACCCGGCAGGTCTTCGACTTCGACGACGGTGTCGAGTACATCTTCGAGATGGCGCTGTCGGGCAACCAGCGTGGTGGCGCCAGCGACACGGTGACCTACGGTCTCATCAACGTGGACACCGGCTTCGAGTCTGTCCAGACCGCCGGCCCGCTGGCCCCGAGCGCCCCGTTCGCCACCTTCAGCGGCAGCCTGCTGGGCCAGAACTTCGCCGGCAACTGGCGCTTCTTCATCGAAGGCGCCGGCGGCGACAACATCGGCGCCATCCTGGACAACGTGGTCCTGCGCGACAACCGCACCGTCAACGTGCCCGAGCCGGCGACGCTGCTGCTGTCCGGCCTGGCGCTGCTCGCCGCGGGCGCGGTGCGCCGGCGCGGCCGCTGAGCGGCTGTCGGGCTGCCGCGCCTGGCGCGGCCCACGCTCCAAGAACAGCGGCCGGCCCGGGGTGACCCGGCCGGCCGTTCGTCTTGCAGCACGCCCGTGCGGACGTGCAGCGATCACTTCTTGTTCTCCTTCTCGTCCTTCTTGGGTTTGGCCGCCTTGCCCTTCTCGGGCTTGGCCACCACCGGCGCGGCGACGACCTCTTCCTCGGCCTTCGGCACCGTGACCGAGACGATCACCGGGTCGAGCGTGTCCAGCTTCAATCGCCCGGCACCGGCGCAATGGCGATGCCGCTGAGCGAGCGGCCGGTAGTGCTGGCCACGCTCATTGGCGCGAGCGTGGCAAGCACGAGGCTGCCCAGCCATGCCTTGGCCTGGCTCAGGCGGTGGACGTGGACGTTCGTGTTCTCACTCGCTGCAATGCGACGGCAATGATCGGCCAGACCGCAGCCGGGCGGCGTTGCACGACGCGTCAGCGCGGCACCATTGGAATCAGGGTCCCATTGGAATCACGGTGAACCCCGAGGGCGTTTGTGACTTCTTTGCCCCGCAGCTTCCCCGGCGTCACCTGCAGCAGATGGGTCAGCTGTTCGAACTCGGCCAGTTCGCGAATCAGACAGACGATCGGCTGCACGTTGCGCAGTTCGGTCGCGCGCAGCTTGAACGGCGCCGGCAGTGGGGACGGAGGGGCGGGGGCGGGGGCGGACATGCCGGGCGTTGTCGCCGCTGCCGCCGCGCGCTGCCATGCCGCCGAGGTGACGGGCGCCCGCGGCGACCTGTCCTACAGTCGCCAGTCGATGGACACCGCTGCGGTCGTCTCCGCCCACCCGCCCTACCGCCCACGCCGTGAATCGGCTTGCCGGTTCGAGAGCCCGCGCGGCCTGCGCTACCACCTGCGCTGCTGGGGCACGCCGGCGCTCGTCACTCACGCACCCCCGTCACTGGTGACGGTGCACGGCTGGATGAACGTCGGCGCGTCGTTGCAGTTCGTCGTCGACGCGCTCGCCGCAGCCGATGGTTTCGAGCGTTGTGTGGTCGCTCCCGATCGGCGCGGCTTCGGCCTGACCGAATCGCCACCCACCGGTGTGGCGACTTCGATGGTGCGCGCCTTCACTGCACCGGCAATCGCCGCCTCCACCGTGTACCTGCCGGTGGCCGCGGTGTCGGCGGTGAAGACCGGCACCACCGGGACAGCGACGTAGGTCGCCCTCACCGACGCGGCCATCGGCAGCGAGAACGAGAACTCGCCGTCGTCGGTATCCACCGGCGCCCAGGCGGCCTCGATCGTCGGCCCTCCGGTGAGCGACTGCAGCGCGCGCATGGTGGCTGCTCAGGTGCCGGGGCGTGCTGGTCGAGGACATGGGCCAGACCTGGCTGGCCGAGCCCGACGTCGACGGCGAGAAGGCATGCGCACTGCGGCCGCTGCAGGCCGCGGCCATCCCCTGCAGGCTGCGCCTTTCCAGTGGCCAGGCCCTTCGCCAGGCACAAACTGTCCACTGGACTGTTCAGTTTGTGTCCGGGCTCAGCATCACGCACCTGGTCATTAGCCCGCTGGAGTTCCTGCACAGGCTGGCCGCGCTCGTGCCGCGGCCGAGTCCGCACCTTGTCCGGTTCCACACCGTGCTGGCGCCGATCCTGAACGCTATGGCCCGCACCGGCCAAAAACTGGAGGCCTGACCTTCATGGCTTCCCCGCTGTACATTGAACGCAGTTGCTGGGGGTGCTCAGTGGTTCGGCACCAAACGCGCGGTCCAGGCACGTACCGGATCCAAGCCTTCGAGCACTTGGCGCGCCACTTGGTCTGCGCGCGCGGCGCCCACCACCGGGCTGCTCAGGCGCAGGAACTTGGACAGCACCTCGTCGTCGGTCAACGGACGCCCAGGTGAGCCGCGAGGTGCGTCGGCCAGCTCTTCAGCCAGCACCTGGCCCTGAGCATCACGTAGCACCAGCCGGCAGCGGTGGTAATGGTCGAGCGTGGGGTCGGCCACTGCGCGCACCCGCGGCAGCGTGGCCACCAGCGCAGGCTCGGCCAGGCGAGTTTCCAGTTCGATGCTGTGTGCGGGTTCGATGGTATCCGCACCGTGCAGCACCAGGGCGACGCAGTAGGCCAGGTGAAAGCGTGCGTCGTTCGGTGAGCGCGGGGGCTGTACCTTGCCCACGGCTTCCGCAGTGTAGGGCGGCACGTGCACGTCCAGCGTGGCAGCCGCGGGCAGAACGCCAAGGCGGGAGCGCAGCTTGACTGCGGCATCCAGCGGCGAGTGCAGGTAGCCGCAGCAGGCGTGCAGCTTGCGCCGTGGTGCAGCCAAGGCCCAACGTGAGGCGGCGACACGCCGGTCCAGGCGGCCGGACTCGGAGACAGTGGCGTAGTAGCCGAGCGGGCTTTCCAGCAGGCGCGGTGGCCCGCTCAGGCCATGCTGCGCGTAGAGCGCGGCACGCAGTCCAGTGGTACCGGGTTGGGCCCCGAACAGCAGCGGCTTGACGGTGCCGCCATCGCCGAAGATCACTTCGGCCGGGCACCAGCCGGCCAGCGTGCCGGCGATGGCCAGCGCATGCCACGTCTGCTCGGGGCTTAGCGCCAGCAACCGGGCCGCGGCGGCCGCACTTCCGATGGCCGACGGAACGCCCACCGGCACTATCCCCATGCCAGCGAAGCGCTTGAGCGAGGGGTACACCGCGTCATAGACGCGGCTGGTGACTTCGATGCCACGCACCACCGATTCGAGCAGCGCATCGGCGCTGGCGTCGGTGGCCTCGGCCAGCGCCAACGCGGCGGTGACGTTACCGATACTGGCGTGGCCGCCGATCAGGTCGTTGAGTTCCAGTACGTCACCGAGGTAGCCGTTGATCTGCGCCGCCGCCAGCAGACCTCGGCCTTCGTGGGTGCCGTAGATGGTGGCTTGCTTGGCGCCATCGGCCGGCTCGCAGGCCAGTATCGTGCGTGCCTCGGCCGTGCGGGTCCCGGCCACGATGCAGCCCAGCGTGTCCAGCACACACAGTCGTGCTTGCGCCTGAACCGTGGCAGGGACGCTGGAACGGGTCCACGTGCACGCCTGCTCGGCCAGCCAGGCCAGATCTGGCTGCGCGTCAGCATCGCTCGTGGCGCTCATGAAGATGCGGCCTGCGGCCGCCCGGTGGTCATTGCTTTTCGATTCCGGCCTGCTGCACGATGCGCTGGTACTTGGCGGTTTCCTGCTCCAGCAGGCGCCGGTACTGCGTCGGCGACATGGACACCGCATCCAGCGAGACGTTGCCGTAGACCTTCTTCAACTCGTCGCTGGCCACGGCCTTCTCGATTTCCCTGTGCAGGCGTTCGATCACGGCGGGCGGCGTGCCTGCCGGGGCCAGGATGCCGATCCAGCCGTTGAAGTCGAAGTCCTTGTAGCCCAGCTCCTGCATGGTGGGCAGATCGGGCAGCACCGGCGTGCGCTGGCCGGACAGCACCGCCAGGCCCTTGGTGCGGCCGGCCTGGATGAGCCGGCTGGCGGCGCCCAGCGAGTCTGGCTGCACGCTCAGGCGCCCGCCGATCAGGTCATTGGTGGCTTCCGCGGGACCCTTGTAAGCCACCGGTGTCACGTCGATCCCGGCCTGAATCTTCAGCGACTCCATCGCCAGCAGGAACAGGCCCGCGGAGTTGGCGTAGGTCAGGGCGCCCGGGTCCTTCTTGGCCGCAGCGACCAGCGCCGGCACGGAGTCGAGTGGCGAGTCCTGTGCAGTCACCAGCAGCAGCGTGGTTCCGGCGATCACCGCCACGGGCACGAAGTCCTTCAGCAGGTCGAAGGCGGGCGTCTTCTGGATCGCTGCCGGCACTGCCGTGGACGAGATGGAGCCCACGACCAGCGTGTAGCCGTCCGGCTTGGCGCGCGCCACGGCCTGCATGCCCAAGCTACCGTTGGCGCCGGGGCGGTTTTCCACCACCACTGACTGGCCCAGCGGATCCTGGATGCGCTGTGCCACTGCACGCGCCGCGATGTCGGAGGTGGATCCGGGTGTGAAGGGCACGACCATGCGGATGGTTTGGCTAGGGAAACTATCAGCGTGGGCCGTCGATGCAACCCACATCGCAACCGCCAGGGCCGCAGATCGGAACACGCGCTTCATGATCAGGCGCCGGTTGATCGCGTTGTGCGCATCGAGGCGGTCGAGCGTGACGCTGCCCACCTTGTCGGCCAATTTGATGGGCATGTCATGGTACTGGGCGTATCGGGGCATGGACGGTCTCTGGTGGGGTGACGGGGCGGAAGGCGAAGGGTCGGCGCATGCACGCATCTGAGGCTTTGACATGGCCTGACCTAGGCTAGCGGCGCCGAGCGCGCCCGCAAGGGGCCACAGGGCACAGCAGCTGTGCCGGAGCCGCAAAGGTGGACCCAGCACGGTCCTCAGGTCTCACGCGGGCTGTGCTGAGGGCCGTCAGACGCCTCTCGCCCTCCGGGTGCGTGCTCGTTCAGAACTTCAATCCAATCGCTTGCGGACAGGGCGTGTAGCATGTCAAAGGCCGGCTCGAAGTCCGCCGTCCTGCCGTCAGTCTTCGTCTTCCTCTTCGACATCGACTTTCGAAAGTGAGGCATGCGATGGGTATGAATCCAGTGGCCATGTTGCGTCGTTTCCTGCCCTGGCTTTGCCTTGCGGTCTTCGGTGCCGCCGTGGCACAGCCGAAGACCATCGCCATCGCCAACTTCGGCGAGCATCCGGCGCTGCGCGCCGGGATCGACGGCTTCAGGGCCGAACTGGCGCGCGAAGGATTCGTCGCGGGCAAGGACGTGGTTTTCGACGACCAGCACATCAACTTCGACAGGACGCTGATTCCCCAGTTGCTGACGAACGCGCAGTCGAAGCGGCCGGCCTTGATCGTCGCCGTCACGACGCCGGTCGCGCAGGCGTCGATCCGCGTCGTCACGGACAAGAACATCCCGATCGTCTTCATGTCGGTCGTCGATCCGGTGGTCGCGCAGATCGTGCCGTCGTGGAAGGCCGGCTCGGCCACGCACACCGGTGCCACGCTCTTTCCGGACTTCGACGCGTCGCTGGCGTTCCTGAAGCAGCTGCTGCCGAATGCGAAGCGCGTCGGCGTGCCGTTCAATCCGGCCGAAGACAACGACAAGACCAACATCACCGAGATGCAGGCCGCCGCCGCGAAGGCGGGGCTCGAGATCGTCGAGGTCGGCATCGACAGCACCAACGACGTCGCGCAGCGGATTCAGTCGCTGAAGGGGCGCGTCGACGTGCTGTTCATCATCCAGTCGAATCTGTTGCAGACGAGTCTGCCGGTGATCGCAGCGACGGCGCAGCGCATCGGCGTGCCCGCCATCAACACGCTCGACACGCCGGTGAGGAACGGCAGCTTCCTGGCCGCCTATGCGGTGTCCTACGAGCGCATGGGGGCGGCCGCAGGCAAGGCCGCTGTGCGCATTCTGCGCGGCGAGAAGCCGGGCGCGATCGCACCCTGGCGCCCAGGGCCGCCGGACTACACGCCGTTGATCAGCCGCAAGCAGGCCACGCAGTGGAACGTGACCGTGCCCGCTTCTCTTTCCGCCGCCGTGATCGACTGAGACGATGGCGCTCGGCCTGAGCCAGATCTCGAAGACGTTCTACAAGGGCACGAGCGACGAGCGCATTGCCCTCGACGACGTGTCGCTCGAACTGAGCGAAGGCACCTTCGCGGTCGTCATCGGCTCCAACGGCGCCGGCAAGTCGACGCTGCTGAACGTCATCTCGGGGCAACTGGCGCCCGACGCAGGCAGCGTGCGGATCGACGGGCGCGAGATGGCGCATGAACCCGAGCATGTGCGCGCGGCCCTGATCTCGCGCGTGATGCAGGATCCGCAGCGCGGCACGCTGGCGACGATGACGATCGAGGAGAACCTCGCGCTGGCGGACATGCGTTTTCGGGGCCGGGGCCTGAAGCGCGCCCTGAGCGCACAGCGCCGGGAGCGCTTTGCACGCACGCTGGCGGGCTTCGGGCTCGGCCTGGAGCAGCGCCTGGGTTCGCGCGCCGGGCTGCTGTCGGGCGGCCAGCGCCAGGTGCTGGCGCTGGCGATGGCGGTACTCAACCCGCCGCGTGTCCTGCTGCTCGACGAGCACACCGCGGCGCTCGACCCGCGCACGGCCGATCTGGTGATGCGCGCCACCGTGCACGCCGTCGAGGCGGGTCGCCTCACCACGTTGATGATCACGCACAACATGCAGCAGGCGATCCACTTCGGCGACCGCCTGATCATGATGGACACCGGGCGCGTCCGGCTCGACGTCGGCGGCGAGGCCAAGCGCGAGTTGACGGTCGAGTCGCTCGTCAAGCGCTTCCAGATCGCCGACGACAAGATGCTGCTGGCCTCATGAGCGAGGTCGTCCTGCACTTCTGGAACCTCGTGCCGGTGACGCTGGTGCAGGGGCTGCTGTATTCCTTCATCGCGCTCGGCGTGATGATTCCGTTTCGGCTGCTCTCGTTTCCCGACCTGACCTCGGAAGGGAGCTTTCCGCTCGGCGGCTGTCTGTGCGCGGTGCTGCTCCTGGCCGGCGTGCATCCGGTGCCGGCGACGCTGGCCGGCATGGCCAGCGGCATGGTCGCGGGAGCGGCCACCGCCTTCATCCACCTGCGGTTTCGCATCAACACCTTGCTGTCGGGCATCCTCGTGATGACGATCCTGTTCAGCATCAACCTGCGCATCCTCGGCAAGGCCAACGCGGCGCTGCTGTCGAATGAAAGCGTCCTGTCGATCATCTCGGCTGAACTGGTGACCAACGTCGTCTATCAGCTGGTGGCGGTCGCGCTGCTGGTGGCGGTCGTCTGCGCCTGGATGTACTGGTTCCTGAACACCGAGGCCGGCCTCAGCCTGCGGGCGGTCGGTGTGAACCAGGCACTGACACCGTCCTTGCGCATCAACCCGTGGGTCTGGATCATCACCGGCCTCGCACTGGCCAACGGGTGCTCGGCGCTGGCCGGCGCCGTGGTCGTGCAATTGCAGGGCTTCGCGGATGTGCAGATGGGCTTCGGCGTCCTGATCACCGGGCTCGCCGCGGTGATCATCGGCGAGACGATCATCGGCCGCGAGACGATCGTTCGCCAGATTGCCGCGCCGATCCTGGGCTCGGTGATCTACTACCAGCTGATATCGCTCGGGCTCGCGATCGGCCTGAAGCCGGCCGATCTGAAGCTCGCCACCGGCGTGTTCGTGCTGCTGACGCTGGCGCTGCCGGCGTTGCGCAAGGACACCCAGCAGGAAGTGATGCGTGGCTGACCGAGACGCTCGAAGGGCAGCGACATGAGAACGAACATCTCCGGCCTCGACCATGCCGTCATCCTGGTGCGCGATCTGGACGCCGCGCAGGCCACGTATGCCCGGCTCGGTCTGACGCTGACGCCGCGTGGATTCCACTCGATCGGCACCCACAACCATTGCATCATGTTCGGCAGCGACTACGTCGAACTGCTGGCGGTGCGCGAGCCGCACCCGGTGACGGCCTACTTCTCGCAGTTCCTGGCCGGCGCCGAAGGGGCGGCAGCGCTCGCCTTCTCGACCGGTGACGCGTGGGCCGCACATGCGGGTTTGCGGGCGGCGGGTGTGTTGGCCGACGAGCCAGTCGACTTCTCGCGCCCGGTCGAGGTCGATGGGAAGTTCCGCGACGCACGCTTTCGCGTCGTGCAGTTGCCGGTGAACGAGACGCCGGGCTGCCGCGCCTTCCTGTGTGAGCACTTCACGCCGGAACTCGTCTGGCGGCCGGAGTATCGGCAGCATGCGCTCGGCGTCGTCGGCGTGGCTGGCGTCTCGGTGGTGGTCGGGGATGTGGACGAGGCGGTCAAGGCCTATGCGCGCGTGCTGGACACGCCGCCCACCCAGGGCACGGAGGGTTGGAGCCTGGCCGCGGGAGACTGCACGCTGTCGTTCTCCGATCGCGCCGCCGCGCAGCAGCGGCTGGGCGCGGCCTTGCCGCGACGCGACAGCCCCCTGCTCGGTGCCCTGCATCTGCGCGTGCGCGATCGCGGGGCCGCGGCCGAGGCATTGCGGCGTGGCGGCTTCACGGCCGAGAGGCTGTCCGACGGCGCGCTCGTCGTCGGCGCGAGCCAGGTTCATGGCGTGGCGCTGGTGTTCGTCTGACCCACGAACACTGCAGCGGCCAACCGATCGCGTGATCGGCCTGATCCTCCGGCAGCGTCAGTGCGAAGGCATCCACCAGCCGCGCAGCCGCCTTTCCTGCAGCCGCATCGCCCGCCTGCGCTCTTGCGTCCGGACGGGGACGCCGGGTTCGAGCATCGGCACGCCCTGCATCAGCGGCAGCGCGCAGCCGCCGACGATCAGGTCGAGGCTGCGCGTCGCGAGCACCATGTCCCGGATCGTCGGGTGTGGCAGCCGCGCAAGCGGCGCGTCGCGCAGCCAGGGGCGGATGCGAAAGCTCACGGGGCAATACTACTGCGCACTTTGGTTCCGGCTTGTCCGGCTTAGGTCGGTTGACATGTGAGTCGCACCCGCGCCCGCGTGCGCCCGGCGCAGGCGGCGCGCGCCGCTGCGCTCTCGAGGGCTCGCGGTCGTCGTAGGACACCGTGTCCTCGGCGCGGAGCATCTTGTGAAGACAGTGCGGGTCGAGGCGCACGACCGCAAGAGGCTGGAACAGCTGTGCCTCTACGTCACCCGGCCGGCGCTGCCGGACGACCGCGTGCAGGTCCACCCCGCAGGGCAGGTGGAGCTCAAGCCTAAGACACGGTGGCGCGACGGCACGACGCACCGGGTGATGAGCCCACTCGAGTTCATGCAGCGGCTGGCCGCGCTGGTGCCGCTGCCGCGGCTGCATCTGCGCAGAGTGCCTGTGCCCCAGAAGATCGGGGAACCGGCGCCGGATCGCCCGCCGGCGGGTCTTGTCTACAGGTCCTTGAACACTACCTGCATATGCACGGTCTGTATCCCGGTGTTGTCGTTGTCGCAGGCCAGCGTCCGCACGGCGCTGCGCGTCGCGCGGCGGTAGGCGGGCGGCCCGCCGGTGACGACGACCTCGCCGATGCGGCGGCCGTCGATGCCGAAACGTACGTCGAGCAGGGCGTTCTCGCGCAACTGCATCGCCACGCGCGACAGCGAGGTCAGCATGTCGGCATCGACGCTCGGGCAGACGGTGCGAACGTCCAGCCGAGGCGCGGTGACGTCGACGCGCTGCTCGGATACGGCGGCGACGACCTGCGCCGTCGCGGGCATCGCGGTCGCTGCCAGCGCGAGAGCGGTCAGGGCCGGAAGATGAAAGGCGGTCTTGTTCATCAGTGTCTCCTGGTTGGATGGGAGGAAAACGCGGCGCGGGCGATCAGCCACGCGCCGCCGGGAAGATCTGCGCGGCCATCTGGCTCGCGCCGTCGGGAACGCCGGTCAATCCGACGACCACGCCGGACAGCAGGACGGTGCTGACGACCGCGCTGGCGACGGCAGCGCCGATGCGCTGGCGGCGTGGCAGGGGGGGCAGCCGGGACGGTTGGGTCGGGGTATTCGAGGCGGGGGCGGCATTCATGGCGGTCTCCTTGGCTGAGGGGGGCGGCTTTTGTTCGCCGTGGAAGCAACTCTCGGCGCTGGGGCCCGACCAGTCTTGAATCCGGCCTGAAGCGTTCTGGCGTTTCCTGAAAACCACCTGCCGCCGGACGCGAAGCGCGCTAGGCTGCGCGCATCGGCCAATCTGCCGCACCGCCGCCATGGAAACCGGTTCGCCGCCGCCGCCCGCCGCCGCGCTGCACTTCGGGCGCATCGAGCTGCGCCCGACCGAGCGCGTGCTGCTCGTCGACGGCAAGGCGGCCGTGCTGGGCGCACGCGCCTTCGACCTGCTGCTGGCCCTGGCCGAACGTGCGGGCCGGCTGGTCGGCAAACACGAGCTGATCGACCTCGTCTGGCCGGGCGTCGTGGTCGAGGAGAACAATCTGCAGGTGCAGGTGAGCGCACTGCGCAAGCTTCTCGGGCCGCATGCGATCGCGACGATCCCCGGCCGCGGCTACCGCTTCACGCTGGCGGCGCCGGCCGACGCTGAACACGAAGGTGCGGCCGCGCCGAGACCCGGCTGGGCGGGGCGCGGCAATCTGAGCGAGCCGCTGCCGCTGGTCGGCCGGGCTGCCGAGGTGCAGGCCGCGGCGGCAATGATCGGGCCGCGCAGCCTGGTCACGATCGTCGGTGCCGGCGGCATCGGCAAGACGCGGCTGGCGCAGGCGCTGGCCTGGCCGCAGCGCAACGCCTGGCGCGACGGGGTGTGGTGGGTCGATCTGACCCGCCTGAGCGACCCGGCACGCACGGTGCCCGAGGTGGCGGCGTTGCTGGGCGTCAACCTGCCCGTCGAAGCGGGGGGCGACCCCGCCGAGCTGGCGCAGCGGCTCGCCACCCGCTCGGCCCTGGTGGTCCTCGACAACTGCGAGCACCTGGTCGAGGCCGTGAGCGCGCTCGCCGGTGCATTGCTGGCGCTGGCACCCGGCATCGCCTTGCTCGCCACCAGCCAGGAGCTGCTGAAGGTCGAAGGCGAACGGGTCTACCGGATCGAGCCGCTGGCCTTGCCGCCGCCCGAGGCGGTGCACGAGGATCCGCTTGCCTACGGTGCCGTCGAACTCTTCGTTCAGCGCGTGCGCGCGCTGCAGCCGGCGTTCGTGCTCGAACCGGCGCAATCGGCGGCCGCGATCGCGATCTGCCGACGCCTGGACGGCTTGCCGCTGGCGATCGAGCTGGCGGCCGCGCGGGTGCCCCTGCTCGGGCTGGAAGGGCTGCGCCAGCATCTGGGCGCGCGGTTTCGCGTGCTCACCGGCGGCGCACGGATGGCACTGCGAAAGCACCAGACGCTGCGCGCCGCGCTCGACTGGAGCCACGATCTGCTGGACGCAGAAGAGCGCGCGGTCTTCCGCCAACTGGGTGTCTTCACCGGCGGCTTTACGCTGGAGCTGGCGCAGCGGGTCGCCGCCGACGAACAGCGCGACGGCTGGGTCGTGCTGGAACTGCTCGCCCACCTGGTCGACAAGTCGCTCGTCGTCGCCAGCTCGGACGGCGCGGGCGCGACGCCCCGCTACTCGCTGCTCGAGTCGACGCGGGCGTTCGCGCTCGAGCAACTTGCTGCCGCGGGCGAAGCCGACACGATGCTGCGCCGCCACGCGCAGGTGATGCGTGACTTTGCGCAGACCGTCGGGCGCCAGCGCTGGACGCTCACCATGGCGACGGTGCGCGCGGCGCAGCGCGAGCTCGACAATCTGCGCGCGGCGCTCGCCTGGGCGATGGGCGAGAACGGCGACCGCGGGCTGGCGGTCGATCTGCTGAGCGGCGGCGCGATCATCTGGTACCGCAGCGGACTGCTCGACGAAGGGCTCGACCGCATGCTGGCGCTGCTGCCGCTGCCGGGGGACTTGGGCGCCCGGCGCGAGGCCGACTTCTGCCTCGGCATCGCGCGCCTGGGCACCGAGAGCGGACGTCACGACGACGCCTGGCAGGCGGCGCTGCGCGCCGAGGCGCTGTACCGTCAACTTCAGGACGCCGATGCGGTGGCCGACATCCTGCTGCCGCTGGTGACCCTGGCGGCCTGGCGTGGCGAATTCGATCGGGCACAGCGCACGCTCGACGAGGTTCGGCGACTGGTCGGGTCGTCGGCGCCGGTGCTCAAGCAGGCTGCCGTGGAGGTGGCGCAGGCGCACTTCGCCGTCGAACGCGGCGACTTCGACGAAGCGATCACCGCCCACGAGAGGCAGTTTGCGCTCTATCGCGACGGGCGCACCGGCGGCGAATGGCTGGCGCGCAACAACATCGGCATGGTCCAGCTGTTCGCCGACCGCATCGACGACGCAATCACGACGCTAACCGAGGCGGTGGCAGTGCAACGCCAGGTCGACTACTGGACCAACATTGGCCTGGCTCTCAGCTCGCTGGCAGTGGCACTGGCGTTGCGCGGCGACGATCAGGCACTCGCCGCCGCGCGCGAGGCCTACGCGACGCAGCGCCCCAGCGGCACGACCGCCGGTGCACTCATCGCTGCCGCCCTGCACCATGCGTCTCACGGCGACGGCGCGCGTGCGTTGTTGATCGGCGGTTGGGTCTTCACCCGCATCGAGCGCCATCTGTGGCGCCTGTTTCCCGTTTGGCAACGCTGGCGCCACCGCGTGCTGGCGCTGGCCGGCGCCTCGCTGGCGCCACCCGCGGTCGACGCGCTGCACGCGCGCGGCCAGAGACTGACGCAGCTCGAGGCCGCGGCACTGGCGTTCGACGACGCTCCGCTGCCGCGCGACTGATCCGCCCTTCCCGCAAGCCCATCCGCAACGCCGACGCCGCCCACGGCATTGACGCGGCCGTCGCGGACCGCTTGAGCCAGCCACCGTCAGGGTCTGCTTTGAGACCGAATTGCCCGGTCTCGTCGGCATCGTGGCAGGCGCGCTGAAGGGCCGGCTGCAAAAGGCAGGGCGGTTGCTGCTGACGAGGAAGTGGTCCGCGGCGAGAGCCGGCGGCGAGCTCAAGAGCATCGCGGCAATCCTCGAGCGGCCGGTCATCGAGAAGATCTTGACTCACTTGGGGCTGGATCCACAGCCGCCACCCCGGCGGCGGGCGTGCGAGGCGGGGCAAGACTTCGCAACCTGAGCCGCTCCCGCCGTTTCAGATACCTCGCCCAAGGCTGCGACACCAGACCGCAGGCGGGGCGGCGTCGCGCGACGTGAGGCTCAGCGGTCGGTCCAGAGCGCGTCGAAGTCGCGACCGTCGCCGCTGTCGCAACGCTGCTCGTTGGCAAGCCAAGCCAGGCGGATGTCGTCGCAGCAGGTGTCGTCGTCGCCCAGCGGGTCGAACTCGTCGATGGCCTGCTCGATGCGGGTGGTGCCCATGGTGCTCTCCTGCGGTGGCGGCGGCTCGCCATCGAGCTGCCATGCCCCTGGGTTGCAGGCCGCCGGCCATCGGTTCAAGCGCTTTGATGCATGCACTTGCCGGCCGGGCCGCTTGTCCTGCGCCGCCGGCCGGCCAGGGCCGACACGCTGCGGCCCGTTGCGCTCCTGGAGTGGATGGCATGGGCCAGCGGCAGGCGCCGGCCCCTCACCAGCTTGTCGCGCTCACCGACCCGACGCTGCCCAACCCGCATTTCTCGATGGCCCCGCACGCGGCTCAACGGGGGCAAGTCGACCTGGCCCGCGACCATTTGGCCCAGGCTCGGCGCACGAGTCCGACATGGGGCCTCGCCCGCTGCAGCGCGGCGGTCTGCGCCCACCGACGGCCGAGGGCCGGACTTGGCGGCGCGCCGGTCCTCGGACCTCAGCCCGGGCCTTGCGGATGCCGCTGCGCCCCCCGCCTGACCCGCGGGCCGCGTTGACGCGCTGGCCGACAGGGGGCTGTCGACGCAGCCGCGAGGCTCATCGCTTCGACGCCACCAGCACCTCGTCGAGGAACTTCTTCGCGTCGCCGAACTGCTTGCGGTTGTCGTTCATGTAAATGAGCAGGCTGAAGCACCGGGCGCCGCGGCGCCCTCGCGCGAATCTCACTGACCCGCCGGGTGCGAGCGCCGCGAGCGCCGCCAGCGCGGCAGCAGCATGCCGACCTGTTCGCGATACGCGCGGTAGCGCTCGCCGAACTGCGCGACGAGGTCGCGCTCCTCGAACCAGATGCCGATCAGGATGTAGCCGGTGGTGGCGATTGCGAACAGCAGGTGGCCGGCGCTCATCTGCGGCGTGGCCCAGAAGCCGAGCAGGAATCCGAGGTAGATCGGGTGGCGCACGTGGCGGTAGAACAGCGGCGTGCGGAACTCAGGGCGCGGCAGCGCGCTGCCGCGCAGGCGTGCGACGACCTGGGCGAGCCCGAACAGCTCGAAGTGGTTGATCAGGAAAGTGCTGACCAGCAGCACCCCCCAGCCGAGCCAGAACACGGCCTGCAGTGCGACGGCGAGCGCCGGGTGCTCGACCGACCACACCAGCGGCTCGGCGATCGGCCGCCACTGCCACATCAGCAGCGCGAGCACCAGCGTCGCCGCGAACACGAAGGTGCTGCGCTCGGCCGCCTCGGGAACGACGCGCGTCCACCAGCGCTTGAACGAGCGCCGCGCCATCACGCTGTGCTGCACCGCGAACAGCGCGAGCAGCGACACGTCGACGAGCAGCGCCTCGGCCAGTGGCACCGCGGCGCCGCTGTCGATCGACTTGGGCACCGCGACGTTGCCGACGAAGCCGATCGCGTAGACGAAGGTGGCGAGGAAAAAGGCGTAGACGACGACGCCGTAGACGAGGAAAGGAATGCCTGTGGCTGCCATGGCGGGCCTCCGACGAAGTTGACGCGTGCACACACCCTCGCCGCGCCGGGACGCGGCTGCAGTGTGTCGATGGAAGGACGGCGCAGCAGCGCGGCGCTACGGCGCTTCGCAGCCGTGCGGGACGAGCGGGCGACCGTCGGCGTGCAGCTTCATGACCCGTGCCCGGCGAAGGCCCCCCCTACTGCGTCCACCAGCGGTTGTCGAGCACCTGCGCGATGCGCCGCGCGGCGCGCGCGGCGCCGTCGGTCTCGACGGCGCGGTAGCGCACCGGCTCGTGCATCGCCGCCAGCGCCAGCCGCGCCAGCGAATGCGGCGTCGTCGTGCGGTAGTCGACGGCGCGGTCGGCGCCGTAGTTGGCCAGTCGCCGGCGCACGTGGATGCACTGCTCGAAGTGGCGCTGCAGCGGAAAGCTCAGGAACGCGCGGCGCGTGGCGACCAGTTCCATGCAGGTCGACAGCCCGCCTTGCACCAACGCCAGGTCGCAGCACGCGAGGTGCTCGAACAGGTGGTGCACGTAGGGCCGCACCTCGAGCCCGTCGGCCGGCGCGAAGCGGTCGCTCGGCAGCCGCGGCCCGGTGACGAGGATCAGCCGCAGCTCGGGCAGCTCGCGCTTCATGATCGGGAACGCGGCGGCAATGCGCTGCAGCAGCTGGCGGCCGACCGCGGTGCCGCCGACGGTGGCGATCGCGACCTTCTCGTCGCGGCGGTAGCCCAGCCTTTCGCGCAGCCGCTCGGTGTCGGCGAGCGCGCGCGGGTCGAACGGCAGCGTGTAGCCGCAGTAGCCGAAGTTGCGGTCGGTCCAGTCGCGGATGCCGGGCAGCCCGGGGCCGAACGGCAGCTCGGTCACGTCCTCGCGGTTGCCGACGAACAGCGCCGCGTCGCGCACGTAGGGGTAGCGCGCGACATGCTCGATGTCGTCGGCGTTGCGGTCGGCGCACAGGCAGGCCTCGCGCTCGTCGCCGTCGACCACCGGCAGGCAGCCGACGAAGTCGGTGAGGAACACGAACGGCTGGCGCTTGAGCTCGGGGTTCTCGTGATAGAAGTAGTCGACGTCCCAGGCCTCGTCGCCGATCACGATGTCGTAGTGCTCGGCGTCGATCAGGTCGACGAAGGTCATGAAGTTGTGCGCCATGATCTCGTCCATCGTGCGCAGCGCGAAGAACGCCGACAGGTCGTGCTCGCCGGCGACCGACTCGAAGTGGCGGCTCTCGTTGGCCAGCCGCTGCGTGATCGGGTGCACACGCTCGCCCTCGCGCTCGAGGTAGTGCGCCGCCGGGTCGACGGTGAACCAGTCGATGTCGAGGTCGGGCTGCAGTGCTCGCAGCTCGCGGGCGATGGCCAGGTCGCGCTGCGCGTAGCCCAGGCCGATCGGACTCGAGACGAACAGCGCGCGGCGCCGCCGGCTCATCGCGCGCACCCAGGTCGAGCGTTGCGGCGCCGCGCCGACGAAGTCGCGCACGGCCAGGTTGAAGCGCACCGGGTCGCGCACCGCGGTGACGTGGCCGCCGCCGCCGATCGTCAGCAGGCGCGAGCCGGGCACCAGTTCATGGATCTCGCGGCCCTTGGCGGCGGCGACTCGGCGGTCGTCGTCGCCGTGGATCACCAGCGTCGGGCAGCGTACGCGGCGCGCGTGCTCGCGCACGTCGTGGTTCATCCAGCCGCGCCGGCACCAGTCGATGACCTGCGCGCTGCTCGCCCAGCCGTAGCGCACGCCGTCCTCGTACGGCTTGGTCGAGTGCGGCTCGCTGAAGATCGTGGCCATGAAGCGGTCGAGGTACGCCGGCCAGTCGTGCGCCAGCAGTTCGGTCTCGACGGCCACGCGCTGCGTCGTCGCGTCGCCGTGCACCAGCGATTCGGCGAAGCCGCCGGCGACCACCAGGTGCGTGACGCGCTGCGGCTGCTCGGCAGCCAGCCGCAGCACCGACATCGCCGCGGCCGAGATGCCGACCAGGGCCAGGCGGTCGGCGCCGACGGCGTCGATCACGGCGACGAAGTCGGCGTGGTAGTGGTCGAAGTCGTACGCCTCCTGTCCCTGCGGCCGGTCGGAGCGGCCGTTGCCGCGCGCGTCGCAGGTGACGACGCGGCAGTGGTGCGACAGGTACGGCACCGTGGCCTTCAGCGCCTCGCTGTGCACGACCTGGAACGGCGTCGCGAATGCCAGCCACGGCCCCTGCTCGCCCCACACCCAGTACCCGATGCGCACGCCGTCGCGCTCGACGAAGCCCTCGCGCACTGCGCGCACGGTGGTGTACGGGCCGCGCCGCGCATCGGGCAGCAGACCTGGCGCGGGCAGATCGCCGACGGTGCGGCGCCAGCGTTCGGGCCGCGCCGCCATCACCGGCCCCCGTCGCCGGGCGCTGCCGCGGCGACGCGCGCGTCGAGCGACTCGAGCAGCGCCTGCACCGCGTCGAGCGCGGCGCCGTGGGCTCGCCGCTCGCCCGGTTCGTCGAGCAGGTCGGCGAACTCCATGCCGAGCCAGAACTCGCTGATCCAGCACGCGATCACGTCGGCACCGAACGGCGGCGGCAGCACGACGCCGTGTCGCTCGAGCGCCTGCAGCGCCTCGCCGACGCCCTGGCGCACCAGCCGCTTCCACGCCTGCAGCCGCGGCACGAACTTGCGCCGCAGCTCGGGGTTGGCGAAGCTGGCGGCCCACAGTTCGGCCTGCACGCGCACGAAACCCGACGCGAGGTCGCTCTCGTAGAAGCGCCGCGCCTGCGCCCACTTGTGCGCGAAGCCGCCCGGCTCGGCGTTCATCGCACGCTGGCGTTCGAGCAGGCGCCGGTTCGCCGCGTCGAGCACCTCGATGACGAGCTGGTCCTTGCTGCCGAAGTGGTAGTTGATCAGCGCGTGGTTGACGCCGGCGTCGCGGGCGATCTCGCGCACGCTCAGCGCCGCGTAGCCCTCGCGTGCCAGACGGCGGAACGCCGCGTCGAGGATGCGCGAGCGCGTCTCGCCGAGGTTTGCCGGCGCGGCGGCGACCGCTTCGGCCGCCGCGATGGTGACCCGTGCCACGATCTAACCATTCGGTTTAAACGAATGTTCAAAACATAGGCGCGTGTCGGCCCGCTGTCAAGCCGGCCGCAGGCGGGCCTGACCGCGGGCGCTCAGCCGCCCGTGCGCCCGATGGCGAACTGCAGCGCGGCGCGGTAGCCGAACACGCCCAGGCCGGCGATCACGCCCTCGGCGATGCCGCTGAGGAACGAGTGGTGACGGAACGGCTCGCGCCGGTGCACGTTGCTGACGTGCACCTCGACGAACGGGATCGCCACGCCAGCCAGTGCGTCGCGCAGCGCGACGCTGGTGTGCGTCAGCCCGCCGGGGTTGATGACGATCCAGTCGACGTGCCCGCGTGCGGCGTGGATGCGGTCGATCAGCGCGCCTTCGTGGTTGCTCTGGAAGCATTCGAGCGAGACCCCGGCGGCCGCGGCGTCGGCGGCGAGCATCGCCTCGACGTCGGCCAGCGTCGTGCTGCCGTACAGCTGCGGCTCGCGCGTGCCGAGCAGGTTCAGGTTGGGGCCGTTGACGACGAGCACGTTCATGGCGCGAGTATGGCCGACGCCGCGAGGCGCGAACACGGCCGCCAAAACGCCGCTTTTCGGGCTCAAGTCGGCACCCCCGGCGGGCAACATGCCTGCACTGCCATGGCCGACGAGTCTTCATCCCAAAACAAGACCCTGCCCGCGACGCCGCGCAAGCTGCGCAAGGCGCGCGAGCAGGGGCAGGTGGCGCGCTCGCGCGACCTCGGGCACTTCGCCGCCGTCGCCGGCGGCGGCGCCGCACTCGTGGCCGCGGCGCCGCAGGTCGCCGGGTGGCTGCGCCAGCTGGTGGCCGACGGGCTGCGTCTCGAGCCGCGCCACCTGGCCGACCCGTCGCAAATGACCGAACAGCTCGCCCGGGCGGCCACGCACTGGGCCTGGGTGGTGGTGCCGCTGGGACTGCTGGTGGTCGCGCTCGCCGCGGCGGCGGCGACGCTGGCCGGCGGCTGGAACTTCACGCTGCAGCCGCTGGCGCCCAGGTTCGGCAAGCTCGACCCGATCGCCGGGCTGGGCCGCGTGTTCTCCAAGCACCAGCTGACCGAGACCCTGAAGGCCAGCGTGCTGGCGCTGGTGCTCGGCGGCGTCGGCGCCTGGTACATGCAGGCGCACCTGGGCGACCTGCAGCAGGTGCTGGCGCTGCCGCTGCCGGCGGCGGTGGGGCAGGCGGGCGCGATCCTGCTCGGCGGCCTGGCGCTGCTGGCGCTGGCGCTGGCCGCGTTCGCGCTGGTCGACGTGCCGTTGCAGCGCCATCAACTGCGCGAGCGGCTGAAGATGAGCCACCAGGAACTCAGGCAGGAGCTCAAGGAGGTCGAGGGCAACCCCGAGATCAAGGGCAAGCTGCGCGCGCGCATGCGCGAAATGTCGCGCACGCGCATGCTCACCGCGGTGCCTGGCGCCGACCTGGTGGTGATGAACCCGACGCACTACGCCGTGGCGCTGAAGTACGACGAGGGTTCGATGGGCGCGCCGCGCGTCGTTGCCAAGGGCACCGACCTGCTGGCGATGAAGATCCGCGACCTGGCGCGCGAGTCGCGCGTGCCGGTGCTGCAGGCGCCGCCGCTGGCGCGCGCGCTGTACGCGCACACCGAGGTCGACCGCGAGATCCCCGCCGCGCTGTTCGCCGCGGTGGCGCAGGTGCTGGCGCACGTGTACCGCCTGCGCGCCCAGGTCGGCCGCGGCGGCGTCGGCGACATCGACGCGATGGCGCTGCCGCCGCTGCCGGTGCCGCCCGAACTCGACCCGCAGCACGGCCGCGCGGCCGTGGGGGGTGAGGCGTGAACGCGCTGGTGCAGCAGGTGCAGGGCCTGCTCGGCGCGCGCGAGGCCACGGCGACGGCGGTGAAGACGCTGCTGGCGCCGCTGTTCATCGTCATGGTGCTGGCGATGATGGTGCTGCCGCTGCCACCGTTCCTGCTCGACCTGCTGTTCACGTTCAACATCGCGCTGGCGCTGGTGGTCATGCTGGTGGCGGCGCACATGGTCAGGCCGCTGGACTTCGCCGCGTTCCCGGCGGTGCTGCTGCTGACCACGCTGCTGCGACTGAGCCTGAACGTGGCCTCGACGCGCGTCGTGCTGATGGAAGGCCACACCGGCACCGGCGCCGCCGGCAAGGTCATCGAGAGCTTCGGCCACTTCCTGATCGGCGGCAACTTCGCGGTCGGCCTGATCGTGTTCGCGATCCTGGTGGTCATCAACTTCATCGTCGTCACCAAGGGCGCCGAGCGCGTCGCCGAGGTCGGCGCGCGCTTCACGCTCGACGCGATGCCGGGCAAGCAGATGGCGATCGACGCCGACCTCAACGCCGGGCTGATCGACGAGAAGGAGGCCAAGCGCCGCCGCGCCGAGGTCGGCGAGGAGGCCGAGTTCTTCGGGTCGATGGACGGCGCGAGCAAGTTCGTGCGCGGCGACGCGATCGCCGGGCTGCTGATCCTGGTGATCAACGTCGTCGGCGGCCTGGTGATCGGCATCGTGCAGCACGGCCTGTCGGCCGCCGATGCGGCGAACAATTACGTGCTGCTGGCGGTGGGCGACGCGCTGGTCGCGCAGGTGCCGGCGCTGCTGATCTCGGTGGCCGCGGCGATGGTCGTCACGCGCGTCGGCAAGGGGCAGGACCTGGGCACGCAGATCCGCGCGCAGGTGTTCGACTCGCCGAAGGCGCTGGCGCTGGCCGCCGGCATCGTCGGCGCGCTCGGGCTGATCCCGGGCATGCCCAACCTGGTGTTCCTGCTGCTCGGCGCGGCGCTGGGTGCGGCGGCCTGGGCGCTGCACCGCCGAGCACAGCACGCGCGGGCGCAGCCCGCGCCGGCCGCCGCCGAGGCCGCACCGGCGAACGCCGAGGCCAGCTGGGACGACCTGGTGCCGGTGGACACGCTGGGCCTGGAGGTCGGCTACCGGCTGATCGCGCTGGTCGACAAGTCGCGCGCCGGCGACCTGCTCGCGCGCATCAAGGGCGTGCGCAAGAAGTTCGCTCAGGACGTCGGCTTCCTGCCGCCGCCGGTGCACATCCGCGACAACCTCGACCTCAAGCCGGGCGTGTACCGCGTGACGCTTCGCGGTGCGGTGGTCGGCGAGGGCGAGGCCTACCCCGGCATGCTGCTGGCGATCAACCCGGGCGGCGCGACGCAGAGGCTGCCCGGCACCGCGACCACCGATCCGGCGTTCGGGCTGCCCGCCGTGTGGATCGACGAGCGCCACCGCGAGCAGGCCCAAATGGCCGGGTTCACCGTCGTTGATTGCTCGACCGTCATCGCGACCCACCTCTCACACTTGATGCAGGTCCACGCCGCCCGGCTGCTCGGGCGCGTGGAGACGCAGGCGCTGGTCGACCACGTGACCAAGCTGGCACCCAAGCTGATCGAAGACGTGATCCCCAAGATGGTCGCCATCGCCACGCTGCAGAAGGTGCTGCAGCTGCTGCTCGAGGAAGGCGTGCACATCCGCGACCTGCGCTCGATCGTCGAGTGCCTGGCCGAGCACGCCTCGACGGTGACCGACGCGCACGAACTGGCGCGGCGCGTGCGCATCCACCTGTCGCCGGCGATCGTGCATCAGATCTACGGCGCGGTGAAGGAGCTCGACGTGATCGCGCTCGACCCCGAGCTCGAGCGGCTGGTGACGCAGGCGCTGAACTCGCCGCACGGCGCCGCGCTCGACCCCGGCATCGCCGACACGCTGGCGCGCAGCGCCGCCGACACCTCGCGCCAGCAGGAGGACCTGGGCGTGCCCGCGTGCCTGCTGGTGCCCGACCCGATCCGCGCGCCGATGGCGCAGCTGCTGCGCCGCGCCGCGCCGCGGCTGAAGGTGCTCGGCCACAGCGAGATCCCTGACACCCACACGATCCGTATCGGCTCGATCATCGGAGGCACCGCATGAACGTCAAGCGCTTCACCGCCCGCACCTCGCGCGAGGCCCTGCACGCGGTGCGGCAGGCCTTCGGCGAGCACGCCGTGGTGCTGTCGACGCGGCCCTGCGTCGACGGCGTCGAGGTGCTGGCGATGCCCAGCGACGGGCTGCAGCACATCGAACGTGTTGCGCAGACCGCGCCGAAGGCGCAGCCGGCGCCGACGCCCGAGCGACTCGAGGCGCGCGCCGCCGCGGCGCTGCGGCGCGGCGAGCGCGTCGAGCCGAAGCTCGACCTCGAGCGCGACTTCGCGCCGACGCAGAGCCCCGAGCCCGACGCCGAGATCGACACCGACGTCGGCCGCGACGTCGAGCGCCTGTCGATGAGCACGCTGTCGTTCCAGGACTACGTGCGCGAGCGCATGCTCAAGCGCCGCCAGGCGGCGCTGGCACCGAAGCCGCGCGCCGCGGCGGCGGCGGCGGCCGAGCCGGTGCCCGTGCCGCCTGCCGCGCCGGTCGCGCCGGTCGCGCCGCCGCTGCCGGCGTCCGAGTCCCGCAGCGCCGACGCCGCGTCGCCGCGCCAGGCGCAGCGCGCGCCGGTGCTGCACGACGAGATCCGCGTCGACCCCGGCTTCGCGGTCGACGCCGGCGCGTCGCGGCGCGACCAGGCCGAGATGATGAACGAGCTGCGCGCGATGAAGGGCCTGATCGAGCAGCGCTTCGGCGCGCTGGCGTTCATGGAAAAGCTGCAGCGCAGCCCGGCGCAGGCCACGCTCAGCCAGCGCCTGCTCGACGCCGGCTTCTCGCCGGCGCTGATCCGCAAGCTCGGCGAGGCGCTGCCCGCCGACGTCGCCGACCCGGTGGCCTGGGCCGCGGGCGTCCTCGAGCGCAACCTCGCCGCCGCCGAGCAGGAGCCGCCGATCGAGGACCTCGGCGGCGTGTTCGCGCTGATCGGCTCGACCGGGGTCGGCAAGACCACGACCACCGCGAAGATCGCCGCCGCCTTCGCCACGCGCCACGGCGCCGCGCACCTGGGGCTGATCACGCTCGACGCCTACCGCGTCGCGGCGCACGAGCAGCTGCGCACTTACGGGCGCATCCTCGGCGTGCCGGTGCACACCGCCCACGACCGCGCGTCGCTCGAGGACCTGCTCGACCTGCTGAGCGCGAAGAAGATGGTGCTCATCGACACCGCCGGCATGGCGCAGCGCGACAGCCGCACCCGCGAGCTGCTCGACATGCTGCAGCACCGCAGCGTGCAGAAGCTGCTGGTCGTCAACGCCGCCGCGCAGGGCGAGACCATCGACGACGTGATGCTGTCGTGGCGCGCCAGCGCGTGCCGCGGCGCGGTGCTCAGCAAGATCGACGAGGCGGTCAAGCTCGGGCCGGCGCTCGACGCGCTGATCCGCCACAAGCTGCACCTGCTCGGCGTGGCCAACGGCCAGCGCGTGCCCGAGGACTGGCACCGCCTGTCTTCGCAGGCGCTGGTGCAGCGCGCGCTGCGCGCGCAGCCGCCGGGTGCGTGGCAGATGGACCGCGACGACGTCAGCCTGGTGTTCGCCGCGCTGCCCGCGGCGGCTGCGCCGGCCGCGCTGCACGCCTGAGCGCCGGGCCGCCATGATCGACTTCTACGCCTCGCGCCCCGCGCCGCTGGACCAGGCCGACGGTCTGCGGCGGCTGTTCGCCGGGCCGCGCGTCGGCCACGTCGCGCTGGTGGCCAACGCGCGCGTGCCGTTCGCCGGCGTGCTGCTCGAACGGCTGACCGCGGCGTTCACCGCGCAGGGCCGCCGCACGCTGGTCGTCGACGCCGCCGACGACTCGCCGGCGCCGCACGAGCTCAG
Source organism: uncultured Azohydromonas sp. (assembly GCA_964618555.1). Lineage (GTDB taxonomy): Bacteria > Pseudomonadota > Gammaproteobacteria > Burkholderiales > Burkholderiaceae_C > Calidifontimicrobium. Next base: position 26,958 of record CAZUBF010000016.1, read on the forward strand.
CGGGCTCGACCTGGGCGCTTGCATCGAGCCGCTGTCGCCCGAGGTCTCGTACCTGGCCGCGCGCGGGCTGCCGTTGCGCCACGTCGACACGCGCGGCAGCGCCGCGCGCCTGCTCGACGCGCTGGCCCACGCCGCGCCGCGCGCCGACGTGATCGTCGTGCACGCCGGCGCGGGCGACCTGGCGCGGCTGTTCATGCGCCGCCCGGTGCGCCCGGTGCTGATGGCCGCCGACCACCCGGCCAGCGTCACCGACGCCTACGCCAGCCTGAAGCGGCTGGCGCTGCGCCACGGGCTGATGAGCTTCGACCTGTTGCTCGCGGTGTCGGCGAGTTCGCCGCGGCGCGAGCGCATCGCGCCCCAGCTCGCCGGCTGTGCCGACCGCTTCCTCGGTGCCGCGCTGCACGACTGGGCCGCGGTCGACCCGGCCGGTGACCCCGCCGACGCACCCGACGCGGCGCTGCTGCGGGTGGCGCGCGCTCTGCTGGAGCCGGTCGACGACCGCCCGCACGTGCCGGTGCCCGTGCACGCCACCCTCGCGACCCCGACGCCGGCGCATGCGCCGGCCTGGAACTGACGATCCCCGGAGCCCGACCGATGTACACCGCCAAAGGCCGACTCGACCACAGCCACCTGCTCAAGCAGTACAGCCCGCTGGTGCGCCGCCTGGCGCACCAGATGATCGCCAAGCTGCCGGCCAACGTGGAGATCGACGACCTGATCCAGGTCGGCATGATCGGCCTGAACGACGCGCTCGGCCGCTTCGACGCGGCGCAGGGCGTGCAGTTCGAGACCTTCGCGACGCAGCGCATCCGCGGCGCGATGCTCGACGAGCTGCGCGGCAGCGACTGGATGAGCCGCGGCAACCGCCGCCAGCAGCGCAGCATCGAGAGCGCGGTGCACAAGCTCGAGCAGAAGCTCGGCCGCGCGCCCAACGAGAGCGAGATCGCCGCCGAGATGGGGCTGGGCCTGGGCGAGTACCAGGAACTGCTGGGCAAGGTGCGCGGCACGCAGCTCGTCTACCTCGAGGACATGAGCGGCGACGACGGCGACGACAGCTACCTCGACCGCCACGTCGCCGACGAGGACGCCAACCCGATGGGACTGCTGCAGGACCGGCGCATGCGCGAGGCGCTGGTCGCGGCGATCAAGAACCTGCCCGAGCGCGAGCAGTTCGTGATGAGCATGTACTACGAGCAGGACATGAACCTCAAGGAGATCGCCGCGGTGCTCGGCGTGACCGAGAGCCGTGTGTGCCAGCTGCACAGCCAGAGCATCGCGCGGCTGCGCGCGAAGCTGCGCGACTGGTGACCCGAACCCCGAGGAGACCGAGATGCTGACCCTGTTCCGCCGCGGCGCCGCAGCCGCCGCGATCCCGGCGAGCGAACCCGACCCCGCGCCACCCGGCGTCGACGCCGAGGCGCTGGTGCGCCGCCTGGCCAGCGAGACGGCGCACCTCGGGCGCGAGGCCGCCGAGGTGCGCGGCGTCATCGACGACACGCAGAAGGTGTCGACGCGGCTGGCGCAGTCGGCGCAGGTGCTGGCGCGCCGGCTCGACGAGGTGGCGCAGGTGCAGCAGGCGATCGGCGCGCACACCGAGCAGGGCGTGGCCGCGGTGGCCGCCGCGCGCGACGCGGTGCAGGCCGTCGGCGGCGAGGTCGGCGGCATCGTCGACACGCTGCGCGAAGTCTCGGGCGCCGCCGGCGAGATCACGCAGATCGCGCTGCAGACGCGGCTGGTGGCGTTCAACGCCAGCGTCGAGGCCAAACGCGCCGGCGAGGCCGGTCGCGGCTTCGGCGTCGTCGCCGACGCGGTGAAGGACCTGGCGGCCAAGGTCGAGCAGTCATCGAAGCACATCATGGACACCGTCGGCCGGCTCGACGGGCGCATCGCCGCGCTGGCGCGCGAGATCCAGTCGCGTGCCGAAGGAGCGGGCGGGAAGGACGTCGGCGCGGTGCACCGCGCGCTGGCGCAGGTCGACGACGGCGTCGCGCGCATCGCCGACGCGGCGCGGCGCAGCCGCGAGGTCACCGCCGAGGTCAACCGCAGCATGGGCGAGATCGAGGCCGACATGCGGCGCAGTGCGCAGGCGCTGGACAGCGCGCTCGGGCGCAGCGAATCGTTCCTCAAGGTCAGCGAGTCGCTGATCGAGATGGTCGCCCACGCCGGCGTCGAGACGGAGGACACGCCGTACATCCGTGCCGCGCAGCAGGCCGCGGCGCAGATCTCGCAGCTGCTCGACGACGCGCTGCGCAGCGGCACCATCGGCGCGCCCGGGCTGTTCGACGAGACCTACGTGCCGATTCCCGGCACGGACCCGCAGCAGCACATGACGCGCTTCGTCGCCCTCGCCGAGCGGCTGTTCCCGCAGGTGCAGGAGAAGCTGCTGCGCCTGTCCGACAAGGTGGTGTTCGGCATCGCCGTCGACCGCAACGGCTACATCCCCTGCCACAACCAGAAGTACAACCAGCCGCAGCGCGCCGGCGACACGCTGTGGAACGCCGCGAACAGCCGCGGGCGGCGCATCTTCAACGACCGCACCGGGCTGGCCAGCGCGCGCAACCAGCGCCCGTTCCTGCTGCAGACCTACCGCCGCGACATGGGCGGCGGCAACTTCGTGGTCATGAAGGAGGCCGCGGCGCCGATCACCGTCGACGGCCGCCACTGGGGCGGGTTGCGGCTGGCCTTCAAGTTCTGACGGTCCCCGCCCCCGGATCGCTTGCGGCGCCACCGCCCAGGGGGGGCGCCGCCAGCGCATCGGGCAGGACGCGGGCGCGGCGACCGCTGGGACGCCGCGTGCCCGCGGGTTGCGGTGGCCGCCCGCGCGGCATGGACAACTGATCCGGCGCAGGAATGCGCGCGGCGGAGCCGGTTAAGCTTGTACGCATGGAACCGACCGCCGCCACGCTCGCCCCGACCGCGCTGATCGACAGCGACCACCCCGACGTCGTCGACTTCGCCCGCCGCCACGCGGTGGGCGGCGTTGACCGCGAACGCGCGGTCGCGCTGTACCTGGCCGTGCGCGACGGCTTCCGCTACGACCCGTACCGCATCGACCTGTCGCCCGACGGCATGCGCGCCAGCGGGGTGCTCGCGCGCGGCTACGGCTGGTGCGTGCCGAAGGCGGCGCTGCTGGCCGCGGCGGCGCGCGCGGTGGGGATTCCGGCCAGGCTGGGCTACGCCGACGTGCGCAACCACCTGAGCACCGAACGTCTGCGCCGCCTGCTGGGCACCGACCTGTACATCTGGCACGGCTACACCGAGCTCTGGCTCGACGGCGCATGGCGCAAGGCCACACCGGCGTTCAACCTCGAGCTGTGCGAGCGCTTCGGGCTGCTGCCGCTCGAGTTCGACGGCGTCGACGACTCGATCTACCACCCCTACGACCGCGCCGGCCAGCGCCACATGGAGTACGTGCACCAGCGCGGCAGCTTCGACGACATGCCGCTGGCGCGCCTGGCCGCCGACATCATCGCGACCTACCCGAACTGGGTGTCGGAGCCGGCGTCTTCGGACACGTTCACCGCCGACGTCGAGCGCGAGAACGCGTGAACCCGCACCCGCATGCGGCGTGACGCGCGGCTGCGCGAGCGCGTGCGCGCGCGGCTCGCGGCGTTCGAGCGCCGCGCGCTGCCGCTCGACGGCGGCCGCCAGGCTGCCGCCGTCGCGTTGGCGATCACCGACGAAGGCCCCGGCGCCGGGCTGCCCGGGCTGCCGTTGCGCGACGGCTGGAGCCGCGGCGCGGCGCTGCTGCTGACGCTCCGCAGTGCGCAGTTGCGCCGCCACGCCGGCCAGTGGGCGCTGCCGGGCGGGCGACTCGACCCCGGCGAGAGCGCCGAGCAGGCCGCGCTGCGCGAGCTCGACGAGGAGCTGCGCCTGGCACTGTCGCCGCAGGACGTGCTCGGCCGGCTCGACGACATCGTCACCCGTTCGGGCTTCGTCGTCACGCCGGTCGTCGTGTGGGCCGGCGCGGCGCGCACGCTGCAGCCCGACGCGGCCGAGGTCGCCAGCGTGCACCGCATCGCGTTGCGCGAGCTGCTGCGCGGCGACGCGCCGCTGCTCGAGGCGCTGCCCGGGCACGAGCACCCGGTGCTGCGCATGCCGCTGGGCAGCAGCTGGGTCGCCGCGCCGACGGCGGCGATGCTGTACCAGTTCAGGGAGGTGGTGCTGCGCGCCCGCGCGACGCGCGTCGCGCACTTCGAGCAGCCCGAGTTCGCCTGGCGGTGAACCCGCCGGGGCGTGCCAGTGGCGCGTGCCGGTTCACCGAGCCTGCGGCGTTCGCTGCGTCCGAGCCGGCGCAGGCCGGTCCGCCGCCTCGGGGGTCGTGTCCCGGCGCGCGGTGCAAGTCCACAGCCCGGCCCGGGCGACATGGGGCGACAGGGTGCCCGCCGCCCTCGGCCGGCTCGACGCGGGAAGGCCGCAACCGAAGGCCCGGTTCTTCGACGACCGCACGCGAACCCGGATCAGACCTGCGTGCTGCCGAAGCCGGTGCGCTCACTGCCACCGGCGGCGGCGTACAGGCCGTGCCCGGCGGCGGGCAACAGCACGTCGATCGCGCGGTCGAGCGCGGCGGTGGCGCGCGCCAGCGACTCGCGCTGCGCGGCGACCTGGCCGCTGGTGTGCGCGAGCCGCTGTCGCAGTGCGGCCGGCACGCCGCCGCGGCGCGCCGCCTGTGCGAACAGCTGCACCGCGGCGGCCAGCGCGCGGTGCAGCTCGCCGGAGTGGCGCTCGATGTCGTCGCCGTGGCGCTCGCGCAGCGCGTCGCCGAGCCGCGCCAGATGCTGCTCGACGCGCGCGAGCGCCGCCTCCAGGGCGGGATCGGCGGCGGTGGAGGGCAGGGCGGTCGGCGCGAGGGGCAACGGCATGGGCGGTTGGAGGCGTTTCGGCGAGGCGTCGGCGTCAGCCCGCACACCGGGCCGACGCCGCCGGGGTTCAGTGCGACGAGCGGTCGAGCAACTCGTGCGCGTTGGCGATCAGCTTGTCGGCAATGGCCTCGGCGTTGACCTCGTAGCGCCCGTCGCGGATCGCCTGTGCGATGCGCTGCACCTTCTCGGCGTCGAACTCGGCGTTGCCGTCGTGCACCAGCAGCGACGAGGCGGCGGGCGACAGCGCGACCTGGGCGCTCGGCTCCTGCGCGGCGGCCGCCGGCGGCTGGGCCGGGGCGGCGCGGTCGCTCCCGGCCGGGGCGACGGGAACCTTGGGCTCGAGCGGGCCGATTTTCATCGTGGACTCCAGCAGTCGCGGCGAGGCGACCTGTTCGACATGTCCGCACTATCGGTGCGCTCGGCGCCGACTTGAGGACGATCGACGATCATTGTGCCGCCTCCCCACGTTCGCGGGGCCCCGCGGCGTGCCCGCGGGCCGCGGTCACAGCGCCACCTCGACGCGCGCCGGCGCGACCGGCACGCCGGTGACGACGCGGCCGCTGTCGGTGCGCACGCGCACGCGCCGGCCCTCGATGCCGGCGGCCATCGCCTGGCCCTGGCCGCTGACGCGGTAGCCGCGGCCGACGGCGACCAGTTGCACGACGTCGCCGGAGGCGAACCACTGGCGCGCGCGCAGGTCGGCGTCGCGCAGCGGTGCACCGGCGGCGAGCGGGCGCGCCAGCGAGCGCCCGAATGCCCTGGGGTCGTCGGCGCCGAGTCCGCCGTCGGCCAGGTCGACCTCGCCGCGGCGCAGGTGTTGGGGGCCGAGCGGCGTGCCGGCCGGCAGGTCGGCGGCGGCGACCCAGCCCGGGGCCAGCACCTGCACCGTCACCGGCAGGTGCACCTGCCAGCGTTTCGGACCGTCGACGCAGCGCAGCGCGACGCGCAGCGCGCCTGCGGTGGTCGCCGGCATCTGCGTGTCGATGCGCCGGCACGGCGCCAGCCGCAGCCGCGGGTCGGGGCGTGCGACGTGCACCTGCACCCGCGCGTCGGGCGGCAGCGCCGGCAGCGCGCGCACGGCCTCGGCGGCACGCGTGCGCACCGCGTCCATCACCGCGGCGTCGATCGGCGACACCTCGCCCGCCGCCAGCAGCGGCCACGCCAGCGCCAGCGCGGCCAGGCGGGCACGGTGCAGCGGCACGGTCGGCGCGGGGCGGGTGCGCAGTTCCACGCCGGCCAATGTAGGACGCGCTTCGTCGCGCAGCGCGCCGAATTGCGCCGTCGTCGCCGCGTTTTTCGGCGCGATGGCCGCGAGGCCGCTGCCGAGAATGGCTCGCAGCTTCCACCCCGGCGCGAGCCCCGTCCGACGATGATTCCGCGTTTCAGCCAGGTGCTCGACTTCCAGTCGCAGGCGTTGCAGCTGCGCGCCGAGCGCCAGCGCCTGATCGCCAGCAACATCGCCAACGCCGACACGCCGGGCTACCAGGCGCGCGAGATGGACTTCGCGCAGGCGCTGCGCGAGGCCACCGCGGGCGCCGCGCCGGCCGGTGCGATGGCGCGCACCGCCCCCGGCCACATCGCGCCGACGACCGGCCCGGCCGGCGTGCACCACCTGCGCTGGGCCGCGCCGAGCCAGACCAGCCTCGACGGCAACAGCGTCGACATGGACCGCGAGCGCGCCTCGTTCGCCGACAACGCGGTGAAGTACGAGGCCACGCTGCGCTTCATCAACGGCAGCGTGCGCACGATGCTCGACGCGATCAAGGGCCAGAGCCAGTGACCCCGCGCCGCCGCGCCGTAGCCGCCGAACAGGAGCCGTCGTGAGGCACCCCGTGGCGACCTGTTGGCGGACCGAACGCCGGGCCGCTCCCGATCCGGCCCGCGCCCCGTCGGGGGACCGGCCGACGCACTCCTCGGACAAGGGGCACACATGAGCCTGATGAACATCTTCCACGTCGCCGGCAGCGCGGTCAGTGCACAGAGCCAGCGCCTGAACGTCGTCGCGTCGAACCTGGCCAACGCCGACACGGTGGCCGGGCCCGACGTGCAGGCCTACAAGGCGCGCCAGGTGACGTTCGCGACGCACTTCTTCGGCGACACCGGCAACGCCGGCGTGCGCGTGAGCACCGTGCGCGAGGACGCCACCCCCGGGCGGCGCGTGCACGACCCGAAGCACCCCGGCGCCGACGCCGACGGCTACGTGACCTACAGCAACGTCAACGCGGTCGAGGAGATGGTCAACATGATCTCGGCGTCGCGCTCGTACCAGAACAACGTCGAGGTGATGAACACCACCAAGCAGCTGCTCACGCGCACGCTGCAGATGGGCCAGTGAGATGAGCACCGTCGACGCCCTGTCGGGCCGCGGCACCGCCACGCAGACCGGCGCGAAGTCGCGCGGCGACGTCGACGCGCAGGACCGGTTCCTCAAGCTGCTGGTCGCGCAGATGAAGAACCAGGACCCGCTGAACCCGCTCGACAACGCGCAGGTCACGAGCCAGATGGCGCAGATCCAGACCGTCTCGGGCATCGAGCGGCTCAACGGCAGCGTCGAGGCGCTGAGCGGGCACTTCGCGCAGATGCAGGCGCTGCAGGGCGCGTCGCTGGTCGGGCGCGACGTGGTCGTCGAGGGCGACTGGCTGTCGGCCAACGACGAAGGCCTGTCGCAGGGCGGGTTCGAGCTGGCGTCGTCGGCCGACCGCGTGCAGGTCGAGGTGCTCAGCCGCGCCGGCGTCGTCGTCGACACCATCGAACTCGGCGCGATGGGCGCCGGGCGCCACGGCTTCGAGTGGCTGCCCGCCGACGGCGTCGACGCGACGCTGGGCGAGCGCTTCCGCGTCGTCGCCAGGAGCGGCACGACGGCGGTGGCTGCGACGCCGCTGATGCGCGACCGCGTCGACGCGGTGAGCACCGGCGACGCGCTGACGCTCGAGCTGCGCCACGCCGGCAGCGTGCCGTACGCCGAGATCAAGGCCTTCAACTGACCCGTTACCTCCCGCGAAAGGACGTTCCATGGCATTCCAGCAGGGCCTGTCGGGCCTGAACGCGACGAGCAAGAACCTCGAGATCATCGGCAACAACATCGCGAACGCGAACACCTTCGGCGCCAAGGCGGCGCGTGCCGAGTTCTCCGACATGTACGCCGCGGCGCTCAACGGCGCCGGCGCCAATGCGATCGGCATCGGCACCAACCTGGTCGCGGTGGCGCAGCAGTTCACGCAGGGCAACATCAGCGTTACCGAGAACGCGATGGACCTGGCGATCAACGGCGGCGGCTTCTTCCAGGTCACCGACGGCGTAAACCCGGTGATGTATAGCCGCAACGGCCAGTTCAAGGTCGACCGCGACGGCTTCATCGTCAACAACCAGGGGCTGCAGCTGATGGGCTACCCGGCCAGCGGCGCCGGGGTGATCCAGCCCGGCCAGGCGGCGGCGCTGAAGCTGCCCACCGCCGGCATCGACCCGCAGGTGACCGGCCGCGTCGGCATCGAGATGAACCTCGACTCGCGCGCCGGCCCGGTCGTCACGGCGCCGGCGATCGACTTCGCCGACCCGACGACCTACAACAACGCGACGTCGATGACGGTCTACGACGCGAAGGGGCAGGACGTCGCGCTGACCTACTATTTCCAGAAAGTCGGCACCGACGCGGCCACCGGCGAGAGCACCTGGAACGTGTTCGTCACCGCCAACGGCACGCCGCTGAACAGCCCCGATCCGGCCGACCCGCAGCCGCTGACACAGATGGTGTTCCCGGCCAACGGCGCGGCGCCGACCGCGCCGGCCGGTCCGGTGTCGCTGGACATCCCGGTGACGACCAATCGTGTCGGCGCGCTGACCGTGCCGTTGGTCGCCGAGCTCGACCTGGCCGGCGCGACGCAGTTCGGCGCGCCGTTCGGCGTGACCGACATGACGCAGAACGGCTACGCCGCCGGTCAGCTCGCGGGCATCACGATCGAGTCCAACGGCATCGTGATGGCGCGCTACAGCAACGGCCAGAGCCAGCCCGCCGGGCAGATCGAACTGGCGACCTTCCGCAACCCGCAGGGCCTGCAGCCGCAGGGCGGCGGCGTGTGGACGCGCACCTTCGCGTCGGGCGACCCGATCGTCGGCGTGCCCGGTGAGGGCAACATGGGAGTGCTGCAGGCCGGCGCGCTCGAGGAGAGCAACGTCGACCTGACCGCCGAACTGGTGAAGATGATCACCGCGCAGCGCATGTACCAGGCCAACGCGCAGACGATCAAGACCGTCGACCAGGCGATGCAGACGCTGGTCAACCTGCGCTGACCTTGACCGGGCGTCAAGGCATCGCCCCACCCGCTGAGGAGCCGCGATGGACCGCATGATCTACCTCGCGATGTCGGGCGCGAAGGCGACGATGCAGCGCCAGGAGGTGCTCGCGCACAACCTGGCCAACGTGTCGACGAACGGCTTTCGCGCCGAACTGGCGGCGTTCCGCGCGGTGCCGGTGCGCGGCGACGGCGCGTCGACGCGCGTGTTCGCGCTCGAGTCGACGGTGGGCTACAACCCCGAGGCCGGCACGGTGCAGCCCACCGGCCGGCCGCTCGACGTGGCGATGAAGGGCCAGGCCTGGCTCGCGGTGCAGGCGATCGACGGCACCGAGGCCTACACCCGCGCCGGGGCGCTCGATCTCGACGCCGAGGGGAATCTGGTCACCGGCCGCGGGTTGACGGTGATGGGCGACGGCGGGCCGATCACGGTGCCGCCGGGCACGCGGGCGTCGGTCGCCCCCGACGGCACCGTCAGCGCGAGCCGTGACGACGGCACCAGCGTCGTCGCCGGCCGGCTCAAGCTGGTCACGCCCGAAGCGCCGCTGCAGCGCGGCACCGACGGGCTGTTCCGCGCCGCCGACGGCGACCTCGCCGCCGACGCCGACGCGCGGCTGCAACCCGGCGCGCTCGAGGGCAGCAACGTCGGCGCGGTCGAGACGATGGTCGCGATGATCGCCGCGGCGCGCCAGTTCGAGCAGCAGATGAAGATGCTGCAGACTGCCGAGCGCCAGGAGCAGCAGGCGATGCGGCTGCTGACGCCGAACGGCATGTAGCAGGCGGCGTCGCCGCACGACGACGAGGCGCCCCGCGGGGCGCCCTTTTCGTGGGCGTCGCCACGGGCTCTTGCCGAAACTCCTGCAGCGGCTAAAATATTGACAACTAAAGTATCTCGACGCGCCTCCCGGTGCGTCGAACGTGCAGGAGGCTGGCATGAAGATCGTCTGCATCGGCGGTGGCCCCGCCGGCCTGTACTTCGGGCTGCTGATGAAGCACCGCCACCCCGGGCACGACATCGTCGTCGTCGAGCGCAACCGCCCCTACGACACGTTCGGCTGGGGCGTCGTGTTCTCCGACGCGACGATGGACAACATGCGCCAGTGGGATCCGCAGACGGCCGCCGAGATCCAGCAGGCGTTCAACCACTGGGACGACATCGAGCTGCACTTCAAGGGCCGCGTGATCCGCTCGGGCGGGCACGGTTTCGTCGGCATCGGGCGCAAGAAGCTGCTCAACATCCTGCAGGCGCGCTGCGAGCAGCTCGGCGTCGAGCTGCGCTTCGAGACCGATGTCGACTCGGACCTCGACTTCCCCGACGCCGACCTGATCGTCGCCAGCGACGGCATCAACTCGAAGATCCGCAGCCGCTACGCCGAGGTCTTCCAGCCCGACATCGTCACGCGGCCGAACCGCTACATCTGGCTCGGCACGAAGCGGTTGTACGACGCGTTCACGTTCCTGTTCGAAAAGACCGAGCACGGCTGGTTCCAGGCGCACATCTACAAGTTCGACGAGACCACCAGCACCTTCATCGTCGAGTGCCCGGAGGCCGTATGGAAGGCGCACGGGCTCGACCAGGCCGACCCGCAGCAGTCGATCGACTTCTGCGAGCAGCTGTTTGCCGCCAACCTGCAGGGCGAGAAGCTGATGAGCAACGCGCGCCACCTGCGCGGCAGCGCGTGGCTGAACTTCCAGCGCGTCAAGTGCGACACCTGGTGGCACCACAACGGCCGCCAGCCGGTGGTGCTGATGGGCGACGCGGTGCACACCGCGCA
>CAZUBF010000017.1:0-9157 GCA_964618555.1 uncultured Azohydromonas sp.
CATGAGCAAGCTTGCCATCGTCTATCACAGCGCCCACGGGCACACCGAGTTCATCGCCCGCCACGTGCAGGCCGGCACGTCGGGCGTCGACGGCGTCGATGCCCACCTGGTGAAGGCGCAGGACATCGCCCGCACGCCGGACGAACTCGTCGGCTACGACGGCTTCGTCTTCGGCTCGCCGACCTACCTGGGCGGCGTCAGTGGCCCGTTCAAGAGCTTCATGGATGCGACCGGCGGGCTGTGGCGCACCCAGCAGCTCAAGGGCAAGCTCGCCGCCGGCTTCACCGTGTCGTCGCTGCCGTCGGGAGACAAGCAGTCGACCCTGCTGTCGATGTTCGTCTTCAGCATGCAGCACGGCATGCTGTGGGTCGGCAACCCGATCCTGCCCGAGCAGCACCGCGGCGTGCCCTACGACGAGGCCGCCAACCGGCTGGGCTCGTGGTCGGGGCTGATGGCCCAGGCCGGACACGCGGCACCGGCGGACTCGTTCGTTCCGGGCGACATCAAGACGGCGCGCCTGTTCGGCCGGCACTTCGCGCACAGCCTCGAGCGCGTGCTGGTCACGGCCTGAATCACACCCACTCCAGGAGACCTTCCATGTTTCCCAAGAAGTTCGCACCGGCCTTGTTCGGCCTGATCCTGTCCGGGCTGATGTCGTTGCTGGTCGCCGGCATCTCGACCTGGCGCGCCGTCGGTCTCGACGACGGCTTCGCCGGCCTGTGGCTCGGCGCCTGGCTGAGCGCATGGCTGGTGGCCTTTCCGGTGGTGCTGGTCATCGCACCGCTGGCGCGCCGGACCGTGTCGATGCTCGTCGACAGCCGGCCGTGAGCATGCCGACGGCGCACCGGCTGCCCGCGCCGCCCAACGGCGTTTCGTCGCATCGCGCTTCGCGCGTTCGAGCCGCCGCCCCAGAGTCCCTGCATGCCGCTGCGTCAGCGGCGACCGAAGGAACACCATGAACCTGTATCGCACCGGGCTGCAAGCGGCAGCCCTCGTCACCGCCACGCTGCTCTCGCTGGCCTCGCCCGCACACGCGCAGCACGCGGGCTACCGCACGCTCACGATCGCCGGCGACTCGCCCGCGACGGTGGCCCTGTTCTACCCCACGGCCACGGCCGGGCGCGTGGTGCCCATGGGCCCCTGGCAGCCCGTGGTCGCCCCGGGCGCCCTGCCCTCCGAGGCCCCGCTCAAGGGGCTGATCCTGATCTCGCACGGCACCGGCGGCACGGAGCTGAACCACCACAACCTCGGCACGCGGCTGGCCCGCGAAGGCTATCTGGTGGCGGCCGTTCGCCACGCCGGCGACAACTGGCAGGACCGGACGCTGGTCAGCTCGGGCCGCTACTTCAGCGAACGCCCGCGCCAGCTCAGCCGCGTCCTCGATGCGCTGCTGGCGAGCCCGGAATGGGGCCTGCGCATCCCCGTCGACCGCATCGGCGCGGTGGGGCACTCCGCGGGCGGCTACAGCGTGCTGGCGCTGGCCGGTGCGCAGGCCGAACCTGCGCGCGCCGGGCAGCATTGCCGCGCGGTGCAGGACGACCCCGGCTTCTGCGCCCTGGCCCGAGGTCCGGCCGGTGGCCCGACCGCAAGCCCGGCAGCCGCTGGCGACACCGCGCCGCGCGACGCCGAACGGGTCTCGGTGCCCGACCCCCGCATCCGCGCCGTGGTCGCGCTCGCGCCGATGGCGGTCGTGCTGACGCCCGAGAGCCTGGCCGCCATCACGGTGCCGGTGCGCGTGCTGGTGGCCGAGAAGGACGCCGTGCTGAACAGCAGCTACCACGGTGCACATGTCGCCGCCCACCTGCGCGGCGCCCGGGCCGGCACCGTGGCGGGTGCCGGGCACTTCGCGTTCATGGCGCAGTCGACCATCCCGCTGCCGTCGGCCGCGGGCGACGCCGCCGCCAATCCGCCGGGCTTCGACCGCGGGGCCTTCCTGGCCGAACTGGACGACCAGGTCGCAGGCTTCTTCGCCGAGCAGTGGCACTGAGCGGCCGCCTGCGGCCCATCGGTCGGCACGTGACTTCTACCTCGCCGACCCGAGCGCTTGCACGAAGAACCCAGCGATGGCGGCATGCAGCGGCGGCATGGCGGCCGTGCGATCGAACGACGGTGGATCGCCGAGAAGCCGCTCGGCCACGCTGCCCGAAGCGAGCGGCGGCAGAGGCGACAGCATGGCCCCGTGCCCTGCCTCGGCCAGGCGTGCCAACACCTCGCACCGTGGCTCGCAGGCCGCCCGAACGGCTTCCACGTGGAAGCGGGGCACCTGGTTGATGTCCTGGTCGGCGATCACCAGCCCCAGAGGGACGACCGGCCGGCGCAGGGACTCGGGATCGAAGTCCGCTGCGAAGGGGACCATGGCGACGGCAGCCGCGATCCGCGGGTCGGTGTGCCGCTGCGGTGTGTCGTCGGAGAAGCGAAACCGGATGACGAGCTTGGCCGCCCAGGTCTTGATCGCGTCGAGCCCGTCGTCCCGCCGCAAGGTGATGAAGCCGACGCAGGAGGAGAAGTCCAGTTCGATGTTCTCCAGGCAGTGGTCGCGGAAACGGCTCGGCGACCATTGCCCGCCCGCCAGCGAGAGCGCCGTGTGGCCGCCCGCGGATCCACCGAAGACGCCGACCGCGTCGAGGCGCAGCAACGGTGCCAGCCTGGCATCGGCAGCCACCCGGTCGATGGCCTGGCTGACTTCGATCGGGCGCCGGGCCCAGCTCGTCGGGCCTGGCTCCGACGGATCCTGGACGTTGTCTCCGGCGTGCTGCGGCAAGGCCACCGTGAAGCCTCGCTCGACGAGTACACGCGCCAGGTCGACGTGGACCCAGGGCGATCCGCCCGAGCCATGCGAGATCACCACGAGCCGGCCGTTGCCGCGGCGCGGTTGCGCATCCTCGGCCCAGGAGAACCGGAACGGGCCTTTGCGCACCGGGGCTTCGGCGGCTTCGGTGGGGTAGAAGACCGTGGTCGTACCCCCATCACCCTGGGGCAGTTCGATGTGACCGAGGGCTGTAGCCGCGGCCGAGCCGCGGTCCTCGCTGCGTGTCGGTGCCTGGGGCCTGGCCGCCAGCGTCGATCGCTCCGCGCTCAGCGTGCCGAGAAAGCTCACCAGGTCGGCGACCTCGGCGTCGCTCAGCTCGATCGGCGCGCGCTCGGCATGCTTCGCGGCCGCGGGGCCGGCATGGCGGTGCGTCAGTTCGGAGTGGCCCACTGCGGCATGCGGCGCCGCGACGTAGTGGCGCAGGACCTGCTCGAGCGTGGCGAACTGCCCGGCGTGCATGTAGGGCGCCCTGTCGGCCACGCCGCGCAGGCCCGGCGTCTTGAAGGCACCTTCCAGTCCCGGGTCGTCGGTCACCATGAAGCGCAGCTCCTGGCATTGCTCGGGCCGGGCATCGCTGAACGGCCCCAGGCAGTTGAACTCGTCGGCACGCACCGCGGCCGTCGCGGCGGCACGGCCGCGGTCGGGCCGGGCGGCATCGCGCGGCGGCACGCCGGTGTTGTGGAACTGCTGGTCGCTGAACAGCGGCCCTTGGTGGCAGCTCACGCACTGCCCCTTGCCGATGAACAGGCGCAGTCCACGGACCTCGTCGGCGCGCAGCAGTCCCGCGGCCGCTCGGTCGCCGCGCAGCACCGCGTCGATGTAGCCGTCCAGCCGCGTCGGCGCGTGCGGCAGCGATTTCTCGTACGCCGCGATGGCCTTGCCGACGTTCGCGAACACCCGCGATACCTCTTCGCGGCGGCGCGGGTCGATGGCCGACCAGGCCGCCTGCTCGGCTGCACTGCCCTTCGGGCCGGCGTCATCCGGCAGGCCGTCGAGTCGCGGCAGCGCGCCGAACAGCGCCTCGTAGTCGCGACGGTGGTCCGTGGCCACCCGGTGCGCCACCCGCGTGCGGTTGGTTCCATGCTCCACGGCGTCCTCGAGCGGTCCGAGGGCCTGCGCCCACAGGCTGTCCTTGCGGCCGTCCCAGAACAGCCAGGTGGCATGGCCGGCGCCGACGATGGGCATCGCGCGGCGCGAGCCGGTGCCCAGGCCGCGGCTCACCGGCAGGCCATCCTGGAACTGCCGGGCCGGGTCGTGGCAGGTCGCGCACGACACGGCGCCGTTGCGGCTGAGGCGTGCGTCCTCGAACAGGCGCCGGCCGAATTCGACGGCGGCGGGCTGCCGCTCCACCGCGTTCGACGGGTCCGCCGGCACCGGCGGCAGCCGCTTCAGGCTCAGCGAGGCCAGCACGGCCTTCTCGTCGGCACTCCAGCGCACGAGGCCCGCCGCCGGCGCCGGCTCGTCGGCATCGGCCAGCGTCACGGTCAGCGCCCCGCACAGGGCGGCGGCGGTGGTGACCAGCATCCAGACCAGCGATTGAAGTCTGCGCATCGTCGTCTCCTCGGGTGGGTCGGCCGGATCGGTCGGCGGCTTCAGCGGCCCGGGCCGGGCTCGGCGACGATGGTGTTGAAGGTCACGCGGTCGGCGCCCGCGGGGCCGTCGATGGCGAGCTTGATCTCCCACCAGCCGGTCATGCTGAACTTCATCCCTTCGATCAGGTAGCAGCCGTCGGGCAGCTCGCGCATCACTTGCGGCCTGGTGGGCAGGCCGTGGCCGTGCTGCGGCATGCCGCCATCGACCTGGATGCGCGCATGCGACACCGGCGTGCCGGCGGGCGTGCTGACGTTCACCTGCCAGGCATGCAGCTGGTTGATGGCCGCGGGCTTGGCCGGCGGCTGCAGCGTGACGACGTACTTGTTCTCGATGCTCGGGCGCGTCAGCGCCAGGTCGAGGTCCTTCGGCGCCGACATGCAGCCGGCGGTGGCGGCCAGTGCGGCCAGCGAGAGCGTGGTGATGAGGAAGCGGTTCATGGCGTGGTTCCTGAGGTGGTGTTGGGGTGTGCAGGGGCCCATCGACTGGAGATGGCGGCGACGGGCTGGCCGCACTGTCGGACCCGGACCGTCCTGGCGACAGCGCCGAGCGATTAGCGGTTCGCCGGCGTCCGGCAACGGTCGATCCGCTCGACCGAGCGGTGGCTGCCGCGCACCCCCCGGTTGGCCTCGAGCAGGGTTCACGGCGCTTCCGTTCGCCCTCGGCGACAGGCTCCGTCTCGAGCGCGGGTCCACCCGTCGGGTCGATGCCATGGACCTCTGCAGGCCCGCCGGCGACGGTTCGCCGCAAGGGCCTCGAGGTGCGGCTGCTCGCCCTCGAGCGCACGGCCCTGAGTCTCGGCCCCCGGGATTCGCGCCCGAGGGACGGCCCGGCAGGCCGGCTACATCGGCCGGAACAGGTGCCCGAACGCGCGGCTAACCTTCAGCGGCCGCTGCAGGCCGCGCACGGCCAGGCTGTAGTGGCCGTTCTCGTCGCGTGTCGCGCTCACGATGGCATTCGTATTGACCATCACGCTGCGGTGCACCTGGATGAAGTCGGTGGACTCGATGCGCGCCATCAGCTCGCGCAGGCTCATGCGCACCAGCGCTTCGCCGGTCGGCGTGACGACGTTGACGTACTTCTCGGTCGCCTCGAAGCACACCACGTCGGCCACCGGGATCATGCGCACGGTGTTGCCCACGCCGGCGCGGATGACCTTGATGCGCTCGCCCGGTTCCGACGACGGTGACGCGATGGACTGCACGCGCTGCATCAGCGCGGCGCGCTCACCGGCATCGGGCTGCGCCGAGCGTGCGGCCAGCCGGGCCTTCAGCCGCGCCACGGTCTGCTGCAGCCGCTCGGCCGTCGCGGGCTTGAGCAGGTAGTCGACCGCGGCGCGCTCGAAGGCCGCGACCGCGAACTCGTCGAACGCGGTCACGAACACGAACAGCGGTTCGGCATGGCCGTCGGGCCAGTCGTCGGCCACCGCTTCGGCCACGGCTATGCCGTCGCGACCGGGCATCTTGATGTCGAGGAAGACGACGTCGGGCGTCTCGGCCAGCGCCAGTTCGGTCGCGCGCAGGCCGTCCTCGGCGATGCCCACGATGTGCAGTTCGGGCCACGCCTGCTCGAGCAGCCGGGTCAGCGTGCGCGCGAGCACCGGTTCGTCCTCGGCGATCACGGCGGTGGGGCGGCGGTCGGGGGTCATGGGCGTCCTTCGCTGTGGGTCGGCGGGTCACGCGGCAGGAACACGGCGGAACGCACGCCGGTGGGGTGAAGGCGCTCGACGCTCAGGCGCGCGTGCGGTCCGTAGACGGCCTGCAGCCGCTCGCGCACATGGCGCAGTCCGTAGCTCGAACCTGCGGGGCGGGTGGCAGCGTCATCGTCCGCTGCTTCGTGGCCGGGCTCCGGCAGGCCCAGGCCGTCGTCGTCGACGCGGATCTCGATGCCCGCGTCGCCGGCGCGCGCGACGACCTCGATGCGGCCCGGTCCGACCTTGGGCTCCAGCCCATGCTTGATCGCGTTCTCGACCAGCGGCTGCAATAGCATCGGTGGCACCGGTGTGCCTTCCAGCGCGGCGGGCAGTTCCAGCCGGAAGCTCAGCCGTGGCCCCATGCGCAGCGACATGATCTCCAGGTAGGCCCGCAGTTGCGCGAATTCGCGGCCCAGCGGCACCGACTCGGTGTCGGACGCGGCCAGCGTGCCGCGCAGGTAGACGATCAGCCGGTCGATCATCGCCTCGGCGCGGTCGGCGTCCTCGCGCACCAGACCGCGCAGGTTGGCCAGGGTGTTGAACAGCATGTGCGGTTCGAGCTGCGTGCGCAGCAGGCGCAGCTGTGCCTCGACGGCGTGGCGCTGGGCCTCGGCGCGCGCGGTGGCCTCCCGGGCCAGCTGTTCGCGCGTGGCGAAGTGGCGCAGCCCCAGGCCGCCCACCAGCACGGTGAAGAGGATGGGCGCCAGGCTGATGAAGGGGTGGCCGACCAGGTGCATCGGCTCGCCCAGCAGCACGAAGGCGATCTGGTGGCCGAGCAGGTAGCCGGTCGGAATGGCGATCACGCCGGTGACCAGCCAGCGCGTGCCGGCGGCCAATCGGTCCAGCCGGCGCTGCCGCCGCAGCAGCACCACGCAGGCCACCATCGTCAGGCCCACGCATTCGGAGAACACCAGCAGCCGGTAGAAGCTGTCGAGGCCCGGCACCAGGATGTACAGCAGGGCCGCGGCCACGGCCCACACCACCGCGGAGGCGGCCACGACCTGCGCGACGCCCATGGGCGTGCGGGGCCACAGCTCGGCGCGGGGGGTCGAAGACAGGTACATGGCGGCAGTGTCGTCGCTCGTGGCGCCACCGGGCGGTCGACTGTAGGGTCGGCGCGGGACCGTGCCAAGCAGCCGGCGTCTAGAGGCCGGAGCCCAGCGCCATGACGGCGCCGACGCCGAGCCCGTAGGGCAGGTGCGACACCGTGCTCGCGAGCAGGGCGTTGGACCCCTTCGGCCCGCGCCGCCCGAACCAGCCCCAGCCGAAGGCCGGCAGCAGCAGCAGCCAGGGCAGCAGCGAGGTCGCCGCACCGAAGGCCAGACCACCCCACAGGCGGTGCGCGGGCAGCGTCCAGCCGGCGGCCTGGAGCCACCCGGCGTAGAGAAGGGCCACGCCACCGCCGCCGATCAGCAGGTGGAAGGCCCAGCCGGCACGCACCTCGCCCGCCCGTGCCGGCGAGCGGGCGATGTCGGCATGGGCCCATTGCCCACGCAGCAGGCCCAGCGCCCAGCGGCCGACCAGCGCGACGCTGACGCCGCTGCTCAGGCCCGCGCGCGCGGCGAGCGTCTCGGTGATGTCCATCAGCACGGCGCCGACGATGCCGCCGACATAGGCCAGAACGTAGGTGTTCACGGGCGGGTTCCTTGGTGTGGAGTGGGGGGCGCAATCGACCTGCCGCGTCGGGGTGCCGGCAGCTGCCGTGTGGCCGCCGCCGGCGTCGTGCCGGATGCGACCGTGCTCAGGACTGGGCGCAGCTGGCGCTGGTGCCGCACTGGCACTGCGTGCCGCAGGCGCATTGCGTGCCGCACGGGCACTGCGGGCCGCAGGCGCAGGCGGACTGTGCGGCGGTCTGTGCGGCGGCCTGCTGGCAGCCGCAGGTGCAGCCGGTGCCGGGACAGGCGCTGCAGTTGCAGACGATTTGCTGGGTGGTGTTCATGGGGGGAGCCTTTCGGGTTGCATCGACGACGGGATGTCTTCGATGGCTGCACTGTCGGCGCGGGACGGGCGGGCGCACAGTGGGATGAGACGAACGGTCGGCATGCGTGCGGGAGCGGTCTCGCCGGTCGACCGAGCGGTTTCACCGTCGCCCGCGCTGCCCCACAACGCGTCGAGCCCCGCCGTCGAAGCGGGCCCGCTGCGCCGGGCGCCGGCGTTGACCGTTCGAGCGACGGCCTGAACCCTTGCCGGACCGGTTTCGACGGCTCGGCGCAGACCGCTGTCGAAGCGCACCGGCCCCGCCGACAGTTCGGCGCAGCGAACGCAGCCCGCGTTCGCGCAGACCAGGAGCACCGACGTGGACGAAGCGTACGAACAGGAAGTGGCACGGGCCGACGAAGCGCTGCGGCGCGACGACTTCGAGACCGCCTTCGGGCACCTGGAGCGGGCCCATGTGCTGGCCCAGCGCATGACGGGCCGGCACACCTTCGTCCACTGGCGGATGCTGGTGGCCGGCCTGCGGCGCGGCGACGCGCGCGAGGTCGTCGGCCAGGTGCCGCGGATCGTGGCCTCGGTCCTGTTCTCGCGGCTGTGGGTGCCGCGCGGCAACAGCGGGCGGGCGCGCGTCAGCGCCTTCAAGCCGATGCCGGTGCCCGAGGACCTGCGGCACCTCGTGCCTTGAGGCGGGGAGATCCGGCCATGGAGACCCTACTCGATCACGCACCCGCTGCGGGCATGGTCGTGCCCGCAGTACGCAGAGCGTCCATGAAGGCCGTCGCCCACCCGCGGTACGGCGACGCCGACGTGCTCCAGATCACCACGCTCGAGCGTCCCGTGCCGCGAAGGAACGAAGTGCTGATCCGCGTGAAGGCCGCCGGGCTCGACTACGGCCAGTGGCACCTGATGACCGGCCAACCGTACGCGATGCGCCTCGCCACGGGCCTGACCAAGCCGAAGCAGCGTGTGTTCGGCCGGGACGTGAGCGGCATGGTGGAGACCGTCGGCGACAAGGTCGGCGCGATCTGCGTCACCGAGCCGAACGCCGGCTCCGATGTCGCCGGACTGAAGACCCGCGCGGTGCGCGACGGCGACGGCTGGCTCATCAACGGCTCCAAGACCTTCATCAC
>CAZUBF010000017.1:9167-35824 GCA_964618555.1 uncultured Azohydromonas sp.
GCGTGGTGGAGACCGTCGGCGCCGGGGTGACACGTTTCAAGATCGGTGACGCGGTGTTCGGCGCGGCCTCAGGCACCTTCGCGGAGTTCGCCTGCGCGCGTGAAGACCAGCTCTGCATCAAACCCGGGCGGCTGAGCTTCGAGCAGGCGGCCGCGTCGGCGATTTCCGGCGTGACCGCGCTCATCGGCCTGCGCGGCGTGGCGACGCTGAAGCCCGGCCAGTCGGTGTGCGTGATCGGCGCGGGCGGCGGTGTCGGCTCGTTTGCGGTTCAGCTCGCACGGCACTTCGGCGCCGAGGTCACGGCGGTGTGCAGCACCTCGAAGGTGGACTTCGTGCGCTCGTTGGGCGCCACGTCGGTCATCGACTACACGAAGCGGCCGCTGCCCGCCGATGGCCGCTTCGACGTGATCCTCGATCTCGCGGGCCAGCGGCCACTGGGCGTGCTGCGCAAGGCGCTGGCGCCGCAGGGCACGCTGGTGCTCGGCGGCGGCGAAGGTGGCGACCGCTTCTTCGGCGGCATGGGGCGGACGCTGCGCGCGGCGCTGTGGTCGATGTTCCTGAAGCAGCGCCTGGCGATGCTGGTCGGCTTCGTGAAACCGGAGCCGCTGCAGGCGCTGGCCGGCATCCTGGGGCAGCCGGGCGTCACGCCCGCGGTCGACCGCGCCTACCCGCTGGCGCAGGCCGCGGACGCGATGCGCGCGCTGGTGTCGGGCCAGGTGCGCGGCAAGCTCGTGCTGTGCGTGGCTGCGTGAAGGCCGCCGTGACGCGTCGAGGCCGACGCGGCCGCGAGCGAGGTGCGCACGCGCCGCGCGGCAGGGGCTCAGCGCGGGATGGCGCCCCGTCGAGAGGTCGATCTGCACCGCAAGCCGCGCCTGCTGCGCCCTACGTAGGTCCGCGAAGGTGGGCACGGCCAAGACATGCGGACACGGCAGAGTTCGGTGCCGTCAGCGAAGTTCAGGTGCAATGCACCGGTCAATCCGCATCCGGCACCGCTCAGCGCGCGTGCAGTTGCACGCGCCAGTCGAACACGTCGGCGTCGCAGCGCTCGATGCAGCGGCCGCAGCGCAGGCAGTCGCCGGTGGCGGCCACGGTCGTCGTCGCCGCGCCGGCGCGCAGCAGCGGCGCGAGCACTTGCGGCTCGGGGCAGCGAGCCAGGCAGTCGCCGCAGCGCGTGCACGCCTCGATGCGCGTTGCAGCGACGCGCACGACGCCGAAGCGCCCGATCACTGCGTGCAGCGCGCCGACCGGGCACAGGTGCGCGCACCAGCCGCGCGGAAGCACGAGGGTGTCGAAAACGAACACCGCCGCCAGCGCCGCCGCCGCGGCGCCCCAGGCACCGAACGCCAGCGCGCGGCCGGTCAACGTCACCGGGTTGACCGCCTCCCAGGCCAGCGTGCCGGCGACCGCGCTGGCCGCGAGCACGCCGGCGAGCACGAGCCAGCGAGCGCGCCGGTCGACCGGCGCAAGCCACGCGCGTCGGCGCAGGCCCAGCACGCGCCGCGTCGCCGCCGCGGCGTCGGCGACAAGCCCCACCGGGCACACCCAGCCGCAGAACAGGCGCCCGCCGACGACGGCGACGAAGGCGGCCACGACCAGTGCCCCGGCCACGGCCGGCCACGCCAGCGCCTGCCCGGCGAGCCCGGCCTGCAGCACCACCAGCGGGTCGACCAGCGTGAAGGCGTCGAACCAGCGGCTGGCCGCCAGCGTGCCTGCGGCGACCGGCGCGCCGGCCGACCACGGCGCACCGGCGAACGCCGCGATCACCAGCCCCTGCACCGCACGCCGTGCGGCAAGCCAGCGCACGCGGCGCAGCAGGCGCGGCGCGCGCCGTGGGCGACGCAGCGCGTCACGCAGGCCCATCGCCGCGATCCCGCACGGTGATCGCCGGCGTGGCGGCGATGCAAGCGTGCTCGCACAGACCGCAGCCGGTGCAGACCTCGGCGTCGACCACCGGTGTCAGTCGCCCGCCCAGCGGCGTCGCGCCGGCGCGCATGCGCAGCGCGCGGTTCTTCAGCGGGCACGCCGACCAGCAGTTGCGGCAGGCCGCCGCGCCGGTGTAGCTGAAGCAGGCCTTCGGGTCCGACAGCGACGCCAGGCCGATGCGCATCGCGTCGGCGCGCCGCAACGCCGGGTCGAGCGCGCCGGTGGGGCAGGCACGCACGCAGGGCAGCCCGTCGCACGTCAGGCAAGGCCGCTCACGCACGCGAAGGTACGGCGTGCCGGCCGGCGGCGCTCCGGCGCTGTCGGTCGACAGCCGCAGCGCCCGTGGCGGGCAGGCGCGCACGCACAGCCCGCAGCCCACGCAAGCCGCTTCGAACGCACCAGGCGCCAACGCGCCGGGCGGGCGCAGGTCGCGCGCGTCGCGCGCGTGCAGCGGCCGCGCGCGCGTCCACGCCAGCGCGCCGAGCGCGGCCAGCCACAGCGACGACGAAACCAGCCGCCGCCGGCTGCCCAGACGCGGTGGCGCAAGACGGTTCATCGATGCGCCGCGACGCCGGCCCGGCGTCAGGGTCGCACCGCTCCGGCGCGCGACCACATCGGGAATTGCCCGTCGGCGGTGGCGAGCACCGCGGTCAGCGACAGCCGGTCTTCGCGCGGCTGCAGCACGAAGCTGCGCCCGGCGTCGCCGCTGGTGGCCACCAGGCCGTCGAGCCCGACCGCGACCACGGTGTCGCCGCGCGCGGCGAACGCCGTCACCGACTGCCGCGCGCCGATGTCCACCGCCCGCCACGACCCGCCACCGTCGTCGCTGCGCCACATCGACCCGCGCTGCCCGCCGACGAGCAACGCACCGCCGTCCAGCGCGATGCCGCTCCACAGCGAGCCGTTGTAGCCGGTGGCCAGGTAGCGCCAGGTCGCACCGCGGTCGTCGGAGCGCAGCACGAAGCCGCGCTCGCCGGTGGCGTAGACGCGGCCCTCGCGGTCGGCGAACAGCGACCACAGGTTCAGGTCGGCCTTCGCCGCGCCGGGCGGCGGCGCGAGTTCGCGCTGACGCCACGTCGACCCGCCGTCGTCGGTGGTCAGCACCAGCGACCACAGCCCCACCGCGACGCCGTGGCGCGCGTCGAAGAAGTGCACCGCGAACAGCGGCCGGTCCTCGTCGAGGGTCAGGCGCTGCCTGCGCCAGGTTGCGCCGCCGTCGTCGCTGGCCACGATCGCGCCCCAGTGGCCGACGGCCCAGCCGTGGCGGTCATCGGCGAAGTGCACCGCGGTCAGCGTGGCGTCGAGCGGCACCTGCGCCTGGCGCGGCGGCGCGCGCCCGCCATCGTCGGCGAGCAGCACGACGCCGTGCTCGCCGACGGCGACCGCGCGCGCACCGGCCCAGGCGGCGCCGAGCAGCATCGCCGACGCCGCCGCCGGCGTGTGCACCGCCGCGCGCGGCGCGACCCGCAGCAGCGCGTCGTCGAGCGCCGCGGCGGCGGCGCCGAACCCCAGCACCAGCGCCACCGCGACAGCAGGCCACCCGCGCGCGCGCATCGCCGCCTGCCCTCAGTGGCGCAGCAGCCCCGAGGCGCGCACCGGCGCGCGCCGCGGGAACAGCCGCTCGAGCCACACGGCGAACGCCGGCAGCACCGTCATCGCCATCACCATGTTGACCATGAACATGAACGCCAGCAGCTGGCCCATGTCGGCCTGGAACTTCAGCGCCGAGAACGACCACGTGGCCACGCCGATGGCCAGCGTGATCGCGGTGAAGATCGTTGCCATGCCGACCTCGAGCATCGAGTGCTCGAGCGCCTTGACGATCGGCTGCCCGTCGGCCAGGTGCAGCTGCAAGCGGTTGTAGATGTAGAAGGCGTAGTCCACGCCGATGCCCACTGCGAGCACCATCACCGGCAGCGTCGCCACCGTCAGACCGATATCCAGCGCCTTCATGAACGCGTAGCCGACGAAGGTGCCCACGGTCAGCGGCAGGCAGCACGCCAGCACCGCACGCAGGTCGCGGTAGACGGCGAACACCAGCAGCACGATCACCGCGTAGACGTTGAGCATCATCGGCAGCTCGCTGGCGGCGACCTCCTCGTTGATCGCCGCGAGCACGCCGGCGTTGCCCGCGGCCAGCCGCACCGTCACGCCGTCGAGCGGCTGCTCCTCGCGGAAGCGCTTGGCCGCGGCGATCACGCGCTCGATCGTCGTCGTCTTGTGGTCGGCCAGGTACAGGTGCGCCGCGGTCATGCTGCAGTCCTTGCGCATCGTGCCCGGCGCGCGTGCCACCTCGAACGCCAGCGCCGCGTAGTTCGCCGGGTCGATCGGGATCACCGACATCTTCGGGTGGCCCTCGTTGTAGCCTTCGCTGTACTGGCGCAGCTGGGTGGAGAACGAGTCGACCGACATCACGCCGTCGACGTCGCGCATCGCGTAGGCGAAGCGGTCGTGGTGCATGCCCACCGCGACCGCCTCGCACGAGTCGGCGGGCGCCTCGAACACCACGCTCAGCCAGTCGAGCCCCATGTCGAAGCTCGAGGCGATCGCCACCGCGTCGCGGTTGAAGCGCGCCTCGGCGCGCAGCTCGGGCGCGCCGGGTTCGACGGTGCCGACGACGCGATCGCGGCTGTACCACAGCGCCGCCGCGAACACCACCGCCGCGCCGGCCAGCACCCAGGCCGCCGCGCGCGGCTCGGCCAGGCGCGCCAGCGCGCGCAGCAGGTGCGAGCGGCGCTCGCGCACGCGCATCTGCGCCACCGCGTAGTCGCGGCCCACCTGCACGTACGACGCCGCCAGCGGCAGCATCACGAGGTTGGTGACGATCTTGTACGCCACGCCCAGCGCCGCGGCCACCGCCAGCTCGCGCACCATCGGGATCGGGATGCGCATCAGCGTGACGAAGGTGACGAACGCCGTCACCAGCGCCAGCGTGCCGGGGATCAGCAGCCCGGTGAAGCTGGCGCGCGCCGCCTCGTCGGGCGTCTTGCCCTGCGCGATCTCGCGCACGATGTAGTTGATCTGCTGCACGCCGTGCGACACGCCGATCGCGAACACGAGGAACGGCACCAGCACCGCCAGCGGGTCGAGCCCGTAGCCGAGCAGGCGCAGCGTGCCGAACTGCCACACCAGCGACGCCAGCGAACACAGCACCGGCAGCAGCGTGAAGCGCCACGAGCGGCAGTACCAGTACACCGCCAGCGTCGTCAGCACCAGCGCGATCAGGCAGAACTCGAGCACCGCGGCGGCGCCGTCGGCGATGTCGCCGATCTGCTTGGCGAAGCCGATGATCTGCACTTCGAACTCGGCGTCCTCGTGCTTGGCGCGCAGCGCCTCGAGCTGCGCGTTGTAGGCGACGTAGTCGATGCGCCGGCCCTCGGCGTCGTACTCGTTGAGTTCGGCGGTGATCATCGCGCCCGACTCGTCGTGCGCGACCAGCGAACCGACGAACCCGCCCTGGCGCGCGGTGCGCGCGATGCCGGCGATCGTGGTGTCGTCGAGCGCCTGCGGCGTCACCGTGCCCGGGATCAGCGGGTCGGCGCGGAAGCCCTCTTCGGTGATCTCGTTGACGAAGGCGTTGGGCGTCCACAGCGAGGTCACGCTGCCGCGCGAGACGTGCGGCAGGAACATCACCGCCTGCGTCACGTCGTACAGCCGCGTCAGTCCGTCGCGGGTCCAGATCGCACCATCACGTGCGCGCACGACCACCGTCAGACGGTTGGCGCCGATCAGGTCGTCGCGGTAGGTGCGGAAGGTCTCGACGTACTCGTGGCCCACCGGCATCTGCTTGTCGAAGCCGGCGTCCATGCGCAGCTGCAGCGCGAAGCCGGCCATCACGACCGTCAGCAGCACCAGCGCGACGAGCACCGCCGCCCGCCGGGCGAACAGCACGGTCTCGATGCGCCGCAGCGCGCGCACCAGCGCCGACGCGGGTGCATCGGACGCTGCGGCGGGGGGGTCGGCGGCGGGCATCGGGTTCGGCTGGACGGCGTGCACGCGGGCGCGCCGCCGCGCCCGCGCGCCGGCCGGGTCAGAAGTTGCGCGAGACGAAGGCGCCGAAGAAGTTGCGGTCGCCCAGCGGCTGGTCGAACGGGTTCCTGCCGCCGCCGTACATCGCGTAGTTCAGCCCGATCTGCCAGTTCGCCGGGTTCTGCGTGAACAACAGGTACAGGTTGGTCACGCGCGCGCCCTCCATGAACAACGCGGCGAGGTTCGGCGTGCGCCCGGACACCGCGCGGAAGTGGTACACGCCCGGCGTGACCTGCCAGCCGGGGATCAGCGAGCCGTCGTAGACCCAGCTGAAGTCGAAGTTGAAGCCCCACGAGGTCTTCGTGCCTGCGGCGTAGACGGTGGCGCCGCCGTCGTCGGACCAGTTCCACAGCCCGGCCGCCGGCAGCTGCGCCACCGGCGTGCCGTCGGGGGCGTTGCGCAGGAACACCTTCTTCATCCCCGGGTAGTGCACGGCGACGGCCTCGGCGAGCAGCGTGGCGGTGTCGGCGCCGAGCAGGTCGAGGAAGGCGCCGTGGTCGCCCGGCGTCAGGCTCAGCAGCCCGGTGACGTGCAACTGCCAGCGCTTGCCGTCGACGAACAGGTTGCACTCGCCGGCCGGCGCGAAGCCGTCGACGTTGTTGCCTTCCTGGCCCGGCGCGAAGCAGCTCGACAGCGTCATCGCGTCCTTCGGGCGGTACGACAGTTCGGCGCCGATCGCCCAGTTGCCGAGCGGGAAGCTGACCGACGCGCCGTACAGCTTGCGGTCCTCGAGGAACACCCACTGGCCCTCGGACTGGCCGTTGACGAAACGCAGGTTCGGCGTCTTGTCGTGGTAGTTCAGGGCATAGAAGCCGAAGTTCGCGCTGCTGCCCGCGGGCTGCCAGCGCAGCGCCACGCCCCACTGGCCGCTGTCGGACGGTTCGGCGTCGCCGATCAGGGGGATCGACGGGAACTCGGGCTCGCCGAGCGCGGCCGCCGACGCCGGGTCGGGGCCCAGGTAGATCGGCTGGCGCCCCTTGTCGTAGAGGTCGACCACCGACCAGTAGCCGCCCACCGGCGGAAACTTGAAGCGGTTCCAGCGCACCTGGTAGTACGCGTCGACGCTCAGCCCGCGCCCGAGGCCCAGCGAGCCGCTGATCATCGGCGCCGGCAGCGACGCCTCCTGCAGCTTCAGCCCCGGCTGCGACAGGCGCTGGATGTCCAGCGCGTTGGTCGCATTGATGCCGCCGGGCAGGAACAGGCTCTCGCCCCAGTTCAGGACCTGGTTGCCCAGGCGCAGGTTGTAGCGATGCTCGCCGGCCTGACCCGACTTGCCGACCCACAGGTCGAGCAGGCGCACGTCGGTGACGATCTCGCCCTTGGCGTCGGACGACAGCGGCGTGCGCGCCGTGTCGTCGGCTTTGAAGTCGTGCAGCCAGTTGACGCGGCCGAGGAACTTCCAGTCGTCGCGGAAGTTCAGCAGCAGCTCGTGGTTGCCCTTCAGGTACCCCGAGAAGACGTCGCCCTTGCGGTAATTGAGGTTGCCGTCGTCGCCGCTGCCCCAGCGGAAGATGTCGGCACCGTCGCAGTACGACAGGTCGCCGACGCGCGCACACGACGGATCCTTCGCGCGCACGCCGGCCCCCAGCGTGATCGTCGAGTCGAAGTTGCCGCGCACCCCCTCGGTTTCGAAGGTGAACGCGTGCGCCGCGGTGGCGCAGGCGGCGAGCGCCGCCAGCGCGATGGCGCGCCGACGCGCGGGCGTGCAGGTCTGGTTCATGCCTGTCCTCCTCGGTGTACCGGCGCTCAGCGGTCGCTGATCGCACGCAGGTTGTCGGCGGTGTAGAAGCCCGGACTGAACCGCGCACCGCTGCCTTCGACGACCCAGCGCACGTCGGTGCCGGTGCCGGCGGCGTGCATGTCGAACAGGTAGCGCCCCTCGGTGAGGTTGTGCTGCACGAACGCCGAGACGTCGCAGCTGCCCGTCTCGTAGACCGGGATCAGGAAGCCCTCGCGCACCTTGGCCACGCGCCCCTGCGCGTCGTAGTCGTCGGCGACCAGCATGTTCCAGCTGTCCTCGTCGAGGTGGAAGGTGCGCTTCGGCGCGGTGTGGCGCATGCCGGCCTTGACGGTGGCCTCGACGACCCACACCCGGTGCAGCTCGTAGCGGCGGTGCGTGGGGGCGACGCCGTCGGCCTTGGCGATGTCCTCCCACTTGCCCTTGAAGTCGTAGGCGCCGAACGCGTTGTACGGCACGTACATCTCCTTCTTGCCGACGAGCTTCCAGTCGAAGCGGTCGATCGTGCCGTTGAAGACGAACGGCTCGTCGAGCGTGTACTGGTTCTCCATGCCGATCTGCGGCGAGTCGTACGAGTACGACGGCATGCGGCGCACGCGGCGCTGGCCGGGGAAGTAGTAGAAGGTCTCGCTGCCCGGCTGGTTCAGGTAGAACGCGATCGCCAGCGCCTGCCCGGCCAGCGCGGTCGGCGAGTTGTAGGCGAAGTACGCGTAGTACTCCACCTGCGGCAGCGTCGACAGCTTGGTCGAACCCTTGGCGCCCCACGGCATGAACGCGGTGAACTCCTGGCCGGCGCGGATCCACTCGCTGCCGCCCTTGCGCGGCGCCACCGAGGTGACGGTGTTCTTGTAGTCGATGCCCACGCCGCGGTAGCGCATCTTGGCGTTCCACATCGCCTCGGTGCCGTTGGCCGGCAGCGGGAACGGGTAGCCGGGCACCCAGGCCTCGGCGAGGCTCCAGCCGTCGGCGCCGATCTTCGCGAAGCCCACGTTCTTCTTCGTGTTGTCGGCGACGAAGTCGGGCACGCCGCAGCTGCGCCGCGTCGGGTACACGTCCATGCGGTAGCCCTTGACCTGCTTGAGCATCGCCAGCTGGCCCGGCGACAGCCTGGACGCGTGCTGGTCGGCGTTCGACGCGTCGATGCTGAACAGCGGCTTGTCACCCTTGTGCACCCAGTGGTCGCCGCGCACCGCGCCGGGGCTCCAGCCGGCGTGCTGCGGCTGGTTGCCCGGCCAGGCGGGGATCGCGCCGTCCTTGCTGGCGGCGCGTTCGCCGCCGGCGGGCGTCAGGTCGGCGCCCAGGCGCGTGGCGTCGGCGGCGGCCGGCGCGGCCAGCGTGGCCAGCACCAGGGCGATCAGCGGGAGGGCGGGACGCTTCATCGGAGCTCCTCGATGCGTGCGGCGGCCCCGCGACGGCGGAGCCGGGAATCGGCCGGTCGCCGCGACGGCGTCGCGGTGACGACGAGATTGTTTCATTGTCAACGAGATCGTGAATCCGCATTCACCCTGACGCACGACCCGCCGCCGCATCACTTCTTGATGCTGATCACCTGCGGCTGCGTCACCGCCTTCAGCCCGTCGACGCCGAACTCGACGCCCCAGCCCGAGCCCTTGGTGCCGCCGAACGGCACCATCGGGTGGATCATCCCGTGCTGGTTGATCCACACCGTGCCGGCCTGGATGCGCGAGGCCACCTCGCGCGCACGGCCCACGTCGCCGGACCACACCGACGCGCCGAGCCCGACGTCGAGCCGGTTCGCGCGCGCCACCGCGTCGTCGACGTCGCGGTAGCGGATCACCGGCAGCACCGGGCCGAACTGTTCCTCGTCGACCAGCGGCGCGCCGTCGTCGATGCCGGTGACGATCGTCAGCGGGTAGAAGTGGCCGGGGCCGTCGCTCGGCCGGCCGCCGCAGACGATGGTGGCGCCGTCGGCACGGGCGCGCTCGACCAGGCGCGAGACCTTGTCGAACTGCATGCGGTTCTGGATCGGACCCATCACGGTGCCCTCCTTCATGCCGTCGCCCATCGGCATCGCCTGCGCCAGCGCGGCCAGCTCGGCAACGACCGCGTCGTGCAGGCTGTCGGGCACGTACAGCCGCTTGGCGCAGGCGCAGGTCTGCCCCATGTTCAGGAACGCACCCCAGAACAGCCCCATCGCGATCGCCTTCGGGTCGGCGTCGGGCAGCACGATCGCGGCGTCGTTGCCGCCGAGCTCCATCGTCGTAGGCGTCAGGTGCCTGGCCGCCGCGGCGGCGATCTTCGCGCCGGTGGCGCCCGAGCCGGTGAACATGATCTTGTCGACGCGCGGATCGTCGACGAGCAGCGCGCCGACGTCGCCCGGGCCGCTGACCGTGTTCAGCACGCCGGGTGGCAGCACCTCGGCGATCAGCCGCACCATCTCCAGCGTGCCGATGCTGGTGTACTCCGACGGCTTGATGACCACGGTGTTGCCGGCACGCAGCGACGGCACGATCTGCCAGATCGCGATGAGCAGCGGCCAGTTCCACGGCGCGATCGCCGCGATCACGCCGTACGGCTTGCGATGCACCTCGTCGCGGCGCGTGTCGTCCTCGAACGCCACGTCGACCGGCAGCTCCAGGCTCGCCGGCACCTGGGTCCAGACCTCGCAGCCCCAGACCTCGAAGCGCGCGCCGGGCACCTGATCGGGGCCGACGCCGCCCAGCGGCTTGCCCTGCTCGCGTGTGACCCAGGTGGCCAGCGTCTCGGCGTTGGCCTTGATCACCTCGGCGACCTGCATCATCAGCGCCTTGCGCTCGGCGTCGGGGCGCGCAGCCCAGGCGGGCTGCGCGCGTTTCGCGGCGGCCACCGCCTGCGCGACCTGCTCGGCCGACGAGTGCGGCACCCGGCCCAGCACCTCGCCGGTGGCGGGATTGCGCGACTCGAAGCTGCGGTCGCTGACGACGGGCTGGCCGTCGACGGTGTTGGCGTAGGTCTTCATCGGGGTGCTCCTCGGCGGACGTCGTGGCAGGTCGCGCAGGTGTGCGCGCGTGGCCAGCCGAGTGTGGGCAGCGCGGCACGCAAGATCCATCGCGAAGATTCGCGACGGGAAAACCCGCGCCGGCCTGAGCGAACACCCGGATGCCGCGCGGCGCGGATCGAGGCACCATCGGGGCCGGAGCCACGCGATGCACGACGACCTGCTGCTTCAGACCCAGCGCCGCCTGCGCCGCAGCCTGTTCGAGGGCCCGCACGCGATCGCCTGGCGCCCGGCGCGCGAGCTCGCGGCGCAGCTGCTGCTGTACCTCGACGAACCGCTGCGCTGCTGGCAGATCACCGCCGAGTGGCTGCGCGACGCGCTCGACGCCGACCGCGTCGACGGCGGCTACGGCGGCTGGGTCGGCGCCGACGGCACGGGCAGCCGCTACGTGGTGCTGGCCGAGGCACGGCGCGCGGCACTGCCGCTGCCGTCGGTGCTGGGCATCGCGTTCGACGCCGCCGACCCGTCGATCCGCGCGGTGTGGGCCGGCCACGGCGTCGCCGCGATCGCCGAGGTCGAGCAGGAGCGGCGCTTCAGCGCGCGCATGCGCGGCGAACTGCGCACGCTGGGCACCGCGGCCAAGCTCGCGCTGCCGGTGCGCGACGGCGCGCACCCGGTCGGCCTGATGTGCGCCGACTGGCACCGGCGCACGCCGCGCTGGGACGCGCAGTCGTGCAACGAGCTGCCGGCCGTCGCCGCACGGCTGGTCGGCCCCGTGCTGGCGGCCGCCCAGCGACTGGCGCGCGAGACGATCGAGCTCGACGCCGCGCCGGCGGCCGACGCGACGCGCGACGCCGCTCGGCCGGCGCTGGCCGGGTTGACGCCGGCCGAGCAGCGCGTCGCTCAGCTGGTGGCGCAGGGGCTGAGCTACAAGGAGGTCGCACGCCGGCTCGGGCGCTCGCTGTCGACCGTCGACCACCAGCTGCGCAGCATCCGCCTCAAGCTCGGCGTGCGCTCGACCTCGCGGCTGGTTCACCTGCTCGGCGAGCATCCGTCGGCGCTGCGCTGACAGCGATCCGGACCCGCGTGGCGGGCCAACTCGCGCGATCTCTCGCTCGGACTCGAGATGACTGTCAGCCGTCCGTAGATCCGAGACTGCACGTCAGCGAGCCGTCGGCGTCGATTTGATGCACTTCGCCGGCTGGAGAGGCAAAGCGGCGTGCGCCCGGGCGGCGGCGCTTCACCTCGGCGGTCGGCGCTGCGCGCCGACTGCCCTGCGGTACTCGCGCCCGCGGCCCGGCGCCGAACTCGCTGCGCTCCCTGCGGTCGCTTCGCTCGCACAGCGTCGCCGAGTCAGTGCACGAGGCGCGCTCACGCGCGCGGCCCCGGGCGCTGCGTTCCTCGGCGCCTCCGAGGCGCGCCGCCGCCCGGGCACACGCCGCTTTGCGACACCGAGGCGCACTGCGACGGCGAGCCCGTGCACGCTTTCGCGCGCCGCCGACGTTCGCACTCGCGGCAGGCGGCACCCGCTGCGGGCGATCTGTGTGGCGGCGAGCAGCGCAGGGCCGGGGTCGGCGCGCGTGAGCGCGCTTCGTGCACTGACTCGCGGACGGGGTCCGAGCGAAGTGAGCCGAAGGCGAACGCAGCGAGTTCGGCCGCGTGACCCCGGGTCGAGCAGCGCAGCGAAGTCGTCGCGCAGCGACGACCGCCACAGGGTGAGCCCGTAGCGGGTGCCGCCTGCCGCGACGCGCCAACCGTCACCATGCAACCAGCACACGATGACGGATCGACCACGCCGGCACCGGGTCGAAGGCGCGCCGCGACGACGCCCCGCTGCCCGCGGCCGTTCGCCACCGATCAGGTTCTCGCCACCCCTGCCACCTGAGCCTGGCCGACGGACGGCGCCGCCGCGACCCTGCCTTCGGCCACCCAGCGGTCGAAGATCGTCAGCGCGAGGTCGACGAAGGCACCATCGTTGATGTGCAGATCGGGCTCGTGCACTTCCACCGGCGGGCGCGCGTGCTCGCGCAGGGCCTGCATGAAGGCGGCGTGGCCGGCCGGGTCGTGCATCGGCTCGCCCTCGCGGTCCCAGGCGTGGATGCCCCGGCGCGGCAGCAGCAGCGCCGCCGGGCCGCGCGACTGCGCGAGGCGCGCACCGATCTCGGCGGCCAGCGCACGCTTTTCGTCGTCGGTCGCCGCCACCGACGCGATCAGCCGGTTGTGCGCGTGGAAGGCGCGGCCCTGGAACCGCGGCGGCAACGCGGCCCAGGTCTGGACGTCGATCATGTCGCTGGCGCCCGGAGCGACGATCTGCGGCACGCCCAGGCGGCCGGCGGCGCGCAGCCGGTCCGGCCCCGCGTGCACGACCGATCCCTGCATCCAGTTGGCGAGCTCGGCCTGGCAGAAGTCGAACACGGCGGCAAACTGCCGCTGCTCGACCAGCGCCTCGAGTGCGCGCCCGCCCATGCCGGTGGCGTGGAAGACGACCGGCTCGTAGCCGCGCGCCGACAGCGCCGGGGCCAGCCGCACCATGTACGCGAGGCAGGACTTTCCGAGCGAGGTGATCGCCACGCGCGGCCGCCCGGCGCTCGGCGGCTCGACCGCGCGGCACGCACCGACCACCGCACCCGCGGCCTGGCTGAGCGTCGCGCGGCACACGTCGTTGAGGCCGTACAGCCCGCCCGCCCACAGCACCATCATCACGTCGGGCGCGAGCCGCTCGGGCGGGATCAGGTGCGAGCTCGCCACCGTCGTCACGATGACCTTGGGCACCCCCAGCGGCAGCGCCGCGGCGACGTCGAGCGCCAGGTCGGTGCCCATCGTGCCGCCGAGCGCGATCAACCCGTGCAGCGCGCCGCGCGCGTGGCGCGCCCGTGCGATCGCCGCGGCGCCGCGCGCCATCGCCGCCATCGCGGCGTTCTCGTCGCCCAGTGCCGCCAGATCGGCCAGCGTCGTGCCGGCGGCGGCCGCGACCTCGGCGTTGGCGATCTCGGGCGGGTACGTCGGCGTGCCGAGCACGCCGACGTCCATCAACGCGACGCTGGCGCCTTGCGCCTCGGCGCAGCGGCGCAGGTAGGCGAGTTCCTCGGCCTTGGTGTCGGCGGTGCCGACCAGCAGCAGTGCGGGCGCGGCGGCCACCGCCTCAGTCCCGCGTCGCGGCGGGCAGCGCGGCAAGCTCGGGACGCTCGGGTTCGAACAGCCCGCGCCTCATCGCCAGCTTGACCCACAGCGCGCCGACGACGGCGAACAGCGCCAGCACGATGCCGGTGTAGCTCGCGATCTGCCGCGTCATCTCGGGCGCCGGCGACGAGTTGAAGACGACCACCGTCATGCCCGCGATCGCCGCCAGCGGCAGCAGAGGGAACAGCGGCACGCGAAACGGCCTCGGCCATTCGGGGTGGCGCCAGCGCAGCACCAGCAGCGAGACCTGCGCCATCGTGTACGCGAGCAGCCAGGCCACCGACGCCGCGATCATCAGCGGCAGGATCGCGTCGACGCTGCCGCCCGACCACAGCAGCCCGACCAGCGGCAGCGCGGCGACGAAGGCGATCGCCGCCACCGGCGTGCCGTGGCGCGGATGCGTGTACTTGAACACCGGGAACACCTGCCCGTTCATCGCCATGCCCCACAGCATGCGCGGCACCGCCGCGAGCACCGTGTTGAACAGGCTCGCCGACGCGACCAGCGCCAGCGCCGCGAACCACACCTTGGCATGGGGACCGAAGATGGCGACCACCGCGTCGAGGTGAGGCGTCGCGCTGCTCGCGAGCTGCTCGCGCGGCAGCACCGCGGCGCCGCCGAGCGCGAACAGCAGCTGCGCACCGAAGATCGCCGTCAACCCCAGCACCATCGCGCGCGGCATGTCGCGCCTGGCGTCGCGCGCCTCGTTGACCAGCGGCGTGACGAACTCGACGCCCATGAAGATCCAGAACGCCAGCGCGACGATGCCCAGCACCATCGTGTCCTCGGCCAGCGATGCCAGCGCGACGTCGTGACCGTCGGCGCTGGCCGGCGTGCCCACCCCGCCGAGCGCGACCGCACCGGTGACCAGCAGGAAAATCAGCACGATGAAGCCCAGCGCCGTCTGCACGCGCGCGAAGATGTCGGTGCCCAGCACGTTGAGCCACGCGAACACCAGCACCAGCGCCACCGCCCAGGCGAACGGGGGCAGCGGCAGCGGCAGCGCCTGGGTGACGATCTGGTCGACCAGAATCAGCTCGGCCGGCAGGCCGAACATCGCCGGCGTGATGTAGCCGGCGAAAACGAGCAGGATCGCCGGGAAGTGGCCGAGCGCGGCCTGCGCGAAGCTCGACAGCGACCCGGCGCTCGGCAGCATCAGCGACAGCTCGGCGTACGCCAGCACGTTGGCCAGCGCCAGCGCGTAGGCGATGCACAACGCGACGACGAAGCCCCAGCCGGCGATGCCCAGCCCTTGCATCACCGACACCATGCCGATCTGCGCGACGATGACGCCGATCGCGGCGGCGAACAGCGCGCGGAACCCGAGCCCGCCGCGGGCGACCGCGGCGGCGGCGACGGGGCTGGCGACCTGGTGCATGCGTGCCTCCTCGAGCAGGATCAGGGTCAGGCGGCCGACTCGGCCGCGGCGAGCGCGGCGTCGAGCGCGTCGCACAGCAGGTCGACCTGCGTGCGTTCGATCGTCAGCGCCGGCGACAGGATGACGTTGGCACCCGAAGTGCGCACCATCGCACCGCGCCGGTAGGCCTCGCGCGCGACCTGCGTCACCTCCTTGGCGCCGCGTGGCAGCGGCGCCTTCGTCGCGCGGTCGGCCACCAGTTCGAGGCAGGCCATCAGCCCGATGCCGCGCACGTCGCCGACCAGGCGCCGGCGTGCGCCGATCTCGCGCAGCCGCTCGTTCAGGTAGGCGCCGGTGCGCTCCGCGGCACCGACGATGTCGTCGCGCTCGAGCACGTCGAGCGTGGCCAGCGCCGCGGCCGCCGCCACCGGGTGCGCGCTGTAGGTGTAGCCGTGCGTGACCGCGCCGAAGTTCGCGTCGCCGGACTCGATGGCCTGCGCCACCGGCGCCGACACCGCGGTCGCGCCCAGCGGCACGTAGCCCGACGAGATGCCCTTGGCCAGGCACCACAGGTCGGCCTTCACGCCCCACAGCCGGGTGCCGAACATCGCGCCGGTGCGTCCGAACCCGGTCACCACCTCGTCGGCGATCAGCAGCACCTCGTACTTGTCGCACACCGCGCGCACGCGCGGCCAGTAGCTCGCCGGCGGCACGATCACGCCGCCGGCACCCTGCACCGGCTCGGCGATGAACGCGGCCACCGTGTCGGGACCCTGGAAGACGATCTCGCGTTCGAGCAGCTCGGCGCAGATGCGGGCCAGCTCGTCGGGGTCGTCGGTGTACGGGTTGCGGTACAGCCACGGCGTGTCGACGTGGAAGCAGCCCGGCAGCAGCGGTTCGTAGGCACGGCGGAAGTTGGTGTTGCCGTTGACGCTCATGCCGCCGAAGTGCACGCCATGGTAGCCCTGGCGCAGCGCGATGAACTTGGTGCGGTCGCGCTGGCCGCGGCACTTCCAGTACTGGCGCGCGATCTTCAGCGCCCCCTCGACCGCGTCCGAGCCGCCGTTGCCGAACACCACCGCGGCGACGCCGTCGTCGGCCATCAGCGCGACCAGCCGCTCGGCGAGCTCGATCGCGCGCGGGTGCGTGGTGCCGCG
Organism: uncultured Azohydromonas sp.; assembly: GCA_964618555.1. Classification (GTDB taxonomy): domain Bacteria; phylum Pseudomonadota; class Gammaproteobacteria; order Burkholderiales; family Burkholderiaceae_C; genus Calidifontimicrobium. The sequence goes on from CAZUBF010000017.1 coordinate 25,490, forward strand.
GAAGATGTTGTAGAAGGCCAGCTCGTCGAGCTGCTCGACGATCGCGTCGCGGATCTCGCGCCGGCCGAAGCCCAGGTTGGCGCTCCACAGCCCACCGACGCCGTCGACCAGCCGGTGGCCGTCGACGTCCCAGATCCAGCTGCCCTCGCCGCGCACGATGATGTCGGGGGGCTGCTCGCGCATCGACAGCGGGTGTGCCATCGGGTGCCACAGGTGGCGCGCGTTGGCCGCCTTCAGCGCGGCCGTGTCGAGGCGTCGCAGGCTCATCGCCCCTCCTCGCAGTCCAGACCCAGCCGCACCGCGACCGCGGCGACGTTGCCCGGCACGTCGCGCAGGTCGAAGTACTGCACCTGCATGCCGGCGTCGACGGCACCGGCGATGTTGCGGAACTGGTCGTCGACGAACAGGATCTGCGCCGGCGGCAGCGCCAGCTGTTCGGCGGCCAGGGCGTAGGCGCGCAGGTCGGGCTTGAGGATGCCGGTGTGCGTCGCGTCGACCACCGCGTCGAGCCCGCGCAGCACGTCCATGCGCTCGAGGAACGCGGTGCCGTAGAACAGCTCGAGCTCGTTGGACAGGATGCCCACGCGCAAGCCCGCCGCCCGCGCCGCGCCGACCAGACGCGCGATCTGCGGGCGCACCGTGTGCACCGGGTCGGTGTGGCGCACGCGCGAGAGCATGCGCGGCGTGTCCCAGCCGGGCTCGCCGACCGCCTCGCCGAGCTCGCGTGCGCGCAGCGCCCAGTAGTCGCGCTCGCTGATCTGCTGGCGCTGCAGCGCGCGCCACAGCGGGTCGGTCGACGGGTCCAGCGGGCCGAGCCAGGTGAGCGTGCCGGCCGGCAGCCCGAGCTGGCGCTCGGTGTCGCGGTGGCACTCGAACAACGAGCGGCTGATCACCGCGCCGAAGTCGAGCAGCAGCCCGCGCGGGGACGTGCGCGGCGCGGTCGCGCCGACGCGGGCGTCGTCGAGGACGGCGGCGTTCACGTGGCCACGCTCACGAGTTTGAGTTCGGTGCAGCCGAGCAGCCCCTCGAGACCGCTCTCGTGGCCGACGCCGCTGGCCTTGACGCCGCCGAACGGCGTCTCGGGCTGCGACACGCCGAAGTGGTTGATGCCGACCATGCCGGCGTCGAGCGCGTCGGCCAGGCGCGTCGCGGTGCGCAGGTCGTGCGTGAAGGCGTACGCAGCCAGGCCGTACGGCAGCGCGTTGGCGCGCGCGATCGCGTCGTCGAGGTCGTCGAAGGCGTCGAGCAGCGCGATCGGTCCGAACGGCTCGTCGCGCTGCACGCGCGCCGCCGGCGGCGCGCCTTCGATGACGGTGGGCGCATAGAAGTAACCCGCGCGGTCGATGCGGTGGCCGCCGCAGGCGAGCGTCGCGCCGCGGGCCAGCGCGTCGTCGACGAAGGACTGCATCTCGCGCACGCGGTGCTCGGCCACCAGCGGGCCCATCTGCGTGGCCGGGTCGATGCCGGGGCCGACGCGCAGCGCGCGCGCGCCGGCGACGAAGGCGTCGCGGAACGCCGCGTAGCGCGAGCGGTGCACCAGGAAGCGGATCGGCGACGCGCACACCTGGCCGGCGTTGCGGAACTTCGCGGTCACCGCGAGCGGCGCGACCGCAGCGGCGTCGGCGTCGGCGCAGACGATCACCGGCGCGTGGCCGCCGAGCTCGGCCGTGTAGCGCTTGCCGTGCGCCGCGGCCAGCGCACCGAGTTCGCGGCCCACCGCCACCGACCCGGTGAACGAGACCTTGGCGATGCGCGCGTCGACGATCAGCGCGCGCGCGATCTCGGCCGGGCGGCCGGCGACGAGGTTGAGCACGCCGTCGGGCAGACCCGCGTCGACGAAGCAGCGCACCAGCGCCGCCGCGGTGGCCGGCGTGCGTTCGTCGGGCTTGAGCACGACGCTGCAGCCCGCGGCCAGCGCCGCGCCGATCTTGCGCGCCGGCAGGTTGCACGGGAAGTTCCACGGCGTGAACGCCGCGACCGGGCCGACCGGCACGCGCAGCACCGTCTGGCTCGCGACGCCGCTCGAGCGCGGCGGCACGCCCCGCGCGGCCAGGCGCTTGGCCTCCTCGGCGAGGAAGTCGATGATCTCGGCCGACAGCTTCACCTCGCGCTCGGCCTCGGCCAGCGGCTTGCCCTGTTCGCGCGTCAGCACCGCGGCGATGTCGGCGGCGCGCTCGCGCAACAGCGCGGTGGCGTGCGAGATCAGCGCGAAGCGCTCGATCGGCAAGCGGCGGCGCCAGACGTCGAAGCCTGCCGCGGCCGCGGCCGCGGCGGCGTCGACCTCGGCCGCGCCGGCCACCGGCAGCGCGCCGACGACCTCGCCGGTGGCGGGATCGACGACCGGCAGCGTGCCCTCGGCGGTCGCGCCGATCCAGGCCCCGCCGACGTGCAGCGCCGGCGCCGGGTACGGCACCGGCGGTGCCGGGCTCACCGGCCGTGCAGCGGAAGCGGTCGATCGTTTCATTGTCAACGAATAGTATCGTCGTCCGATCGCGCGCTGCACACAGGGTGGACCCTGATGGTCGGCGTCCCCCAGATTGTTTTATCGTCAACGATAGGAAGTGACCCCTGCCCCCCCCTGCCGCATGCCCGCCCCCGCCAAGACCTCCCGTGCCGCGCCGCGTGCGCGCCCCGCCGCGCCGCGTCGGGTCACCGTGCGCCGGCCCACGCTCGGCCCGATCGGCCGCCTCGAGGACTTCATCCCGTTCAAGCTGGCGGTGGTCGCCAACCGCGTCTCGCAGTCGATCGGCCACCTGTTCGAGACGCGCTTCGGGCTGCAGATCCCCGAGTGGCGCATCCTGATGGCGCTGTACGCCTACGGCCGGCAGGCGTTTCACGAGGTCGTCGAGCGCACCAGCATGGACAAGGCGCGCGTGTCGCGCGCGCAGCGCCGGCTGGTCGACCTGCGCATGATCGAGACCGCGCCCGACCCCGACGACGGCCGCCGGCTGATGATGTCGCTGACCGACGCCGGGGCGCGCATGTGCGCGCTGATCCTGCCCGAGGCGGCGGCGCGAGAAGCCTGGTACCTGCAAGCGCTGAGCGACGACGAGCACCGCCAGCTCGACGTGATCCTCGACAAGCTGATGGTGCGCAGCGGCGAGGAGCGAGAATGACGTCGCGCAGTCCGACACACGCCCCGCCCCGACACGCGAAGGAGCGCCGATGACGACGACGTCCCGCCTGACCCGCGCCGCGGCGATCGCCGCCGTGCTGATCGCCGCCACGCTGCCGGGGCACGCCGAGCGCGTCGACCCGCGCCGGCTGCCCGAGCAGGCGACGCTGGCGCCGCTGCCGGCCGGCACCGGGCCGCGGCTGTGGCTCAGCGACCCGGCGATGAACCACCTCGTCGACGGGCGCATGCACCTGCTCGACGGCGGCAAGCTCGGCTTCGTCACGATGCTCGGATCGGGTTACGCCGGGCTGGTGCAGCTGTCGCGCGACGGGCGCTGGGTCTACGTCGCGACCACCTACCACAGCCGGCTGCAGCGCGGCACGCGCACCGACGTGGTCGAGGTCTACCGCAGCGCCGACCTCGGCTTCAGCCACGAGATCGAGATCCCGCCCAAGCGCACGCAGGGGCTGCAGATCAAGGCGCTGACCGCGGTCAGCGCCGACGACCGCTTCCTGTTCGTGCAGAACGCGACGCCGGCCACCTCGATCACCGTCGTCGACATGCAGGCACGGCGGGTCGCCGCCGAGATCGAGAACCCGGGCTGCTGGGGCGTGCTGCCGTGGCCGGGCAACGCGCGGCGCATCTCGACGGTGTGCGGAGACGGCACGACGACCACCTACGACCTCGACGCCGGCGGTGCGCTGGCGGCCACACACGCCGGGCCGGCCTTCTTCGACGCCGACCGCGACCCGGTGTTCATGCACTTCGAGGCACTCGGCGAACGTTTCGTCTTCGTCTCGTTCGCCGGCCGGGTGCACACGGTGCGCCCCGGCGATACCGCGCTGGTGCCCGACGGCGAGCCGTGGTCGCTGATGTCGGCCACCGAACGCCGGCAGGGCTGGCGCCCGGGCGGGTTCCAGCTGTTCGCGATCGATCCCAACGGCAAGCGTCTGGTGGTGGCGATGCACGAAGGCGGAGGCGAGGGCAGCCACAAGAATCCGGCGTCGAAGCTGTGGGTCTACGACCTGGCGAAGCGCCAGCGTCTGGGGCGGCTGCCCGGGCACACCGCGCTGTCGATGAGCTTCGGCCCGACCTCGGCGCCCGACCTGCTGTACGTGCTGTCGGCGGCCGACAACCGCATCGTGCGGCTCGACTTCGGCGGCCCCGGCCTGCCGTCGAGGGCGCAGCGCAGCGACCCGGTCGGCGAGACGCCGGTGTATCTGGTGCTGCAGTGACGACGACGATGGCGCCGCTTTCGCTCGACCCGGCGATCGGGCACGCGCTGGCCGCGGCGATCGCGCTGCTGCTGCTCGGCGGCGCGTGGTCGAAACTGCGCGACCCGCTGCTGTGGCGCGAGACGCTGGCCAACTACGAGCTGCTGCCCGCGCCGGCGCTGCGCCCCGTCGCCTGGCTGCTGCCGCTGGGCGAAGCCCTGGCCGCCATCGCGCTGCTGCCGCTGGCCACGCGCACCGCCGGCGCGGTGGCTGCGGCGCTGCTGGTGACGCTGGTCAGCGCCGCGGTCGTCGTCGCGCTGGCGCGCGGGCGCGGCGGCATCGACTGCGGCTGCGGCGGCGACGCCGAGGTGCCGATCGGCTTCGGCCTGGTGCTGCGCAACGCGGTGCTCGTCGCGCTGGCGCTCGCCGTGGCGCTGCCACCGGCCGAGCGCGCGCTGATGCCGTGGGTCGACGTGCCGCTGATCACCGGTGCGACGCTGTTCCTGCTCGGCGCCTGGGCGCTGGTCAACACGCTGCTGGCGCAGCAGCCCCGTCTGCATTCGCTGAGGAAACTGCCGTGAACGAAGCCCTGCTGGTGTCGAACGTGCTGCTGTGGATCGCGGTGCTCGCGCTGCTCGTCGCCGTCATCGCGCTGGCGCGGCAGGTCGGCATCCTGTACGAGCGCATCGCGCCGATGGGTGCGCTGATGATGGACACCGGCCCGAAGGTCGGCGACGAGGCGCGCGTGTTCGAGCTGCCGCTGCTCGGCGGCGGCACACGGCGGCTGGGCGGCACCGCGCCACGCGCGACGTTGCTGTTCTTCCTGTCGCCGACCTGCCCGGTGTGCAAGAAGCTGTTGCCGATCCTGAAGTCGATCCGCGTCGCCGAGCAGGGCTGGCTCGACATCGTGCTCGCCTCCGACGGCGACGCGCCGGCGCACGAGACGTTCCGTCGCCGCGCCGCGCTCGACGACTTCGCGTACCTGCTGTCGGCCGAGCTGGGGATGCACTACCGTGTCGCGAAGCTGCCGTACGCGGTGCTGATCGACGAGTCCGGGCGGGTGCGCGCCAAGGGGCTGGTCAACTCGCGCGAGCAGCTCGAGAGCCTGTTCGCCGCGCGCGAGCTGGGCGTCGCCTCGGTGCAGGAGTACCTCGACCAACCCCGCTTCGCGAAGGAGCGCGCATGAAGATCCTGTTCGACCTGCTCGACCGCGTCGCCGAACGGCGCGCGCGCGCGCTGGCGCAGCGCACGTCGCGGCGCAGCGCCCTGGTGCACGTGGGCCGGGTGCTCGTCGCCGGCGCTTTCGCGCTGCCGGTGTTGCCGTTCGACCGCACGCAGCAGGCGCACGCCGCCGGCGGCGCCGGCGCTGGCGGCGGCAGGAAGCGCCAACCCGGCGAGTACGACTGCGACTACTGGCGCTACTGCTCGGTCGACGGCTTCCTGTGTTCGTGCTGCGGCGGCAGCGCCACCAGCTGCCCGCCGGGCACCGAGATCTCGAAGGTCTCGTGGCTGGGCACCTGCCTGAACCCGACCGACGGCAAGAACTACCTCGTCAACTACTACGACTGCTGCGGCCGTGTCAGCTGCGGGCGCTGCTTCTGCAACACCAACGTCGGCGACCGCCCGGGCTACCGGCTCGGCGTCAACAACGACATCAACTGGTGCATGGCGAGCGACAGCTCGGTGTATCACTGCACGCTGTCGGTGATCGTCGGCGAGGCCTGAGAGGGAGCGAACGATGACGACGCCGCGCAACGGCGCACCGCCGCACCTGCGCGCAGTCACTGGGCTGGCCGCGCTGGTGCTGGCCGCCACCGCGGCGCATGCCGGGCGCGACACCTCGCGGCTGCCGCCGAACGGCCACAAGCCGCAGTTCAACTACCTGCAGTACTGCTCGGGATGCCACCGCGAGGACGGCCGCGGCGCACCGGCCAAGGGCATCCCGGACATGCGCGGCGTGCTCGGCCACTTCCTGCGGGTCGACGGCGGGCGCGAGTTCATCGTCAAGGTGCCCGGCGTGTCGCACACGCCGCTGGCCGACGGCGACGTGGCGGCGCTGATGAACTGGCTGCTCGGCGGCATCGCGCAGCCCAGCACGCCGCCCGGCACGGCGCCCTACACCGCCGACGAGATCGCGCGGCTGCGCAGCGAACGCCTGGTCGACGTGCCGGGCACGCGCAAGCGCCTGGTCGAGCGGCTGCACGCCATGGGGCACCCGCTGTAGCGCCTCGACGCGAAGGCGGAGGCTACACTGCGCACCGCGCGGCACCGTGCCGCGCCTGCGAGACCGATGCGCGTGGACACCCCCGGCAACCTGTTCGTCGTCGCCGCGCCCAGCGGCGCCGGCAAGTCCAGCCTGGTCAAGGCGCTGCTCGAACTCGACGCGCACCTGTCGGTGTCGTTGTCGCACACCACGCGCGCGCCGCGCGGCCAGGAGCGCGACGGCCGCGAGTACCACTTCGTCGACGAGCCGACCTTCGTCGCGATGACCGGGCGCGGCGAGTTCGTCGAATGGGCCCGGGTGCACGGCAACCTGTACGGCACCTCGCGCGCCCAGCTGCAGCGGCGGCTCGCGGCCGGCGAGGACGTGGTGCTCGAGATCGACTGGCAGGGCGCGCTGCAGATCAAGCAGCTGTTCGCGCACGCGGTGCTGATCTTCGTCCTGCCGCCGAGCTGGGACGAGCTGCGCCAGCGCCTGTTGCGCCGCGGCGAGGACGGCGCCGAGGTCATCGAGCGGCGCATGGCCAACGCGCGCGAGGAGGTCGCCCACGCTCGCCACTTCGACTATGTGATAATCAACGCCCTCTTCGAGACGGCGCTGTTCGACCTGAAGACGGTCGTGCATTCGCAGCGCCTGAAGTACGCTGCACAGATGCGCAACAAGTCGCAGGTGTTCGCCGCGCTCGACCTGATCTGAACCGGAACCCCCATGGCCCGCATCACCGTCGAAGACTGCCTGCAGAAGATCCCGAACCGCTTCCAGCTGGTGCTCGCCGCGACGTACCGCGCGCGCATGCTCAGCCAGGGCCACGCGCCGAAGATCGAAACGAAGAACAAGCCCGGCGTGACCGCGCTGCGCGAGATCGCCGCCGGCGAGGTCGGGGTCGAGATGCTGCGCCGCGTGCCGATCTGATCGCACCGACGTCCTGACGACGGGCGCCCGCGGGCGCCCGTTTTGCTTCGCGTCCGGCGCGGCCATGCGCCGCCGCACGGCGCCGCGCGTCGCGGCCTGCTAAATTGGGGCATGGGCATCCGATCGCTGGCCGCCGAACTGCTGCCGTCCGCGCTGCAGGGGTTGCCACGCCTGAGCCTGGGCCGCACGGCGGAGAAGTCGCCGGAAGCCGCGTCCTTCGCCGGGCTCACCGACAAGCTCGGTTACCTGTCGAAGGCCGACCTGAAGCAGGTGCGCGAGGCCTTCAAGTTCGCCGACGAGGCGCACCTGGGGCAGTTCCGTGCGAGCGGCGAGCCGTACATCACGCACCCGATCGCGGTGGCCGGCCAGTGCGCCGACTGGAAGCTCGACGCGCAGGCGATCATGGCCGCGCTGATGCACGACACCATCGAGGACCAGGGCGTCACCAAGGCCGAGCTGATCGAGCGCTTCGGCGCCGCCACCGCCGACCTCGTCGACGGGCTGACCAAGCTCGACAAGCTGCAGTTCAACACGCGCGAGGAGTCGCAGGCCGAGTCGTTCCGCAAGATGCTGCTGGCGATGGCGCGCGACGTGCGCGTCATCCTGGTCAAGCTCGCCGACCGGCTGCACAACATGCGCACCATGGCCGCGATGGCGCCCGACAAGCGCGGACGCATCGCGCGCGAGACGCTGGACATCTACGCACCGATCGCACACCGCCTGGGGCTGAACCAGACCTACCGCGAGCTGCAGGAGCTGTCGTTCGAGCACCTGCACCCCTGGCGCCACGCGGCGCTGGCCAAGGCGGTGCAGCGCTCGCGCGGCTACCGGCGCGACATCGTCGAGCGCGTGCAGAAGGACGTCGAACGCGCGTTCGCCAAGGCGCGCATCAAGGTGCAGATCGCCGGGCGCGAGAAGACGATCTACTCGATCTACCGCAAGATGCGCGAGAAGCACACCAGCTTCGCGCAGGTCAACGACATCTTCGGTTTTCGCATCGTCGTCGGCGAGCTGCTCGAGTGCTACCAGGCGATGGGCGTGCTGCACCAGCTGTACAAGCCGGTGCCCGGGCGGTTCAAGGACTACATCGCGATCCCCAAGGCCAACGGCTACCAGTCGCTGCACACCACGCTGGTCAGCCCGCTGGGCACCGCGGTCGAGTTCCAGATGCGCACCGAGGCGATGCACGCGGTGGCCGAGGCCGGCATCGCGGCGCACTGGATGTACAAGGCCAAGGACGCGCACGACCCGAAGGAGGGGCAGCGACTGGGCTCGATGTGGCTGCAGAGCCTGCTCGACATCCAGGACGAGACGCGCGACTCGGCCGAGTTCCTCGAGCACGTGAAGATCGACCTCTTCCCCGACGCGGTCTACGTGTTCACGCCGCAGAGCAAGATCCTGGCGTTGCCGCGCGGCGCGACGCCGGTGGACTTCGCCTATGCGATCCACTCCGACGTCGGCGACCACACGGTGGCCGCCAGCGTCAACGGCGAGCCGGTGGCGCTGCGCACCGAACTGAAGAGCGGCGACGTCGTCGAGATCGTCACCGCGCCCGGCGCCAAGCCGAACCCGGGCTGGCTGAATTTCGTGCGCACCGGCCGCGCCCGCAGCAAGATCCGGCACCACCTGAAGAACATGGAGGCCGAGGAGAGCCGCGCGCTCGGCGAGAAGCTGCTCAAGCAGGCGCTGCGCGCCGAGGGCCTGCCGATGCCGCCGGGCGACCCGAACGACGCCGACGCCTCGGCGCTGTGGCAGCAGGTCACGCGCTGGAGCGGCAACCGCAACCGCAGCGAGCTGATGGTCGACATCGGTCTGGGCCGCAAGATCGCGACCATCGTCGCCAAGCGCGTCGCGCAGGTGCTGGCCGAGCGCGGCGCACGCCCCGACGCGGTGACGCTGACGCTGGGCCGCTACGCCGCCGACGACAACGCGCCGACGCAGGGGTTGGTGATCATCGACGGCAGCGAAGGCGCGTCGGTGCAGATGGCCGGCTGCTGCCGTCCGATCCCCGGCGACGCGATCGTCGGCTACCTGGGCCGCGGCGAGGGCCTGACCGTGCACACCGCCGAGTGCGGCGTCGGCAAGAAGCTGTACGAGCGCGACAGCGAACGCTGGCTGCCGGTCGAGTGGGCCGAGGAGCCGACGCGGCCGTTCGAGACCGCGGTGCAGGTGCTGGTGGAGAACGGCAAGGGCGTGCTGGCGCGCGTCGCCGCCGCCGTCAGCGCGGCCGAGGCCGACATCACGCACATCCACATGGGCGACGAGCGTGCCAGCGAGACGGTCGACCTCAAGCTGCTGCTCGCGGTGCGCGACCGCCTGCACCTGGCCGAGGTGCTGCGCGCGCTCAAGCGCGCGCCGTCGGTGCTGCGCGTGCAGCGCGTCAAGCCTTGACCCGCCGCCCGCGGCCGGCGGCTGACCTCTCGACGGGGCGCCGCTGGTGGCCCGGCGAAGCCGGATCCGCGGCGACCGATTGAAGCGCCGGCGAGGACTCGGGCGCGTTCGACACGCCGCCTGCGGCGAGGGGGTCAGCGCGTGGGCGGGGGGTATGCGACGCGCAGGACCTCGATCGTCTCCAAGCCGCCCGGCGTCGCCAGCTGCACCTCGTCGCCCTCGCGCGCCTTGAGCAGCGCACGCGCGATCGGCGAGATCCAGCTCACCTCGCCGGCCAGGCTGTCGGCCTCGTCGATGCCCTTGATGGTGATCGTGCGCTGCTCGCCCTTCGCGGTGGCGTAGGTCACGGTGGCGCCGAAGAAGACCTGATCGCTGCCGTGGTGCGCCGACGGGTCGGCGACCTCGGCGACGTCGAGCCGCTTGGTCAGGAAGCGGATGCGGCGGTCGATCTCGCGCAGCCGCTTCTTGCCGTACAGGTAGTC
>CAZUBF010000018.1:0-35414 GCA_964618555.1 uncultured Azohydromonas sp.
GGGGCGCACCATCAGCAGGTTGGTGCCCAGGCTGGTGATCTGGTCCGAGACCGCCTGCGTGGCGCCGCGCCCGATGGTGACCATCGTGACCACCGCGGCGACGCCGATGACGATGCCGAGGATGGTCAGGAACGAGCGCAGCAGGTTGCGCCGGATCTCGCGCAACGCCAGCCCGAGCGTGTTCCACCACATCAGCGCGGCTCCGTCGCCGCGGCCGGCGCCGCCCGCACGCGGTCGCTGTCGATGAGCCCGTCGACGAAACGCACGACGCGACGCGCGTAGGCCGCCATCTCGGGCTCGTGCGTGACCATCAGCACGGTGATGCCGCGGTCGCGGTTGAGCGCCGCGAGCAGCTCCATGATCTCGCGCCCGCGCTGCGTGTCGAGGTTGCCGGTGGGCTCGTCGGCGAGCAGCACGGTGGGGTTCGTGACCAGCGCGCGAGCGATCGCCACGCGCTGCTGCTGCCCGCCCGACAGCTCCGCCGGCGTGTGATGCTCGCGCCCCTGCAGCCCGACCGCGGCCAGCGCCTCGCGCGCCGCACGGTGGCGCGCGGCGCGCGGCTCGCCGCGGTACAGCAGCGGCAGCTCGACGTTCTCCTGCGCGCTGGTGCGCGGCAGCAGGTTGAAGCCCTGGAACACGAAACCCAGGTGGCGGCGGCGCAGCAGCGCGCGCTGGTCGCGGTCGAGGCGGTGCACCGGCACGCCGCGGAACAGGTAGGCGCCGGCGGTGGGCGTGTCCAGGCAGCCGAGGATGTTCATCGCGGTCGACTTGCCCGAGCCGCTGGGCCCCATGATGGCGACGAACTCGCCCTCGGCGATGTCGAGGTCGACGCCGCGCAGCGCCCGCACCTCGGCCGAGCCGCTGCCGTAGACCTTGCTCACGCCGCGCAGCGCGATCAGCGGCGCGGCGGACGCGGCGCCGTGGCGCGGCGCGGCGGCGCGCGGGGCCTGGCTCACTTCGCCGCGCCCGTCGTCTGACCGACGATCACCGCCATGCCGGGGCGCAGCACGTCGCTCGTCACCTCGGTCAGGCGCCCGTCGGTGACACCGGGCGTCACCGGCACCGCGCGCGGCTGCCCCTCGTCGAGCACCCACACCTGGCGCACCTGCGCGATGTTGGTGCCGGCGCTGCGCGCGCCGCCGGTGCGCGGCGGGCGCGGGATCATGCTCGTCACCAGGCTGCTGCCCTGCGGGGCCGGCGCCGCGGCCGACGGCGAGTAGCGCAGCGCCGCGTTGGGCACCCGCATCACGTCGGCGTGCTCGACGGTGGTGATCGTCGCGGTGGCGGTCATGCCGGGGCGCAGCGACAGGTCGTCGTTGTTGACGCTGAGGTCGGCGAGGTAGGTGACGACGTTGTCCTTGGTCGTCGGGCCGTAGCCGACGCGCACGATGCGCGCCGGGTAGCGCCGGTTCGCGTACGCGCTGACGGTGAACGTGGCCGCCTGCTGCTCGCGCACCTGGCCGACGTCGGCCTCGTCGACGTTGACCTGCAGCTTCATCTTCGTCAGGTCCTCGGCGAGCGTGAACAGCGTGACCGCCTGCAGCGACGCGGCCACCGCGTTGCCCGGCTCGACGGCGCGCGACAGCACCACGCCGTCGATCGGCGAGCGGATCGCCGCCTTGCGCAGGTTGGTCTCGTTGCTGCTCAGCGTCGCGCGCGCCTGCGCCACGTTGGCCTGCGCGCTGGCCACGGTCGCTTCGCCGCGCGCGCCGGCCGCCTCGGCGGCGGCGAGCTCGGCCGCCGACGGCACCTGCCCGCCGCTGCGCTGGTGCACGTCGCGCAGCCGCGCCAGCGTGTCGCGCGCCTCGGCGGCGGTGGCGCGCGCCTGCTGCAGCGCCGACTCGGCGGCGGCCAGCGCGGCGCGCGAGCCTGCGACCTGGTCGCGCAGGCGCGCGTCGTCGAGCTCGACCAGCACCTGGCCCTTCGCGACGCGGTCGTTGACGTCGACGTGCACGCGCGCCACCGTGCCCGACAGCTCGCTGCCGATGGCCACCTGGCGGATCGGCTGCAGCGTGCCGCTGGCGGTGACGGTCACCGTCAGCGCGCCGCGCGTGACCGGCTGCGTCTGGTACCTGGGCGCCGCGGCCGCCTCGCGCTGGCCGAGCCAGAACCATGCGGCGAGCGCGCCGGCGGCCAGCAGCACCACCGCCGCCCACAGGCTGCGGCGCTGCCACCAGCGGCGCGGCGCGCCTTCGGGCCCGAGCAGGTCGTTCAGGGCGGGGTCGGCTGGGCTCATCGGGTGGCCTCGGGTTCGGACGGATCCCAGCCGCCGCCGAGCGCCTTGTACAGGCGCACGTGCGCGGTGGCCAGTGCGGTGGCGGTGACGGCGATGGCGTCCTCGGCGGCGAGCAGCGTGCGTTGGCTCTGCAGCACGTTCTGGAAGTCGACCAGGCCGCTGCGGTAGCGCTGCTCGGCCAGCGTCGCCGCCGAGCGCGCCGAACTCGCCGCCGCCTGCTGCGCCGCGAGTTGCTCGCGCGTCGAGTGCAGTGCCACCAGCGCGTCCTCGACCTCCTGCAGCGCCGCCAGCACGGTGGCGCGCCAACCGGCGGCGGCCTCGTCGCGTGCGGCCTCCTGCTGGCGCACCTGCGCGCGCAGCCGCCCGCCGTCGAGCACCGGCAGGTCGACGCCGGCCAGCAGCGCGGCCACCGCGGCGCCGCTGCCCAGGCCGCCGAGCGTGAGCGCCGACAGCCCGATCGAGCCGCCGAGCGAGACGCTGGGCAGGCGTTGCGCGTCGGCCTGCTCGACGCGCGCCGCGGCGGCGGCGACCTGACGCTCGGCGGCCTGCACGTCGGCGCGCCGGCGCAGCACCTCGGCGGGGACCGCCACGGCCAGATCCGGCGGCGCGGCCGGCGCGGTGGCGTCGCCGACGGCCAGTTCGGCGTGCAGCGCTCCGGGGGCGCGGCCGGTGAGCACCGCCAGCGCGTTCATCGTCTGCGCTGCACCGGCGGCCAACGCCGGCAGCTGCGCACGCGTCTGCTCCACGGCGGTGCGCGCCTGCTCGACGTCGAGCTGCGTGACCAGCCCGGCCTCGTGGCGCCACTGCGTGATCTGCAGCGTCTGCAGCTGGACCTCGAGGTTGCGCCGCGCGATCGCCTCGCGCGCCTGCGTGCCGCGCAGCTGCAGCAGTCCCAGCGCGGTTTCGGCGGCGACGGCCACCTGCGCGTGCGCCAGCGTCAGCGCGCCGGCCTGCGCCGAGGCGTCGGCGGCGCGCACGCCGGCCGCGGCGCCTCCCCACAGGTCGAGCTCCCAGCGTGCGTCGAGCCCGGCGCGGTACTGCTCGGCCGTGTTGCGGCCTTCGCTGCGGCTGGCCTGCGCCGAGCCGCTGGCGCCGAGTGTGGGCGACAGCGCCGCCGCGGCGATCTCGCGCTGCGCGCGCGCCTGGCGCAGCCGCGCGCGCGCCGCGTCGAGGTCGGCGTTGGCCTGCAACGCCTGTGCCACCAGCGGCGCCAGCACTGGATCGCCGAAGCGCGCCCACCACCCGGCCAGCGCGGTCGCGCCGCCGTGGCTCGCCGCGGCGGTCCACGCCGTCGGCGTCGGGTCGTCGCGCGGCGCCGCGGGCTGCTGCAGCGACGCGCAGCCGGCCAGCGCGGCGAGCGCCACGGCGGCCAGGGCCCGGCGCGGCACGGCGGACACGGTTCGAGGTTCCATCGCGGCCGATCGTCGCCGGCGCGCGTGAACGCCGGGCGCGGCGAATGTCAACTGATGTAAAGCCCGGCCGCGCGACCCCGTCACTGGAACGCCACCTCGGCGAAGCTGCGCAGCTTGCGGCTGTGCAACGCCTCGAGCCGCTGGCGGCGCAGGATGTCGAGCGCGCGCATGCCGATGCGCAGATGCTGGTCGACGCGCTCGCGGTAGAAGCGGTCGGCCATGCCCGGCAGCTTGATCTCGCCGTGCAGGGGTTTGTCGGACACGCACAGCAGCGTGCCGTACGGCACGCGGAAGCGGAACCCGTTCGCGGCGATGGTCGCGCTCTCCATGTCGAGCGCGATCGCGCGGCTCTGGCTGAAGCGACGTTCGGGCCCCGAATGCGGCAGCAGCTCCCAGTTGCGGTTGTCGGTGCTGGCCACGGTGCCGGTGCGCAGCACCTTCTTCAGCTCCCAGCCGCGCAGCCGGGTGACGTCGGCCACCGCCTGCTCGAGCGCGACCTGGATCTCGGCCAGCGCGGGAATCGGCACCCACAGCGGCAGCTCCTCGTCGAGCACGTGGTCCTCGCGCACGTAGCCGTGCGCCAGCACGTAGTCGCCGAGCTGCTGCGTGTTGCGCAGCCCCGCGCAGTGGCCGAGCATGACCCACGCGTGCGGGCGCAGCACCGCGATGTGGTCGGTGATGGTCTTGGCGTTGGCCGGCCCGACACCGATGTTGACCATCGTGATGCCGCTGCGGTCCTCGCGCACCAGGTGGTACGCCGGCATCTGCGGCATGCGCAGCAGCGGCACGCCCGCGTCGCCATGCGGCGACAGCCCGGCGCGGCGCGTGACCACGTTGCCGGGCTCGACGAAGGCGACGTAGCCCGGGTCGGCGCCGGGCGCCGCGTCGCCGAACAGGCGCGACGGGGCCGACGCGTCGCCCATCAGCTCGTGGCCCAGGCGCACGAACTCGTCGATGTAGAACTGGTAGTTCGTGAACAGCACGAAGTTCTGGAAGTGATCGGCCGCGGTGCCGGTGTAGTGGCGCAGGCGGTGCAGCGAGTAGTCGACGCGCGGCGCGGTGAACAGGGCCAGCGGCAGCGCCTCGCCGGGCGCGGGCTCGTACGTTCCGTTGGCGATGCCGTCGTCCATCGCCGCGAGGTCGGGCAGGTCGAACCGCTCGCGCAGTCGCTGCCGCCGCTGCGGCGCGAGCTGGCCCTCGAAGGTCTCGTCGTCGGCCAGCGCGAAGTGCACCGGGATCGGTTGCGACGAGGTGCCGACCTCGAGGCCCACGCCGTGGTTGCGCAGCAGCAGCGCGAACTGCTCGCGGTAGTAGTCGGCGAACAGGTCGGGGCGCGTGAGCGTGGTCTCGTAGGTGCCCCGGCCGGCGACGAAGCCGTAGGCCAGCCGCGAATCGGGGCGAAACGCGGTGTCGGTGCGCACGCGCACGAACGGGTAACACGCGCGCACCGGCTGCACCGGCTCGTCGCCGGCGACGTGGCGCTGCAGCGCCTGGCGCAGGTGGGCGACCGCGGCGTCGTAGATCGAGCGCACCTGCGCCAGCGCGGCGTCGGCATCGTCGAACCGGGCCGGCGCGACGAACGGGGGGGACGACAGGGTCATGGACACGGGCCTCGCGGGAATGGGGGCCATTGTCGCGGCGAGCGCCGGCGCGCGCGGCGACAATGCGCCGATGAGCGGCCCCGACCGGGACTTCTGGCAGCAGCGCTTCGAGCGCGGGCAGACGCCGTGGGACCGCGGCGAGCCGGGCCCGCAGATCCCACGCTGGGGCGCCGACGGGCTGCTGGCTGCCGGCCAGCGCGTGCTGGTGCCCGGCTGCGGCAGCGGGCACGACGTGGCCGCGATCGCCGCGCTCGGCTGCGACGTCACCGGGCTGGACTACGCGCCGGCGGCCATTGCGCTGGCACGGCGGCGGCTCGCCGACGCCGGCGTCGAGGCGGCGCTGGTCACCGCCGACGCGCTGCAGTGGCAGCCGCCGCAACCCTTCGACGCGGTCTACGACCAGACCTGCTGGTGCGCGCTGCACCCCGACCGCTGGGCCGCGTACGCGCAGCAACTGCACCGCTGGCTGCGCCCCGGCGGCCGCCTGCTGCTGCTGGCGATGCAGTGCCGCCGAGACAGCACCGCCGACGGTCGCATCGAGGGACCGCCGTACCACCTCGACGTGCACAGCGTGCGCGCGCTGGCGCCCGAGCCGGCGTGGCGCTGGCCGCCGCCGCCGTACCCTCGCGTCGCGCACCCGGGCATCGGCTACGAACTCGCCCTGGTGCTCGAGCGCCGCTGAGCTCGCGCCGCCGAGGCCCGAACTCAGCCCTCGGCCACCGGCAACCCGTGCAGCCGCCACAGGCCGATGCCGCCGTGCAGGTTGGCCACGCGCGTGTGGCCGTGGTGCACGAGAAACTGCATCGCCTGGAAGCTGCGCGCGCCGCTGGCGCATGCCAGGATCAGCTCGCGGTCGCGCGGCAGCTCGGGGTGGCGCCGCGCGAACTCCGACAGCGGCAGGTTGACCACGCCGGCCACGTCGAACGCCAGCCGCGCGACCTCGCCGCGCTCGCGCACGTCGATCAGCAGCGCGCCCTGCTCGAGGTGGGTCAGGGCCGACGGCGGGTCGAGTTGTCGCAACGCGTGCATGGGGCGGCTCCTCGGCTGACGCGCAGTCGGACCGGCCCGCCGTGGGGCGAGCGCGTCGATGCCTTTTCAATCATGCGGGAATATACAAGCGCGCCGCCGCCGCGGACGCCCCGGGCCCCGCACGCCGGGCGGCACGGCGCGTCGCGCGCCGCGACCCGCAGCTTGGTATCGTGCGGGCCGACCACGCCGACCGACCGCACCGATGCTGCGCTACCTCACCGTCCCCGTCACCGCGTTCGCCCAGAACTGCTCGATCGTCTGGTGCGACCGCACGAACGACGCCGCCATCGTCGACCCCGGCGGCGACCTGCCGCGCCTGCGCGCGGCCGTCGCGCGGCTGGGCGTGGCGCTGCGCGCGGTCTGGCTCACCCACGCGCACATCGACCACGCCGGCGCCACTGGCACGCTGGCGCGCGAGGACGCGCTGCCGGTGATCGGCCCGCACCCGGGCGACCAGTTCTGGATCGACGCGCTGCCGCAGCAAAGCCAGATGTTCGGCTTCCCGCGCGCCGAGCCTTTCGCACCGACGCGCTGGCTGGCCGACGGCGACGCGGTGACGATCGGCGACGAGACGCTGCAGGTGCGCCACTGCCCCGGCCACACGCCCGGCCACGTGGTGTTCCACAGCGCCGGCGCGAAGCGCTGCTTCGTCGGCGACGTGCTGTTCGCCGGCTCGATCGGCCGCACCGACTTCCCCGGCGGCAACCACGACCAGCTGATCGCCAGCATCGTCGAGCGGCTGTGGCCGATGGGCGACGACACCGTGTTCGTCCCCGGCCACGGACCCGAGAGCACGTTCGGCGAGGAGCGGCGCCACAACCCGTACGTCGGCGGCACCTGAAGCCCCCACCACCCGGCTGCAGCCGGGCTGCGGGCACCCGTGCGGATCGAGCCACGCCGGGGCCGTCCCGGCGTGGCCCCGTGGCCCGAGGCAGGCCGCCGCCTGCGGTGGCCCGGGCGCCACGGGCGCTTCGCTGGCGCGGCCCTCAACGCGCGCGGCCGGCGACGACGGCGCGTTCGCCGGCGGACCCGGCGTAGGCGCGCGTGGCCTCGGCGCGGTCGTTGCGGTGCGTCATGTAGAACGCGCCGCTGTCCTCGCCGCTCATCGCGTCCAGCTCGCCGCTGGCACGCGCCGCCGCGACGGCGGCGCGCACCTCGGCGCGCGTCAGCGTGCCCGCCGGCTCGGTGCGCGCGAGGTGGAACGACCCGCTGTCTTCGCCGTTCATCGCACCGAGCGTGCCGTCGGCGCGGGCGTCGCGCAGCGCCGTGACGACCTGCGCGCGCGACGCGGCTGCGGCGGCGGCCGTGCGCGACAGGTGGAACGACCCGCTGTCCTCGCCGATGAACGCGTGCAGCGTGCCGGCTGCGCGCGCCTGCTCGAGTTCGGCCGCCACCTGCTGGCGCGTGAGGGCGCCCGCTTCGGATTCGGCCCGGGCCGCGGCGCCGGCGACGACGACGGCCAGAGCGACGGCGGTGATATGGAGCTTGCTCATCAGATTCCCCTTGACGACATCCCTGGCTGAAGGTGGGCTGCACCGGATGCCTGGAGGCGCGACCCATGCCGCCAAAGGTAGGCGCGCTGCGCGCCGACCCCGTCATGCGAACGACGGAGGCCCCACCTCGCCGATCCTTCGCATGGACGACGCGGCGTTGCACGCGGCGCCCCGCGCCGGGTGCGTCCCCCGTCGAGACGATGCCCGCCCCGCGGCGCCGCCGCATGCTGGCAGCGCCCCTCACCCACGGAGCGCACCATGTCGAACGCCATCGTCCACCGCCTCGACCGCCGGCATCGCATCGCCGCCGCCGCAGCCGCCACGCTGGCAGGCACCACCGTGCTCGCCGGCGTGCTGGCGCTGTTCGACCGCGCCGGCGCCCGTCACTGGCTGCCGGCCGAGCCGCACGTGCTCGAACTCGTCGCCGCGTGCGACGCGGTCGCCGATCGTGCGGCACGCGCGCAGTGCGCGCGCGACGTCGTCGCCGCGCTCACGCAGCAAACGCCGGGCGCCGCGAGGCTGGCGTCGCGCTGACCGGCGTGCCGGCGGCGAGGTGAATACCGCACAACTGCGGCGTGCCGATTCACCCGTGCCGGCAGGCGCCGGCTCCTATCTTTCGTGCACGGCAGCCGCCTTCGCCGGCCACCGATCCAGGAGAACCACCGTGCACGACCTGCCGACCACCGCCGCCCCCGCCCCTGCCGGCGCGCCGACCGACGCCCCGCTCGGACACCTGCTGGCCGGCGCCCTCGACGAAGTCGACTACGGCATCGCGCTGCTCGACGCCGAAGCGCGCGTGCTGCACATGAACCACCAGGCGCGCCGGCGCCTCGAGGCCGGCGACGCGCTGGTGTTCGACGGGCAGCGCCTGCACGCCCGCGATGCGCGCCTGGCCACGCTGTTCGGCGACGCGCTGCGCGCCGCCGCCGCGCGCGGCCTGCGCCGGCTGGTCGACATCGGCCGCCACGACGAGCACCGGCACGCCGCGCTGGTGCCGGTGGCGCCGGGCGTCGCGGCGCTGCTGCTGGGCAAGGCCAGCGTGTGCGAGGGCCTGGCGCTGCAGCACTTCGCACGCACGCACGAGCTGACGCCGGCCGAGACGCGCGTGCTCGCGGCGCTGGGCGCCGGCGCCGCGCCGTGCGACATCGCCGCCGAGCAGGGCGTCAAGCTGTCGACGGTGCGCACGCAGATCGGCGCGATCCGCGAGAAGACCGGCGCAGCCAGCATCACCGCGCTGGTGCGGCTGGTCGCGGCGCTGCCGCCGATGGTCAATGCGCTGCGGCACTGAGCGGACGCGGTGCGCCCCGACCGCTACGATCGGGGCAACGCACCGCCCGCGATGCCCGACCTGCCCGACCTGCCCGGCGCCAGCGACGCCCTGCGCGAACTCGCGGCGCGCGGCGTCGCGCGCAGCTATGCCAGGGGCCGGCTGCTGATCGAGGAAGGCGACTGCGGCGACACGCTGTACATCGTGCTCGACGGCAGGTTGCGCGCGTACTCCGGCAGCGCCGACGGCAGCCGGGAAGTCACCTACGGCACGTACGGGCCGGGCGAGTACGTCGGCGAGATGAGCCTGGACGGCGGGCCGCGCTCGGCCAGCGTCGAGGCGCTCGAGCGCAGCACGTGCATCGTCGTCTCGCGCGCGACCCTCGAGGCGTTCATCGCCGAGCACCCGGCATTCGCGTTCGAGCTGCTGGCCAAGGTGATCCGCCGCGCGCGCGCGGCGACCCTGTCGACGCGGCAGATGGCGCTCAACGACGTCTACGGTCGGCTGCGCGAACTGCTGCTGTCGATGGCCGTGCCGCTGCCCGAAGGCGGCGCGCTGATCGCCCCGCGGCCGACGCACAAGGCGATCTCGCAGCACATCGGGTGTTCGCGCGAGATGGTCAGCCGGCTGGTGAAGGACCTGGAGCGCGGCGGTTACCTGCTGCCCGACGCGCGCCAGTGGCAGCTGCGCCGTCCGCTGCCGCCGCGCTGGTGAGCCGCCCCGACGGCTACGGCGGCGCCACCAGCCCGGCGCCGAAGAAAGACGCCGCCTGTCCCGGCGGCCCCGGCGGCGGCGTGGCGGCCGGCGCACCCGCGCCGACCAGGTGTCGCGCCCATTGCGGCGCCGCGGTGCTGGTGCCGACCAGGCGCAGCGTCGCGGCACCTCGCGTGCCCGCGGCGCGGATGCCGCGCAACACGACGCTCTCGTCGCTGGGAAGCGCCAGCGAAGGCACGCCCCCGCCGGTGGCGGTCGGCCCGGCCGACGCGTACGTCGGGTGACACTGCTCGGGCGACGGGGCCGGCCACAGCGTGCGCGCGCGATAGCCGCCGACCACGTGCAGGCGCTCGTGCACCGCGGTCCAGGCCAGCGCACCGCGCCGCAGCACGGCGCTCGCGCCCAGGTCGTCGCGTGCCGCACGCAGGTGGCGCCGCGGGTCGTAGCCGGCGTCGGGCACGAACCAGGGCCGGCCGCCGCGCTGGGGCATGCCGAAGTCAGCGTCGCTGCGCGCGACGTAGGCGCGCAGCGACATCGCGGCCTTGGCGTTGAACGTCAGGCCCCACCGGCCGGCGGGCGCGCAGGGCCGGCCACCGCCGCGCTGCGCGGTGCTGCCGATGACGACCAGCACGCAGGTGCCGAGCGTGCCGAGCGCCGACCGGCGCGGGTACACCACGGTGCAGGTCGGCGCGGCCGACGCGGGCCAGACGACGCACTGGCCCACTGCGACCGGCGGGCTGCCCCCGTGCGGCCGTCCCGGCGGGGTCACGACCAGGCTCAACGACGCCGGGTCGGCCCCGGCGGGCAGCCAGACCTCGACGAACACCGGCAGCTCCGACCCGGGCGGGACGAAGCACTCGAGCGAGCGCGGCTCGTCGACGGCCAGGTCCAGTCGCGCCTGCGCGCGGTCGTCGAAGAAGTTGCCCGCCGGCAGCACCAGGTGCAACGTCGGGTGCGCGTGCAGCAGTTCCAGCATCGCAGCCTCGAGCGTGGCGGTGCCGTCGTGCGGCCCGACACGCGAACCGTAGCTGACGTTGACGACGACGCGCGTCGCTCCGGCCGGGGCCCGCGCGAGCACGTAGCGGATGCCGTCGACGACCTGGGCGGCGAGCCATCCGCCGGTGGGGTCGCGCAGCGCCGTTCGGGGCAGTTGCACGAACACAATGTCGCAGTCGGACGCCGGACCGCGGGACGGCCTGCGCCCGGGCGCGAGCCGCGCAGCCGGGGCCGTCGGCCCGCAGGCGACATCGAGCACGTGCATGCCATGGGTGGCGCCTCGTCGCAGCACCGGCTCGTAGCCCGCCCGCCGGTAGCACGAATCCTCGTCGAGGGCGGTACCTCGGGTCGCCGCCTGCATCCACGCGTCCAGGGCCGCGGCGGACGCCTCGCGCCCGTATCCGAACTCGGGCGGCGCGGCGGCGGGCCCGAAGGCGCTTGACGCCGCGTCCTGGTCCCAGATCGACGCCACCCGCGTGCGCCAGCGCCCCGCGTCCCACACGCGCAGGCCGGCATGCGCGAAGGCACAGCCGTCGTCGATGACGCCGAGCACGCAGCGCCCGGGTGGCGACGGCGGCGGTGGCGGCGACGGCGCACCGGGCGGCGCCAAGGCCTGGCCGCCCGGCGTCACCGGCATGCCCAGCTCGACACGCCGCACGATGGCGTGCAGCGGTGCATGGGTGCGCACCCGCGCGAGGAAGCCGGCGCCGATGGTCACCGCGCACAGGCGCGAGTGCACGTACGCCGCCGGGACGCTGACCTCGGTGCCGCCTGCGGCGCGCAGGTCGGCGCCGGTGCTGCCGACGTGCAGTTCGACCAGCGCCGGCACCTGGCCGACGGGCACGCCGCCGTAGTCGGCGAAGTCGGTCGCCGCCGCCCAGACGAGGTACGGATCGACATCGTCCAGCGGCGCCGGTGCGGCCCAGTCGACGAACGGCCCCTGGGCCGGCGGTGCCCACGGCACGGCTAGCTCCACTCGCCGGCGGCGCGGTCCCAGACCCCGCGCAGCAGCGCGTTGGGCGGTGGCACGCCGAAGGGCTGGCCGACGACGTAGTACGGCGTCGCCGTCGCCGAGCGGCCGTCGCCGAGCGACTGCGCCGCGGGCTCGAGGTCCTCCTGCGGAGGCACCGCCGCGCCGTCAAAGCGACGCGGCTTCCACACCGGCCCGTCGGCGCGACAACGCGCGACGAAGTACTCGCCCAGCGTCTGCCCGAGCAGCCGGCCGGCGAGGCTGTCGACGGGAAAGTGCACGCCCGCGACCACGCGGTTGGTCGCGATGCGTGCCGCCTGCCGCTGCAACTGCTCGTCGCGGGGGTGCAGCACGCCCCAGCCGCGCAGCGCGCGCAGCACCTCGGCGACCACGTAGGCCTGCGTCGCATGCCCGCTGGGCAGGCTGCCGTGCCCCGGCGTGGTGATCAGCGGCTGCACCTGCGCCGACAGGTCGCACGGCCGCCAGCACCCCAGTGCGTGCTTGAAGCGCATTTCGACGTAGACCGACAGCTGCAGCGCGACGTTGATCAGCTCCATCGTGTGGCGGTGCCGGTCGGCACGCATGCCGAGCACCGACGCCCAGAACGCGTACTGCGGGTCGATCTGCGCGAGGATCTCGGTCAGCCGTTCCTCGCGCAGTTCGGCCCAGTCGAGCACGAGGCCGGTCTGGGCCTCGAAGGTCGACGTCGGCGGACGCGTGATCTCGACCACCGGATACCAGGCCACCGCGCCGGGCGGGTCGCCCGCCGCGACGGCGGCTGCCGCGACGCCCCACCACAGCTTCAGGCCGCTGGCCACCGCGGCGACAGGCACCGGCTGGAACACCAGCGGGCTGAGCAGTTCGTGCAACGCGACATGCGCGCGCACCCACGGCTCCCAGCGCAGCATCGACGCCGCGGCGTCGACCGCCGGCTGCACCGTCGCGCTGCGCTGCGTGTCGTGCACGTCGACGGTGGCGTCGCGCGAGCGCAGCAACGCGTCCATCATGATCGGGTTCGCGAACGCGTCGCCCAGCGAGCCGCTGACCGCACCACCGGCCCCACCGGCACCACCCGCGCCGCCCGCGCCGCCTGCGCCGCCCGCGCCCCCGGCGCCACCGGCGCCTCCCGCACCCCCCTGGAACGACGCGGCGGCGAGTGCGGACATGGGTGGCTCCTCTGACTCGGTAGGTGGGGTCGGTCACGCCGCCGGCAGGCCGGCCTCGCACAGCGCCTGCGCCCAGGCCCCGCCGGTCTCGCGGGCCGTCGGCGGGAACCGCTCGAGATAGGCCCGCGCGGTCAGGTCCGGCTCGAGTTCGCGCAGCGTGCGCATCGCCTCGCGCGCGGCGTCGACCCGGCCGAGTCGCACCTGCGAGATGGCGATGACGCGCAGCGTCGACGAATGCAACCGGTTGCCCTTCAGCGCCTGCCGCGCCCGCGCCAGTGCCTGCTCGTAGCGGCCCGCCGACAGTTCGGCCGTCGCGGCGAGCGACTGAAAGTAGTAGCGCATCGGGTCCAGCGGCGACAGCGACAGCGCGCGCTCGGCCGCCGCGACGGCGCGGTCGCCTTCGCCGTTGAACGCATGCACCACCGACCTGAACAGCCATGCCAGCGGCTCGTTCGGGTTGACCTCGAGCGCACGTTCGCAGCACGCCTGCGCGCTGTCGAAGTCGCGAAGCATGTGGCAGCGCACGAAACCCTCGACCGCCAGCGCCAACGAGTTGTCGGGCTCGAGGTCGACGGCGCGGCCGGTCAGAGTCAGCGCCTGGCGCGCCTGCGACGCCAGGTCGCGCGACAGCCCGCGCGTGACGCGCAACACGTGCCACTTGGCCAGCCAGGCGCGTGGTGCGGCCTGGCGCGGATGGCGTTCGATCAGCGCCTCGAGCAGCTCGCGGCCGCGTTCGAAACAGTCGCGCGACGCGCGGTGCATGTACGCCACGGCGCCGGCCTGCATCGCGTAGCTGTCGAGGTTGGGCAGCGGCAACTGCTCCACGCGCCGCAAGTGCTCGGCGTCGATCGCCGACAGGACCTCGGCAGCGATCGCGTCGAGCACCGCACCGTCGTCGGCCAGCAGCGCGTCGACCGTGGTCTGCAGCTGATGCGCCGCGATCGCGGTGCCGTCGCCGGCGCCCACGAGTTCCCAGCACAGCAGCAGCCGCTGGCCGATGTGCAGGGTGCGCAGCGTCACCACGTAGGTGGCGCGCAGCACTTCGCCGGCCGCGCCGCCGCCCACGCCGCGGCGACCGAGGGCGACGGTCGACAGCGACGACAGCACGCGCAGGCCGCCGTGCCGCGACAGCCTGGCGATCAGTCCTTCGGCGACCCATTCGGGCAGCACGCCGTCGGGGCCACCGACGCCGGCCACGTGCAGCGGCACGATCGCCAGCACCGGCGCGAGCGGTGCCGCGTGCGAAAGCGGCTCGGCGCTGCGCCTGCCCACGGCGAAGGCACGCACCGGCGCGTCAAAATGCTTCAGGTAGCACTCGCCCAGGTCTTCGATCTCGGCGTCGAAGCCGTCGATCAACCCGTCGCGCACCTGGGCCGAAACGACGATGCCGCCGGGGCGCGCGAGCGTCGACAGGCGCGCGGCGAGGTTGACCCCGGAGCCGAGCAGGTCGTGCTCCTCGACCACGACGTCGGCCACGTGCGCGCCGATGCGCAGCTGGATCGCCGCGTCGGCGGCGCAGCCCTCGTTGAACCCGGCCATCGCGCGCTGCATGGCGAGCGCACAGGCGATCGCAGGGGCGACGCTGGTGAACTCGATCAGCAACCCGTCGCCGGCGGTGCGCACCAGCCGTCCGCCGTGCGTGGGCAGCACCTGGGTGCGCACGGTGTCGACGTAGCGCAGCCAGCGCGACAGCACGTCGTCCTCGTGCAAGTCGAGCAGGCGCACCGACTCGACCACGTCGGCGAACAGCACCACCCGACGCGCCCGCGATGCCTCCAGCCACGGATGCGCGAACGGCCGGCCCGTCGTGACGTCGACGCTCGTGTCGGCTGCCATGCGATCGATTCTGATGAGCGCGGCGCCCGCGCGCCATCCCTCCGATCACCGACCGGGCACCGGGTCCCACGACCTAGGGGGAGCGGCGGCCGGGTGCGCCGCGCCGGCTCACGCCTTCGGCGGTGGCCCGTACCGCCGCGGCGGCTTCGCGGCGCGCTCGTACAACGGCCGCACGCGCGGCAGCACCGCCTCGATGTCGCGGATGCGCGTCTCGCCCGCCGGGTGCGTCGACAGGAACTGCGGCGGCGCGCCGCGGCCGCGCGCGGTCATCTTCTGCCACAGCGACACGCCGGCGGCCGGGTCGTAGCCGGCGCGCGCGGCCAGTTCCAGGCCGACCAGGTCGGCCTCGCTCTCGTCGTCGCGGCTGAACTTGAGCGTCAGCAGTTGCCCGCCCATGCCCAGCAGCGTGTCGCCGGCGGCGCCGAGGCCGAGCAGCGACGACAGCACGCCGGCGCCGATGCGCGTGGCCGCGGTCTTGCCCATGCGCTCGCGCGCGTGCTCGCGCAGCGCGTGCGCCATCTCGTGGCCCATGATCGCCGCGACCTCGTCGTCGTCGAGCTGCAGCCGGTGCAGCAGGCCCCAGTAGAACGCGATCTTGCCGCCGGGCATGCAGAACGCATTGACCTGCTCGCTGCCGAGCAGGTTGACCTCCCACTGCCACTGGCGCGCACGCGGGTTCCACGGTGCGGTGTACGGCACGATGCGCTGCGCGATGGCACGCAGCCGCACCACCTGCGGGTGGTTCGCCGGAGCCAGCGCGCGCTGCTGCGCCGCCTCGCGGGTGACCTGCATGTACTGGGCCGCCGCGGCGCGCTCGACCTGCTCGGCCGGCACGAGGTGCGCGAAGCGCGAGGTGCGGCCGACCTCGCCGCTCACGCCCTCGCTACCCTGCGCCAGCGCCGGCCAGGCGGCGGTCGCGGCCAGTCCTGCGGCGAATCCGCGCCGCGTGTGCAGCGCACAGCGACAGCCGTCGGCGTGGTGCACGCGGCGCAGCGCGGCATCGGTGCGGAACGTCTCGGTGCTCATCGCCCTTCGGACCGGCGCCGACCCGCGGGGGTTCCCCCGGGGGTGCGGCGCAGCGGCGTCAATCGTCGGTGCGCCCGGCGCTGGCCGGGTCGACCTCGAGCGCGCGCACCGGCGCGCGCAGCACCCACAGCAGCACCAGCGCCGGCAGCGCGGCGACGGTACTGACGACGAAGAAGGTCGGCCAGCCGATGCTCTCGGCGAGGACGCCGGCCAGCGGCCCGACCCACACGCGCCCCACCGACGCGAACGCGCTGAGCAGCGCGAACTGCGTGGCGGTGAAGCGCTGATTGCACAGGCTCATCAGGAACGCGACGAAGGCCGCGGTGCCCATGCCGCCCGACAGGTTCTCGAACGCGATCACCATCAGCAGCCCGCCGTCGACCTGGGTGGCCTGCGCCAGCGACACGAAGCCCCAGTCGAACGCCGGCAACGCCAACCCGGGCAGCACGCCGCGCCCGTTCACCGCGAGCCACCAGAAGCCCAGGTTGCTCGCCATCTGCAGCACGCCGAACAGCATCAGCGCACGCCACAGCCCGAGCTTGAACATCAGCGCGCCGCCGAGCAGCGCGCCGCCGATCGTCAGCCACAGTCCGATGACCTTGTTGACGACGCCGACCTCGGCCGAGCTGTAGGCCATCGCCTTCAGCAGGAACGGCGTCATCAGCGAGCCGGCGAAGGCGTCGCCGAGCTTGTAGAGCACGATGAACGCCAGGAATCCCCAGGCCCCGGCCTGGCTGAAGTAGCTGCTCAAACCGCCGAGCAGCGTGTCGAAGCGCGCGCGCCGCGCCGCCCAGGCGCCCAGCGGCAGCGTCAGCGCGATGCCCATCAGCAGCGCGAGCAGGTCGGTCCAGCGCCGCCGCAGCGCCTCGGGCAACGCGCTGCCCTCGAGCCAAGGTCCGAGCAGCGCGCCCGACAACGGCACGAAGAGATGCTGCGTCACGAGGTAGCCCACCGCCGCCGCGGCGACCACCGCGAAGAACCCGGTGATGTCGTTGCGCGCCAGCGTCGGCGGCATCTCGGGCCGCGCGACCCGCGGCAGCAGCGCGGCGGAGAACACCGCGGCGGCGACCATCAGCGCGGCCATCAGCCGGTAGACCTCGGGCCAGGTCCAGCCGGCGCCGCTGGCGACGTTGGCCGGGTCGGTCCAGATGAAGGCGACGCCGCCGGAGACGATCATCGCCAGCCGGTAGCCGAGCACGTTCAGCGACGAACCCAGCCCGCGTTCGGAAGCCGGCAGCAGGTCGGTGCGGTAGGCGTCGATGACGACGTCCTGCGACGCCGACGCGAACGCCAACGCCACCGCGAGCAGGGCGAACACCTGCAGCGCCCCCGAGGGCGAGGTGTGCGACAGCGCCCACAGCACGCCGGCCAGCGCCAGCTGCGTGAACACCAGCCAGCCGCGCCGCCGCCCCAGCCAGGGCAGGTCGAAGCGGTCCATCAGCGGCGCCCACAGGAACTTGAACGTGTACGGCAGGCCGACCAGGCTGAGGAAGCCGATGGTCGCGACGTCGAGTCCATCGACGGTCATCCAGGCCTGCAGTGCCTGGCCGGTGAGCGCCAGCGGCAACCCCGAAGCGAACCCGAGCACGGCGACGACCAGCAGCCGGTGCGCTGCGGCGAACCGTGCGCGGCGGCGCGAGCCGCCCGCCTCGCCGAGGGCCGCTGGGGTCGTCGTCGGCGCGGCGGGGCGGGATGGGCGCATCGGCTCGATTCTAGGCAGCGGCCAGGGTGCGCCCACCGATCGCCCCTCCCGCACCGCCATGCGAGTCAGCAAACGCTCACCCACTTGACACCGCGGCGGTGATCCGACGTCCCGGCCGCCGAACGGCGGCTCATTGCCGCGTCGCCGAAGCGCGTCGTACGGTGCTTTCCACATTGACGAGTCACAAACACGATGTGAGCAAACACTTAGATACTGTGCCCTCAGGTTCAGCGGCGGTCGTCAGGTTGAGGTTTTGGCCCCGTTTCGGTACCATGCAGGGTTTTCACTCAGGGTTTGCCCGTGCTCCCGTTCGCCACGTCGTCGCCGCCGCAGCGCCCGAAGTCGGTGCTCGCTCGCTGCGAGGCCGGGGGTTCACCGGCGGGCGCCCGAGCGAGCCGCGGGGATCGAGTGGCCCGGGTGGCGGGCGGGGTCGGTCGCGTCGTCCTGTCGCTGGCGCTGGGTGCGTCGCTGCTGGCCGGCGGCGCGCAGGCGCGCCAGCGTGCACCGGCGCCCAAGTTGCCCACCGTCGCACTCGCGACGCTGCCGGCCGAGGCGCAGCACACCCAGCGGCTGATCCTGGCCGGCGGGCCGTTCCCGTACGGCAGGGACGGCACGACGTTCTTCAACCGCGAACGCCTGCTGCCGGCGCAGTCGCGCGGTTTCTACCGCGAGTACACCGTGCCCACGCCGGGCGCGCGCGACCGCGGCGCGCGCCGCATCGTCTGCGGCGGTCGCGCGCCGACCGCACCGCAGGCCTGCTACTACACCGCCGACCACTATGCGAGCTTCGCGCGCATCGTGGCCGATCACTGAGCCGCCTTCGTCATCCGTGGATCCAGGAGGATCTTGACCATGCTCTTGCACACCGTGCGACCCAACATCGTGCAGGCGATACGCGCCTACAGGGTGGATGACCTGTCCCAGGCCGCGCAGCACGAAGGCCAGCACTTCCTGTACGCCAACCTCGGCGAGGCGCAGTCCAAGCAGGATGTGCTGGAGCAGATCGCCCAGTCGTTCCTGTTCCCGGCGCACTTCGGGAAGAACCTCGACGCGCTGTACGACTGCATGACCGACCTGGTGCACAAGGCCGGACCGCAGACCGGGTTCGTCGTGGTGCTCGACCAACTGCCCGACAACGCGCGCTTCGACCGCGAGGCCCGCGAGCAGCTGCTCGACGTGTTCCGCGACGCCGCCGACTTCTGGGCCGAGCGACGAGTCCCATTCAGGTGTTTCTATTCTTTTCGGTAGCCCGCTCCCAGGAAATCGGGTCATGGGAGCGGGCGACGGAAGTGGCCCAGAACAGCGCGATCAAGCCGGCGGCCAAGATCGCCGTGCCGAAGAACGGCGCGAACCCCAACTTCGGCATGAACATGCCGAAGATGTCGAGCGCGTTCGACACCGCGATGTGGCTCAACGCCGCGTAGTGCCTCGCACGCGCTGAACGACGACGGCGGCCCTCGGGCCGCCGTCGTCGTTGGCCGGTGCGGCCCCGCGGCGCCTCAGCGGCCGCCGAGGCGCGCCGCCAGCGCGACGTACTCGGCCACCGGCACCTCCTCGGCGCGGCGCTGCAGGTCGAAGCCGTCGCCGGCGCCGTGGGCGGCCAGCCAGCGGCCCAGCGTGTGGCGCAGCAGCTTGCGGCGCTGCGAAAACGCCACCGCGACCAGCTCGCCGAGCCGACCCGCGTCGACCGCCGGCGGCTGCGGCAGCGGGCGCATGCGCACCACCGCCGAGTCGACGCGCGGCGGCGGGTCGAACGCCTGCGGCGGCACCTCGAGCACCGGCTCGATCGCGTAGCGCCACTGCAGCATCACCGACAGCCGGCCGTAGTCCTTGCCGCCCGGCGCCGCGGCCATGCGCTCGACGACCTCCTTCTGCAGCATGAAGTGCTGGTCGACGACATGCCCGACCGCGCCGAGCAGGTGGAACAGGATCGGCGTCGAGATGTTGTACGGCAGGTTGCCGACCACGCGCAGCGGTTGCGCCCGCTCGCGCGCCAGCGCCGCAAAGTCGACCTGCAGCACGTCGGCCTCGACCACCGTCAGCCCGACGCGCGCGCGCAGTCGCGCCGCGAGGTCGCGGTCGAGCTCGATCACCGTCAGCGCGCCGCAGCGCGCGAGCAGCGGCGCGGTCATCGCGCCCAGACCGGGACCGATCTCGACCAGCGCCTGGCCGGGCCGCGGGTCGATGGCGTCGACGATCGCGGCGATCACCCCGGCGTCGACCAGGAAGTGCTGGCCGAAGCGCTTGCGCGCGACGTGCCGGCTCACCGCGGTGGCGACCCGCCGACGCCGCTCATCGCGCGTCGCGCAGCTCGACGTAGGCCTGCGAGCGCAGTTCGCGCACCCAGTCGCGGTAGGCCTGCTCGTACTTCTGCTCGCGCAGCGCGTTGGCGGCGAGCTGGCGCAGCTGGCGCGGCTCGAGGTCGACGTTGCGCCGCTCCAGCACCTGGATCAGGTGCACGCCGAAGCGCGAGACCAGCGGCTCGGAGACGCCGCCCGGCGGCAGCGCGTTCATCGCCTCCTCGAACTCGGGCACGAAGCTGCCGGGCGAAGTCCAGCCCAGGTCGCCGCCCTGCGCCGCCGAGCCGTCCTCGGACACCTCGCGGGCGACGTCGTCGAAGCGGCGTTCGCCGGCGACGATCGCGCGGCGCAGTTCGGCGAGCTGGCGCTGTGCCCCGGCGTTGCCGCCGCGCGCGCTCGGGCGCAGCAGGATGTGACGCGCGCGGGTCTGCGTCACGCTGAACGCGCCGGCGTCGCGCCGCTCGACGAGCTTGAGCACGTGGAAGCCCGCGCCGCTGCGCAGCACCTGGGGGGCGACGGCGCCCGGCTGCAACGTGCGCACCGCATCGACGAACAGCGTCGGCAGCCGCTCGGCGGGGCGCATCCCGATCTCGCCGCCGCGTTCGCGGTTGCCGTCCTCCGACACCTCGCGCGCGACCGCGGCAAAGTCCTCGCCGCCGCGCACCCGCGCCAGTGCCGCTTCGGCGCGCGCACGGCGCTCGGCCTGGACCGCCTCGCTCGCCTGTTCGGGCACCGGCACCAGGATCTGCGCCACGTTGAGCTCGACCTGCGCCGCGGCGGCGCCGCGCTGCTCGGCGAGGAAGGCGTCGATCTCGCCGTCGGTCACGCTGATGCGCCGTTGCACCTCGCGCTCGCGCACGCGTTCGACGAGCAGCTGGTCGCGCAGGTTGGCGCGGAAGCGGTTGAAATCGAGGCCTTCGCGCTCGACACGCTCGCGCAGCTGCGCCGGCTGGATCTGGTTCTGCAGCGCCACGCTGGCCAGCGCGCGTTCGACCTCGGCGTCGTCGATGCGCACCCCGGTGTCGCGCGCGTGGCTGAGCACGACGCGCTCGTCGATCAGGCTGTCGAGCACCTGCTGGCGCAGCTGCGCCGGCGGCGGCAGCGTCGCGTTGCCGCGTGCCGCGCCGTCGCGCACGCGCGCCAGGCGCTGGTCGACCTCGACCGCGGTGACCAGTTCCTGGTTGACGACGGCGACGATGTAGTCGGCGGTGCGCGGCGAGCTGCGCGTCGGCGACTGCGCCGCCGCCGACATCGCCAGCGCCAAGGCGGCGGCGCCGGCGGCCGCGCGCAGGGTGCGGCCGGCGGGCTTGCGGACGGTGAGCTCATTCATAGGCAACGGGGTCGGGGGGCGCCAGCGGGCTCGCCTCGCGCAGCATGCGGTATCCGGGGAT
Source organism: uncultured Azohydromonas sp. (assembly GCA_964618555.1). Taxonomy (GTDB): domain Bacteria; phylum Pseudomonadota; class Gammaproteobacteria; order Burkholderiales; family Burkholderiaceae_C; genus Calidifontimicrobium. Next base: position 21,140 of record CAZUBF010000018.1, read on the forward strand.
ATTGTCCTTCAGCACGCGAAGCGCATTCGAGCCCAGCCGCGACAGCCCGACCAGCTCGAGCTGCAGCGTCACGCGCGAGGTCGCCTCGCTGCGCCCGGTCGACAGCCGCTCGGCCACCACGCGCGCGATCCAGCAGCCCTTGTCGTACTCGACGCCGACCAGCGAATCGGTGAGCCGGCTGTCGCGCAGGCTGTAGTTGACTCGGCCCACCGCGTACAGCGAGCCGCGGCACGCGTCGCCGCTCACGCGCGCGCCGCGCTCGGGGCCGCCGAACACCGGCCACTGCCAGCCCAGTTCGAGCTGCTCGGCGAGGCTGCGCGCGTAGCTGTAGCGCGCGCTGAGCGTGCGGAACGGCCCCGGCGTGTAGTGCGCCCCGATGACCGAGCGCATCGTGCGCTCGATGTTCGGGCTGTAACGCGCCGACACTTCGACCGCCAGTCCCGGCGCGACCCTTGCCGAGCCGCTGAGCAGCAGGTCCGACACGCGCTGCGTCAGCGGCTCGCCCTCGGCGCTGATCAGCTGGTCGCTCAGCAGGTAGCGCTGCACCAGCGCGAAGCGCATCAGCTCGACGCCGCTGGCACGCTCGAGCAGGCGCGTGGCCACGCCGGCCGTCACCTGGTGCGCGTCGGCGACGCGGTCGATGCCGGTGAACGGACTGTCGCTGTAGATCGAGACCTCGTTGAAGTCCTTCGGCGCCGCGTCGAACAGCGGCAGCGCCGACTGGTCGCGGTACGGCGTGTTCGCGTACACGACGCGCGGCTCAAGCGTCTGGCGCAGGTCGCGGCCGAGCCAGTGCACGTCGCGTTCGAACACCAGCCCGCCGTCGACGCTGAGCGTGGGCACCACGCGCGTGGCGCGCGTGCGCGCGTCGTCCATCGGCTGGTCGGTGCGGTAGCTCGCGGCGTTCAGCGCCAGACGCGGCGTGAGCCACCCGTACGAGTCGCGCAGCGGCAGCGACAGCGACCCCAGCAGGTGCACGCGCTCGCCGGTGACCCGCACGTCGCGACTTCCCGGCGGGCGCGTGAACTGGTTGTACTCGGTCTGCAGGTCGTACTCGACCCCGGCGCCCACCTCGCCGGCGCCTTGCACGCCGACCTGCAGCGCGCGCTGGTAGGGCGCGACGATCAGCGCCGCCGGGTCGCGGTCCTGCAGCACCTGCCAGCGCTGCGTGCCGCCGTACACCTCCCAGCGTGGGCCGACGGCGTCCAGAGGCCGGCGCAGGTCGATCTCGCGCGGCAGCAGCCGCGGCGTGTAACGCTCGCCGACGCGGCCGAAGTCCTTCCAGTAGTCGTCGTCGGACACGCGCTGCACGTCGACGCGGTGGCGCCAGCCTTCGAGCACGCCGGCGTGCTGCAGCGAGTACGACGAACGCGCGCGTCCGTAGACGTCGTCGCCCGGCAGCGCGTGAGCGCGCACGATGCCGGCGAAGCGCGGGTCCAGGTAGCGGAACTCGCCGCCGAGGCCGACGCCGCGGCGCGTGTACACCGTCGGCGTCAGCGTCGCGTCGTACTGCGGCGCGATGTTCCAGTAGTACGGCACGCCGAACTCGATGCCGCTGCGGCTGTCGATGTTCAGGTTCGGCGGCAGCCAGCCCGACTTGCGTTCGTCGGTGACGGGGAAGCTCAGCACCGGCAGCGCGAGGATCGGCACGCCGAGGAAGCGCAGCACCGCGCCCTCGGCGACGCCCTCGTTGTTCTCGAAGTCGAGGTCGACGCGCCGCGCGCTGAGCAGCCAGTCGGGCGCGCCGTTGCCTTCGCGGTCGCAGCTGGTGTAGTCGGCGCCGGTCAGGCGCGAACGCTGGCGGCCGAGGAAGTCGATGCGCTCGGCGCGCCCGCCGGCCTGGGTGCGCGCGAAGAAGTACTCGGGCAGCAGGAAGTGGCCCTCGAAGCGGTCGAGCTGCAGATCGAGCTCGGCGCCGCTGAAGCGGTCGCCGTCGCGCACGATGCGCACGTCGCCGACGGCGCGTGCGCGGCCTTCGGGCTGGGCGTAGGTGATGCGGTCGGCGCGGATCGTCACCGCACCGCGGCGCAGCTGCACGTCACCGCTGGCCACCGCGTCGCGGTCCGGGCGCGCCTCGATGCGCTCGGCCTCGACGACCACCGGCTCGCCCGCGCCTTGCGGCTGCGCGGCCGCCGCGCCCGCCAGCGCGCAGGCGCCGAGCAGCGCGAGGCCACGGCGTGCGCGCGTGGCGTGCGGGGCAGACACGGGCGCACGGCACACGGAAGTCGATCGCACGAGGGAAACGGACGGACGCTGTCGGACGCGCCGCTCGAGCGCGGGTGCTGCGGTTTCGCGCGCGGCACGGTTTGTAGAATTCATTATCCATGAGGGGCATCGGCCATCCGCGGTGACGTGCGACGCGCGCCGCCCCGACCCCGCACTCGCCGATGACAGCCCCCGCCACCGTCACCTGGGCCGACCCGGCCCGCGCGCAGCGCTTCGCGCAGTGGATCGAACCGCTGGCCGGCGTGCACCGGCTGCGCCTGGACAGCCTGCGCCCGGCGTCGGCCGACGCGAGTTTTCGCCGCTACCTGCGCGTCGACGGCGACGGCGCGAGTTGCATCGTGATGGACGCGCCGCCGCCTCACGAGGACGTGCGGCCGTTCGTTCACGTCGCCGGGCTGATCGCGCACGCCGGCCTGCACGCGCCGAAGGTGCTCGCCGCCGACGTCGAGCACGGCTTCCTGCTGCTCGACGACCTCGGCGAGCGCCCTTACCTGCAGGCGCTGCAGGCTGCCGGCCCCGCCGAGGCGCACCGGCTGATGCTCGACGCCATCGCGGCGCTGGTGCGCCTGCAGCGCGACGTGGACGCCGCCACGCTGCCGCCGTACGACGCGGCGCTGCTGCAGCGCGAACTGGCGCTGTTTCCCGAATGGTGCGTGCAACGCGAGTACGGCGTGACCTGGGGCGAGCGCGAACGCGCGACGTGGGAACGCCTGTGCGCGCTGCTGGTGGCCAGCGCGCTGGCGCAGCCGCCGGTCGCGGTGCACCGCGACTGGATGCCGCGCAACCTGATGGTCGCCGATCCCAACCCGGGCATCCTCGACTTCCAGGACGCGGTGCGCGGCCCGGTCACCTACGACGCCGCATCGCTGCTGCGCGACGCGTTCGTCTCGTGGGACGAGGAGCGCGAGATCGACTGGGCGGTGCGCTGGTGGCAGGACGCGCGCGGCGCCGGCGTGTTCGGCGCCCACCCGATGGGCGAGGACTTCGGCGAATGCTGGCGCGCGCTCGAGTGGATGGGGCTGCAGCGCCACCTGAAGGTGCTGGGCATCTTCTGCCGCCTGAAGCACCGCGACGGCAAACCCGCGTACGCCGCCGACCTGCCGCGCTTCTTCGGCTACGCGGCCCGCGTGGCGACGCGCTACCGGCCGCTCGAGCCGCTGCTGGCGCTGATCGAGCCGCTGGCTGGCGGCCCGCTGGTGGCGACAGGCTTCACGTTGCGCTGAACACGGCGCACGGTCACCGTGCGAACGAAAGAAGTGTGCAGGCGCTCACATTCAACCGAAAGCCGATCGTTGTTGAACCGGCACGATTCATCGATGAAGCGTGTCGTCGCACTGTCGCGCGGAAGTCACGATTCCGACACGCAGTTGGGGGTATTGCGCACCATCGCTGCCGTCGCGGCTGCACACTGCGTTTGCTGCAGTCGCACAATCCATCGATGGCCCACGCACGCCTCTTGCCCCAGGTGAACGACGCCGTACCGGGTGCCGGCCACGCGCCGGACTTGCCCGAGTGGATCGGGCTGAAGTGGCTGATGGGCCTGCGCGGACGCCGCGTCGACGTCGGGCGCCTGCAGTGCGACAACGCCTACGCACACGCCTGCCTCGACGAGGCCTGCAGCTGCAACGACCCCGCGCTGCGCGACTACGCGCAGCGCCTGCGCCAGCGTCTGGCGGCCTGAAGCGCCGCGCCCGTCAGGGGCACGCGGCGATCCCCTGCGCCACCGCGGCGGTCAGCCGCTTCGCGTACGCCAGGTGCAGGAACTCGTTCGGTCCGTGCGCATTGCTCTTCGGCCCGAGCACGCCGCACACCATCATCTGCGCGCGCGGGAAGCCGGCCTGCAGCATGTTCATCAGCGGGATCGTCCCGCCCTGCCCGATGAAGCCCAGCGGCGCGCCCCAGTGCGCGCGCGATGCGGCATCGAGTGCGCGTTCGAGCCAGGGCGCCAGGTCGGGCGCGTTCCAGCCGGTGGCGCCGTACGCGCCGGCGCGGCCGTCGGGAACGAACGTGACCCTCGCCTGGTAAGGCGCGTTGTCCTCGAGCAGCGACTTCAGCCGCAGCGCCGCGTCGTGACCGTCGACCAGCGGCGGCAGGCGCAGGCTGAGCTTGAACGCGGTGTACGGGCGCAGCACGTTGCCGGCGTCGCCGAGCGCCGGGAAGCCCTCGGCACCGGTCACGCTCAGCGTCGGGCGCCACGTACGCGCGAGCAGCGCCTCGGCCGGGTCGGTGGTGGTCGGCAGCACCGCACCGCCGTCGGCCCCGCAGGCCCAGGGAAAACGCTGCCACACCTGCTCGCCCAGGATCGCCGCGGCGGCCTTCGCCTGCTCGACGCGCACACCCGGGATCTCGCAGTGGAAGCTCTCGGGCAGCAGCCGCCCGGTGGCGCTGTCCTCGAGCCGGTCGAGCAGGTGGCGCAGGATGCGGAAGCTCGACGGCACCAGCCCGCTGGCGTCGCCCGAGTGGATGCCCTCGGTCAGCACCTCGACCTTCAGCACGCCGCTGACCATGCCGCGCAGCGAGGTCGTCAGCCACAGCTGGTCGTAGTTGCCGGCGCCCGAGTCGAGGCACACGACCAGGCCGACCCGGCCCAGGCGCTCGCGCAGCGCGTCGAGGTACGCCGGCAGGTCGGGCGACCCGCTCTCCTCGCTGGTCTCGATCAGGCCGACGCAGCGCGGCCGCGCGATGCCCTGCGCGTCGAGCGCCTCGATCGCGCTGACCGCCGCGTACACCGCGTAGCCGTCGTCGGCGCCGCCGCGGCCGTACAGCAGGCCGTCGTCGATCTTCGGCGTCCACGGGCCGAGGTCGCGGCGCCAGCCGCTGAACTCGGGCTGCTTGTCGAGGTGGCCGTACAGCAGCACGGTGTCGGTGCTGCCGGCGCGCGTGGCCGGCACCTCGAAGAAGATCACCGGCGTGCGTCCGGGCAGGCGCACCACCTCGAGCCGCATCCCGGCCACCTTGCGGCCCTCGACCCACGCGGCGGCGTCGCGCACGACGCGGTCGATGTGGCCGTGCGCGACCCAGTCGGCGTCGAACATCGGGCTCTTGGCCGGCACCGCGATGTAGTCCTTCAACGCCGGCACGATGCGTTCGTCCCAGGCCCGTTCGGCGAAGGCAGCCAGCGTCGCGGTGTCGTCGGGGGCCACGGGTTGCAGCGGGTCGCGGGCGTTCATCGGGCGTGTCCTTCGGCGCGTCGTTCGCGCGGTGGCGGCAGTGTAGACAGCCAGCCCGTCAGGCGCTGCAGCACCTGCTCGCGCCCGACGTCGTTGAAGGGTTCGTGGAACGTCGCCGGGTCGCACCAGGCGCTGACGACGCCGCCCGGCGCGGCGGCGGCGAACGCCGCGCTGCCCGACGGCGCGACGATGCGGTCGGCGCCGCCCCACAGCAGCAGCGTCGGCACGCGCCAGCGCGCCGCGTGCGCGCGCACGAAGGCGCCGGCGTCGACGATGAACTGCGCCAGCCGCGCCGAGATGCGGTCGTGCACGCGCGGGTCGGCCAGGTAGGCACGCACCACCGCCGGGTCGCGCGACAGCGCGGTCGCATCGAGCCCGCTGCGCGCCGCCAGGTCGGGCGCGAGGCGGCGCAGCAGCGCCAGCTGCGCCCGCTGCCAGCGGGTCATCGTCGCCTCGAGCGCCGGCGCGACGAGCACCAGCGCGTCGACCGGGCGCGACCACGCCGCCGGCGCCGGCTGCAGCGCCTCGGCGACCAGACGCGCCGCCACCGCGCCGCCCATGCTGTCGCCGAGCAGCACCAGCGGCCGCAGCGGCGCCTCGGCGCGCACCGCGTCGATCACCGCGGCCAGGTCGGCGAGCAGGCTTTCGTCGGCGGCGATCACGCCGCGCGCGCCTTCGCTGTCGCCGTGTCCGCGGTGGTCGTAGCCCCGCGCCGACCAGCCGGCGGCGTTGAGCGCCGCGGCGACGTGCGCGTAGCGCCCGGCGTGCTCGCCCAGGCCGTGCACGATCAGCACCGTGCCGCGCGCGTCGGCGCACGGCCAGCGGTGCAGTTGCAGCCGCAGCCCGTCGGCGCTGCGCACGTGGTCGTCCATCGGCGGCGATTGGACCACGCGGCGTTATGCTGCCGCGCCGCAGGAGACCCGCATGGCCAACGACTTCTTCAGCCTCGCGATCGACGACGCCCGCGGCGTCGCGACGCTCGAACTCAACCGCCCCGAGCGCCTGAACACCGTCGCGCCGGCGTTCTTCGGCGCGCTGCGCGACGACGTGCAGCGCCTGTCCGACGAGGGCCGCACGCGCGCACTGGTGATCCGCTCGACGGGCAAGCACTTCTGCGCCGGCATGGCGCTCGACGTGTTCGCCAGCGGCCTGGCGCTGCTCGACACCGGCGACGCGCGCAAGCGCCTGGCGTTCCAGGACTCGCTGCGCCGGCTGATGGCCTGCTTCGACGTGCTCGACGAGGCGCGTTTCCCGGTGATCTGCGCGGTGCAGGGCGGCTGCGTCGGCGCCGGGCTCGACCTGGCCGCCGCCTGCGACATCCGCCTGGCCAGCGCCGACGCCTTCTTCACCGTGCAGGAGATCCACATCGGCATGGCCGCCGACGTCGGCTCGCTGCAGCGGCTGCCGAAGATCGTGCCCGAGGGCGTGGCGCGCCAGATGGCCTACACCGGCGAGCGCCTGGGCGCCGAGCGCGCGCTCGCGGTGGGGCTGGTCAACGCGGTGCTGCCCGACGCCGCGGCGCTGCACGCGCACGCGCAGCAGCTGGCCGCCGAGATCGCCGCGAAGAGCCCGCTGGCGGTCGCCGGCAGCAAGCGCGCGCTGAACTACGCGCGCGACCACGGCACCCACGACGCGCTGGCGCAGATGACGCTGCTGCAAAGCGCGATCTTCGACATCGGCGAGATGTCGACGGCGATCGCCGCATGGAAGGACAAACGCCCCGGCGACTTCGACCCGCTGGCGCCGGTCGTCGGGGTGTAGGGTGCAGGGCACCGGGCCGGCCGGCGCCTCGCCCGGGGCTCAGCCGCAGCAGTTGCGCGGGCCGCAGCACGACGCCGGCGCGGCCGCTTCAGCCGTGGCCGCTTCGGTCGCGGGCGCCGGCTCGGCCACGGCCGCGCCGGCCGCCAGCGGCTTGACCGCGCGCACGAAGCCGGCGGCCAGCCTGCCGTCGAACTGCCGCGCCGCGTCGCGCGTGTCGTCGTCCTGGCCCTCGAGCCAGCCGGCGACGTCGGTGGCGTCGTAGACGCGCGTGACCTCGACGGCGGCCTGCTCGAAACCCGCCGCGGCGAGCTTGTCGAGGTACTCGCGGTCGGACAGCGCGCCGGCCACGCAGCCGGCCCACAGGTCGGCGCGGCGGCGCAGCGCCGGCGGCAGCTCGCCGAGCACGACGACGTCGCTCACCGCCAGCCGCCCGCCCGGCCGGAGCACGCGCCAGGCTTCGCGCAGCACGCGGTCCTTGTCGGCGGCCAGGTTGATCACGCAGTTCGAGATGATCACGTCGACGCTGTTCGCCGGCAGCGGGACATGCTCGATCTCGCCGCGCAGGAAGTGCACGTTGAGCAGCCCGCTGCGGCGCTTGTTCTCGAGCGCCAGCGCGAGCATCGGCTCGGTCATGTCGAGGCCGTAGACCGTGCCCTCGGGGCCGACGCGGCGCGCCGACAGCAGCACGTCGATGCCGCCGCCCGAGCCGAGGTCGAGCACCGTCTCGCCGGGGCGCAGCTCGGCCAGCGCGGTGGGGTTGCCGCAGCCCAGCGACGCCAGCATCGCCTCGCGCGGCACCGCGCCGGCGTCGCGCTCGTCGTACAGGTCGGCGGTGATCGGGCTGCAGTTCGCCAGCGCGTCGGGCGCGCTGCCGCAGCACCCGCCGGCGCCCTGCGCCACGCGCGACGCCGCCGCGCCGTAGGTCTGCTTGACGATCGCCTTGAGGTCGTCGGTGGAGGTCATGGTGCGGTCTCCGGGAAGAAGGTCGAGGTTCGCGGCAGTCCGGTCGCGCGGGGCGGGCAGGCACCGCGCACTGCGGACCGTGGCTAGATACGACGTTTCCAGTATTACCGAAGTGTAGTTGGCGCGCAAGTCCGATCTCGTTACCCATCGCCCGCGATGAACGGGCCGAAGCCGCCGCCGGGCTCAGCCGGCAGGCCGCCGGTGGATCGACAGCGGCCCCCAGGCCTGGCACGGCGGCATCATCTCGAGGAAGTTGACGTTCACGCGCGGCGGCAGGTGCACGACCCACGACACCGCCTCGGCGATGTCCTCGGGCAGCAGCGGGTCGGTGCCGGCGTACACCGCGGCCGCGCGCGCGTCGTCGCCGCCGAAGCGCACGTTCGAGAACTCGCTGCCACCGACCAGCCCGGGTTCGATCGAGGTCACGCGCACCGGCGTGCCGAGCAGGTCGGCCTTCAGGTTCAGCGTGAACTGGTGCACGAAGGCCTTGGTCGCGCCGTAGACGTTGCCGCCCGGGTACGGCGTGCCGCCGGCCACCGAGCCGATGTTGACGACGTGGCCGCGCCCGCGCTCGACCATGCCGGGCAGCAGCGCGCGCGTGCAGCGCATCAGCCCGGCCACGTTGGTCGCCACCATGGTCTCCCAGTCGTCGAGCGAGGCCTGGTGCGCCGGCAGCAGCCCGAGCGCGAGGCCGGCGTTGTTGACCAGCAGGTCGATGGCGTCGAAATCGGCCGGCAGCGACGACGGCAGCGCCGCCACCGCGTCGCGGTCGGTCACGTCCAGCGGGAACGCCAACACGCGCTCGCCGAGCTCGCCGGCCAGCGCCTGCAGGCGGTCGGCACGGCGCGCCGCGGCGACGACGCGCCAGCCCTCGGCGTGCAGCCTGCGCACGATGGCGGCGCCGAACCCGGCGCTGGCGCCGGTGACGAGGGCGGTTCCTGGGGCGGTGGTCATCGTTCGGGACACCTGCGGCACGGGGTGGGCACGCAGTGTAGAGCGCGGCCCGCGGTCGCTCAGGGCGCCGGCACGGCGAAGAAGCGCACCAGCCACTGCTCGGCGCCCGACGCGGTGAACGCGGCGCTGCCGGCGAACACCGCCGCCCACGCGAGCGCCCCGGCGACGAAAGGCCGGCGCAGCCGCGGCGCGACGACACGCGCCACGCGCCCCATCGCCAGCGCCGGCATCACGGCGCCGACGACCGCCAGCAGCGCCAGGGCGAACTGCGCGGCGAGCGTGCCCCAGCCCACCGATTCGGGCGTCGGCAGGCGCCAGCCGCCGGACTTCAGCGCCAGCCACGCCAGCACCAGGCCCCACAGCGCGAACACCAGGTACACCGACAGCGCGCCCGCGGCCACCGGGCGCCAGCGCACCGGCCGCACGCCCGACAGCCGCATCATCACCGCGACCGCCAGCGCCAGCGCGCCCAGCGTCAGCGCCATGTCGATCGCCGCGCCCAGCCCCGGCACCGGCAGGCCCTGCGCCGCCTCGCGCACCGCCATCGCTTCGCGCGTCATGTCGGCCAGCGTGTCGTCGCCGCGCGCGCGGTACCCGGCCTCGATGTCGGGCAGCATGCGCTCGCGCGTCCAGCGCGCCGCCGCGCCGAGCACCGCGGCGCGCAACAGGTAGCCGTCGAGCCGCTTGTCGTCGGGTTCGGCGTCGCCGCCGAGCAGGTCGGCGGGCAGGCGCGCGCGCGCCGCGTCGCCGATCGTGCGCAGCCACTGCCGCAGGTCGCCGATGCCGATCACACGCGTGGCCTCCGGGGTGACCCCCCGTCACCGTCGCCCGTGGCCCCGAGACGCCACGCCCGCCCGGTGAGACGCCCGGTGAACCGCGCACCGCACCCGGGCCGCCGCCGCGGGCCCGGCTTCGCCGGTCGGCCTTTGGTGCCCCGCTCGCGGGGCAGCGACACAGGCGCCGCGGGGGTGGTCGGTTTCACGCGCGCTCGAACTTGAACACCGCGGTGCTGGCGAGCAGGTTCGGCCAGCGGTCGACGCGCCGGCCCTCGTGCAGCCCGAACGACTCCAACACGCGCAACCCGCACTGGCCGGCGAGCACCTCGAAGTCGGCGAAGGTGCCGACGCGGATATTGGGCGTGTCGTACCACTGGTACGGCAGCACCTTGGTCACCGGCATGCGCCCGCGCAGCACGCTGAAGCGGTTCGGCCAGTGCGCGAAGTTCGGGAAGCTGGCGATCGACATGCGGCCCACGCGCGCGGTCTCGCGCAGCAGCCGCTCGGTGTGGCGCAAGTGCTGCAGCGTGTCGAGCTGCAGCACGACGTCGAAGCTGTCGTCCTCGAACAGCGCCAGCCCGTCCTCCAGGTCGAGCTGCAGCACCTTCACGTCGCGGCGGACGCACGCCACCAGCTTCGCGTCGTCGATCTCGACGCCGAAGCCGCGGCAGTCGCGGGTGTCGCGCAGGTGCGCGAGCAGCGCGCCGTCGCCGCAACCCAGGTCGAGCACGCGCGAGCCGCGCGGCACCAGCCGCGCGATGACGTCGTGGTCGGCGCGCGAGGTCACGCCGCCACCTCGCGCGCGACGTTGTCGAAGTACGCGCGCATCACCGCGTGGTAACGCGCGTCGTCGAGCAGGAACGCGTCGTGGCCGTGCGGCGCGGCGATCTCGGCGTAGCTCACGTCGCGGCGGTTGTCGACCAGCGCCTTGACGATCTCGCGCGAACGCGCCGGCGAGAAGCGCCAGTCGGTGGTGAAGCTGACGACGAGGAACTTCGCCTGCGCCGCGGCGAAGGCGCGCGCCAGGTCGCCGCCGTGCTCGCGCGCCGGGTCGAAGTAGTCGAGCGCGCGCGTGATCAGCAGGTAGGTGTTGGCGTCGAAGTACTCGCTGAACTTCTCGCCCTGGTGGCGCAGGTAGCTCTCGATCTGGAACTCGATGTCCTGCGTCGTGTAGCCCAGCTCGGCGGCACGCAGCTCGCGGCCGAACTTCTGCTCCATCGAGTCGTCCGACAGGTACGTGATGTGGCCGATCATGCGCGCCACGCGCAGGCCGCGCTTGGGCACCGTGCCTTGCGCCTGGTAGTGCCCGCCGTGGAAGTCGGGGTCGGTGACGATGGCGCGGCGCGCCACCTCGTTGAACGCGATGTTCTGCGCCGACAGGTTCGGCGCGGTGGCCACCGCCACGCAGTGGCGCACGCGCTGCGGGTGGCGCAGCGCCCACGACAGCGCCTGCATGCCGCCCAGGCTGCCGCCGATCACCGCCGCCAGCTGCGCGATGCCCAGCCGGTCGAGCAGCCGCGCCTGCGCGTCGACCCAGTCCTCGACGGTGACCACCGGGAAGTCGGCGCCGTAGGGCCGCCCGGTGGCCGGGTTGACGCTGGCCGGCCCGGTCGAGCCGAAACACGACCCGGGGTTGTTGACGCCGATGACGAAGAAGCGGTCGGTGTCCAGCGGCTTGCCGGGGCCCACCAGGTTGTCCCACCAGCCCTCGCTCTTCGGCTGGCCGGCGTAGGTGCCCGCGACGTGGTGCGACGCGTTCAGCGCGTGGCACACCAGCACGGCGTTCGAGCGGTCGGCATTGAGCGTGCCGTAGGTTTCGTAGACCAGCGTGTAGTCGGCCAGCCGTGCGCCGCTGCGCAGCGCCAGCGGCTCGGCGAAGTGCATCTGCTGCGGCGAGACCTGACCGACCGACCCCATGCCCGAACGACCCCGAAAAGACGACACCCGGCGCCGCTGCTGCGGCCACCGGGTGCGGGCGGGACCGGTTTAGCGGCATTTGTAGAGCGCCCGCAAGCTGGAGCAAATCGGCGCTGGGGCCGCAGTATAGCCAGCGAGGTCGGCGCCGATGGCCCCTCGCGCCGCCGGGCGCGGGCGCTGCGCTAGGCTGCGCCGCCATGCCGCAGCCCACCCCTCGTGTGTCGTCGTTCCCCGCCCGCGCCGCCGCCACGCTGGCGGCTGTCGTCGCCTGCGGCGCGGCGGCGCAGCCCGGCGCGCAGGCGCGCCCCGCGCTGCCGCTGTGGGAGGCCGGCGTGTTCGTCGCCGGCGCGTCGCAGCCGGCGTACCCCGGCGCCGACGAGCGCACGCAACGCGCGCTGCCGCTGCCTTACCTGATCTGGCGCGGCCCGGTGCTGCGCGCCGACCAGGGCGCGGTGGCGCTGCGCGCGCTGCGCACGCCGCGTTTCGAGCTCAACGTGGGCTTCGGCGGGTCGCTGGGTTCGTCGTCGGACGACGTCGACGCGCGCCGCGGCATGCCCGACCTCGGCACGCTCGTCGAGGCCGGCCCGCGGCTGGTGTGGAACCTGGCCGAGCCGGGCCCCGGCGGCCAGGCGCCGTGGCGCTTCGACCTGCCGCTGCGCGCGGTGCTCGACGCCAGCGACGGCCTGCGCCACCGCGGCTGGGCGCTGGCGCCCGAGCTGGTGCACGAGCGGCGCCTGCCCGGCGCGTGGAACGCCGGGCTGCGCTTCGGCCCGCTGATCGGCGACCGGCGCCTGGCCGACACCTTCTACGGCGTCGACGCGCGCCACGCCACGCCGGCGCGCCAAGCCCACGACGCGCGCGCCGGGCTGGTCGCGTGGCGGCTGGGCCTGTCGCTGTCGCGCCCGCTCGGCGACGACCTGCGGCTGTTCGTCTTCACGCGCCTCGAATCGGTGGCCGGCGCCGCCAACCGCGACAGTGCGCTCGTGCGCCGCGACCACGGCGTGGCCGCCGGCATCGGGCTCGCGTGGACGCTGGCGCGCTCCGTACAACCGGCCAGCGAATGACACCGCCAGCCCACCCCCCCGCTGCCTAGAATCGACGCATGATCTCGCGCGAACCCACCCTCGAACGCCTCGCGCACGCGCAGGCGCTGCTGCTCGAACCCTACGGCCTCGACGACGCGACGCTCGCGAAGGCGCTGGCGCTGATCGGCGAGCACCGCATCGACGACGCCGACCTGTACTTCCAGCTCACCCGCCACGAGGGCTGGAGCCTGGAGGAAGGCATCGTCAAGAGCGGCAGCTTCAGCATCGAGCAGGGCGTGGGCGTGCGCGCGGTGGCCGGCGAGAAGACCGCGTTCGCGTATTCCGACGACCTCACCGAAGCCGCGCTGATGGACGCCGCGCGCACCGTGCGCAGCATCGCCGCCGCCGGCCAGGGCCGGCGCGTGAAGGTCGCCGCCAGCCGCGCCGCCGCCAGCCGCACGCTGTACGCCGCCACCGACCCCATCGGCACGCTCGACAGCGCCAGCAAGGTGGCGCTGCTCGAGAAGGTCGAGCGGCTCGCACGCGCGAAGGACCCGCGCATCGTGCAGGTGATGGCCGGCGTGGCCGCCGAGCACGACGTGGTGCTGGTGGCGCGCGCCGACGGCACGCGCGCCGCCGACGTGCGCCCGCTGGTGCGGCTGAGCGTGACGGTGATCGCCGAGCAGGGCGGCCGGCGCGAGGTGGGCACCGGCGGCGGCGGCGGGCGCTTCGGGCTGGGCTACTTCCGCGACGCGCAGATCGAGGCCTACGTCGACCAGGCCGTCAACGCCGCGCTGACCAACCTGGAAAGCCGCCCCGCACCGGCCGGCGAGATGACGGTGGTGCTGGGCCCGGGCTGGCCCGGCATCCTGCTGCACGAGGCGATCGGCCACGGGCTCGAAGGCGACTTCAACCGCAAGGGCTCGAGCGCGTTCAGCGGCCGCGTCGGTCAGCGCGTGGCGGCCCGCGGCGTGACCGTGCTCGACGACGGCACGCTGCCCGACCGGCGCGGCAGCCTGAACGTCGACGACGAGGGCCACGCCACGCAGCGCACCGTGCTGATCGAAGACGGCATCCTGCGCGGCTACCTGCAGGACGCGCTGAACGCGCGGCTGATGAAGGTCAGGCCCACCGGCAACGGCCGCCGCGAGAGCTACGCGCACGTGCCGATGCCGCGCATGACCAACACCTACATGCTCGGCGGCGACAAGACGCCGGGCGAGATCGTCGCCAGCATGCGCAAGGGCCTGTACGCGACGAACTTCGGCGGCGGCCAGGTCGACATCACCAGCGGCAAGTTCGTGTTCTCGGCCAGCGAGGCCTTCTGGGTCGAGAACGGGCGCGTCCAGTACCCCGTCAAGGGCGCGACGATCATCGGCAACGGCCCCGACGCGCTGACGCGCGTGAAGATGATCGGCAACGACATGGCGCTCGACACCGGCGTGGGCACCTGCGGCAAGGAAGGCCAGAGCGTGCCGGTGGG
>CAZUBF010000019.1:0-35150 GCA_964618555.1 uncultured Azohydromonas sp.
ATCATGTCGGCGCAGTTCTTCAGCTCGCTGGCCGACAACGCGCTGTTCGTCGCCGCGGTCGAGCTGCTGCGCAGCAGCGGCGCCGACGAGTGGCAGCGCGCCGCGCTGGTGCCGATGTTCGCGCTGTTCTACGTGCTGCTCGCGCCCTTCGTCGGCGCCTTCGCCGACGCGCTGCCCAAGGGGCGGGTGATGTTCGTGTCGAACAGCATCAAGGTGGTCGGCTGCCTGATGATGCTGGTCGGCGTCCACCCGCTGGTGGCGTACGCGGTGGTCGGGCTCGGCGCGGCGGCGTACTCGCCGGCCAAGTACGGCATCCTCACCGAGCTGCTGCCACCGTCGCAGCTGGTGAAGGCCAACGGCTGGATCGAGGGCCTGACGATCGCCTCGATCATCCTCGGCGTGGTCCTCGGCGGCCAGCTGGTGGGGCCGCACATCTCGCCGTGGCTGCTGGCGCTGGCGCCGCCGGGCGTCGACAGCGCACCGCACGCGGCGATCGCGGCGCTGATCTCGCTGTACGTCGTCGCGGCGGTGTTCAACCTGTACATCCCGCGCACGTCCACGCCGCTGCGCCCGTTCGGCGGCCACCCGCTGGCGCTGGTGCGCGACTTCTCGCAGTGCAATGCGCGGCTGTGGAGCGACAAGCTCGGCCAGATCTCTCTGGCGACGACGACGCTGTTCTGGGGCGTGTCGGGAAACCTGCGCTACATCGTGCTGGCCTGGGCCGCGGCGGCGCTGGGCTACGGCACGACGCAGGCGTCGTCGCTGGTGGGCGTGGTGGCCATCGGCACCGCCGCCGGCGCGGTGCTCGCTTCGGTGATGATGCGGCTCGAACACGCCACGCGTGTGATCCCGCTGGGCATCGCGATGGGCCTGCTGGTGATCGCGATGAACTTCATCGGCAACGTGTGGGCCGCCGCACCTTTCCTGATGCTGCTGGGCGCACTCGGCGGGTTCCTGGTGGTGCCGATGAACGCGTTGCTGCAGCACCGCGGCCACAACCTGATGGGCGCCGGACGTTCGATCGCGGTGCAGAACTTCAACGAGCAGGCGTGCATCCTGGCGCTCGGCGCGTTCTACACCGGCATGACCAAGTGGGGGCTGTCGGCGTTCGGCGCGATCACCGTCTTCGGGCTGGTCGTCGCCGGCACGATGGAGCTGATCCGCCGCTGGCACCGACGCAACTGCATCGAGCACCGCGACGAGGTCGAACGCCTGCTGAGGATCGCCCGCAGCGACAACCACTGATCGCCGGCCCTGAACACCCCCCGGGGGGATGCGCGAGGAATTCGGTCCCTCGCTGGCCGACCCTTGCGGCGGCGCTCACCCGGCGCGGCGCACGGCGAGCCGCCGCGATCGACGACGCACCGCGCCCCCGACAATGCGGGGTTTGCCCGTGCCCGCATGGATCCCCGCTCCGCACTCCGCCCCGCCGCCGCGCTGACGCTCAACGCGCTGGTGTGGGGCCTGTCGTGGTGGCCATTCCGGGAGTTGCACGCCGCCGGGCTGCACCCGCTGTGGGCGACGGCGGTGATCTACGCGCTCGCGGCGGCGGCACTCGGCACCTGGCGCCGCGGCGTGTGGCGCGAGGTCGCGACGCACCCCGCGCTGTGGGTGCTGGTCGTCGCCTCGGGAGCCACCAACGCCGCGTTCAACTGGGCGGTGACGATCGGGGACGTCGTGCGCGTGGTGCTGCTGTTCTACCTGATGCCGCTGTGGGCGGTGCTGCTGGCGCGCTGGCTGCTCGGCGAGCCGCTGCATCGCGGTGCGCTGGCGCGCGTGGCACTGGCGCTGGCCGGCGCGGCCACCGTGCTGTGGCCCGATGGCGGCGGCTGGCCGCTGCCGCACACGCTGGCCGACGCGCTCGGCGTGCTCGGCGGCTTCACGTTCGCGCTGAACAACGTCATGCTGCGCCGCGAAGCCGCGCGCAGCGGGTCTGCGCGCGCCGCGGCGATGTTTGCCGGCGGCGTGCTGGTGGCCGGTGGTGTCGCGCTGGCGCTCACGTGGGCCGGCCGCGTCGGCGCGCCGCCACCGCCGGCGCCCGACTGGATCGCCGGTGCCGTGGGGCTCGGGGCGCTGTTCCTCGCGGCCAACCTGGCGCTGCAGTACGGCGCGGCGCGGTTGCCGGCCCAGACCACCGCGGTGATCATGCTCACCGAGGTACTGTTCGCGTCGGCGTCGGCGATCGCGCTGGGCGCGGGCACGCTCGGCTGGCGAGTCGTCGCCGGCGGGGCGCTGATCGTCGCCGCCGCCGTGCTGGCAGCGCGCGAGCGCCCGGCCCCACCGTGAAATGCGCCGGAGTTCAGCGCCGCGGGGTGCGCGCGTCGGCGGTGGCGATGCGCGCGCCGTGGCGGTGCAGCAGTTCACGCAGTTCGGTCGCGGCGGGGGGCTTGCCGAGGTAGGCGTCGCAGCCGGCGAGCGTGCCGCGCACGCGGTCGCTGGCGCCGGGGCGCTCGGACAGCACGACGACCACCGGCGGCGCGCCGGCAAGCGGACGCTGCTGGCGCTTGATCTGACGGCACAGCGCCAGGCCGTTGAGTTCGCTGTGCACCCCGAGTTCGGCGTCGATGAAGACGAAGTCGAACGGCGCATCGACCAGCCGTGCCAGGGCCTGCGCGCTGTCGCCGACGCGCTGCGTCGCCAGCCCGAGCGCCTGCAGGTGCTGCTCGAGCGGGTGAGGCGCGCGCTCGTCCGAGTCGACCAGCAGCGCCTGCGGCGGTTGCGGCGGCCCGGGCGCCGCCGCATCGGCTGGCGCCTCGTCGAGCGGCACCGGCGCCGAGTCCCAGGCGCGGCGCTGCGGGTGCCCGGGTTCGTCGCCGGCGGTGGCGGCCGCGTCGCCACCGTTGCCAACCGCCCCCGCACGCGGCGGGCGCAGCGACCACGCCGTCGGCGCGGCCAGCGGCTGCGCGTCGTGCAGTGCCGCCAGCGAGTCGAGTTCGCGCAGCACGTGCAGCGGGTCGATCGGCCGCATCGTCCACGCGGCGGCGCCCTGCGGCGGGTGCGCGCCGACGAACACCGCCTGACGCAGGCGATCGCGCCGGGCCAGTTCGTCGACCACCTCGGGGCTGTCGGCATCGGCGACGACGAAGTCGGCCATCTCCAGCGTCGGCGCCTGCTCGTAGACCGGGCGGCGTTCGGCGCTGAGGCGGAAGTAGGAGGCGAGCGCACTGCGCTCGAACCCGCTGAACCCCCGCAGTGCCACCCTGTACCGTGCGCGCATGCGCTCCCCAGCCGCCACGGCGCATCGTCGGCGGCGGCACCGGCGGTGTCAATGCCGCGACCCCGCAGGCAGGGGGTACCATCGTCGTCCGTTTCGCGCCACCGCCACCTGCCATGCCCGCCACCAGCGTCTACGACTTCCAGGCCCTGTCGATCGACGGCCTGCCCGCCGACCTGTCGACGCAGCGCGGCAAAGTGCTGCTGATCGTCAATACCGCCAGCGCCTGCGGTTTCACGCCGCAGTTCGCCGGGCTCGAGGCGCTGTGGGAGCGCTACCGCGACCGCGGGCTGGTGGTCGTCGGGTTCCCGTGCAACCAGTTCGGCAGCCAGGACCCGGGCAGCAACGACGAGATCGGTGCGTTCTGCCAGCGCAATTACGGGGTGAGCTTCCCGATGATGGCCAAGGTCGACGTCAACGGACCGCAGGCGCACCCGCTGTGGCAGTGGCTGACCGCGCAGGCGCCGGGGCTGCTCGGCAGCAAGGCCATCAAGTGGAACTTCACCAAGTTCCTGGTCGGCCGCGACGGCCAGGTGATCGGGCGCTACGCGCCCACCGACACGCCGGAATCGATCGCCAAGGACATCGAGGCCGCGCTCGCCGCCTGAGCGCCCCCACGCACCGCTGCCATGTTCGAACACGTCGAGCCGTTCGCCGGCGACCCCATCCTCGCGCTGGTCGAGGTCTTCAACGCCGATCCGCGACCGCACAAGGTCAATCTGAGCATCGGCATCTATTTCGACGCGGCCGGGCGCATCCCGGTGCTCGAGTCGGTGCGCCTCGCCGAGACCGCCGTCGTCGCACGCGGCGGCGCCAAGCCGTACCTGCCGATCGAAGGCGCCGCCAACTTGCGTCGTGCGGTGCAGGAACTGCTGTTCGGCACCGACCACGAGGCGCTGGCCAGCGGTCGCGTCGCGACGATCCAGTCGGTGGGGTCGAGCGGTGGCCTGAAAGTGGGTGCAGACTTCATCAAACGCTGGTTTCCCGCCAGCGGCGTGTGGGTGAGCGACCCGACCTGGGACAACCACCGCTCGATGTTCGAGGGCGCCGGCATCGCCGTGCACGGCTATCCGTACTACGACGCCGACACCGGCGGCGTGCGCTTCGACGCGATGTGCGCGACGCTCGACACGCTGCCCGAACGCAGCGTCGTGCTGCTGCACGCGGGCTGCCACAACCCGACCGGCGTCGACCTGTCGCACGCTCAGTGGGACGCGCTGATCCCGCTGCTGCAGCGCCGCCGGCTGATCCCGTACCTCGACCTCGCCTACCAGGGCTTCGGCGACGGCATCGCCGAGGACGCCTACGCGGTGCGCGCTCTGGCGTCGGCCGGCCTGTCGTTTTTCGTCGCCAACTCGTTCTCGAAGAGCATGAGCGTGTACGGCGAGCGCGTCGGCGCGCTCAGCGTCGTGTGCCCCGACGCGCGCCAGGCCGAACACGTGCTCGGCCAGCTGAAGTTCGCGGTGAGGCGCAACTACTCGAGCCCGCCGATCCACGGCGGCCAGATCGTCGCCGAGGTGCTCACCGACCCGGCACTGCGCGCACGCTGGGAAGGCGAACTCGGCGCGATGCGCGAACGCATCGCCTCGATGCGCCGCGCGCTGCACGACGTGATCAGCGCGAAGGTTCCGGGGCGCGACTTCGGCTACTTCCTCAGCCAGCGCGGGATGTTCAGCTACACCGGGCTGAGCGCGGCGCAGGTCGACCGGCTGCGCGACGAGTTCGCCGTGTACCTGATCCGCTCGGGACGCATCTGCATTGCCGGGCTCAACGAAGGCAACGTCGAGCGCACCGCACAGGCGATGGCCGCCGTGCTCGCCGGTTGATCAGCCCTGCGCGGCGTCGGCGACGAGCCGGCGCAGCCAGGCGTGCGCCGCGTCGTCGTCGCGGCGCAGGTGCCACACCATCTCGACCTGCACGCGCGGCAGCGCGAACGGCAGCGGCACCGTGAGCAGCGCGTCCGCCATGCCGGTGGCGTCGACGAACCCGGCCGGCAGCACGGTCAGCAGGTCGGAGCCGCACACCACGCGACCGGCGACGAAGAACTGGTTGACCGTCAGCACGATGCGCCGCTGGCGGCCGAGCGCCGACAGCGCCTCGTCGACGAACCCGCGGGGCCGCCCCGAGAAGCTCACCAGCAGGTGGTGTGCGGCGCAGAACGCGTCGAGCGTCAGCGCCCGACCGGCCAGCGGGTGGCCACGGCGCATCACGCAGACGTACTCGGTCTCGTGCAGCCGGCGGTGGCGCAACGCGCCTTGCGCCCCGGCGGCCTGGATCGCGGTGATCGCCTGCGGGAAGTAGCCCACCGCGAGGTCCGCGTCGCCGCGCTCGATCAGCGCCCGCGGGTCGCGTGTCGACAGCGGAAGGACGCGCAAGTTGGCGAGCGCTTGCATCCGTTCGATCGTTTGCACCATCGGGGGCATCAGCCGCGCCGCGGTGGCGTCGACCATCGCCAGCCGGAACGTTGCCGCGTCGCGATCGGGCCGGTAGGCCTCGGGCGCCAGTGCCCCGCGCAACGCGGCGAGCGCCGTGCGCACCTGCGGCCACACCGCTTCGGCGCGCGGGGTCGGCGTCATCCCGGCGGCGCCGCGCACGAACAACGGTTCGCCGACCGCGGCGTGCAGCCGCTTCAGCGCATGGCTGACCGCCGGCTGCGTCATTGCCAGCGACTGTGCCGCGCGTGTCAGGCTGCCGTCGGTCATCACCGCGTCGAAGACGCGCAGCAGGTTCAGGTCGAAGGTGCGGAAGTTCATCACCGACAACATTCTCGATGTTTATATCCAACATCCAGAACATTCATTTGTCTTCTGTAAGTGGATACCCTAAGCTATCGACGTTCAGAAATCAATGTCATTTGACTGAAACGAGGTCCGGATGTCCGCCCATTTCGCCACCCTTCCCGCCGCTCCGGCACGCCGCACCCGCGGCGGCGCCATGGGGTGGCGCGGTGTCTGGCAGCGCCTTCGGCGTGCGCTGCTCGCGCAAGGCGAGCGCCGCGCTCAGGCGGCGCTTCGGCGCATCGCCGTGATCCGGATCGACGGCGGTCCCCTGCCGACGCGGGCACGGGCGGACGGCCCGGACACCACGCACCGCACCCCGAACTGATCGTACCGAGAGGAAGCACCATGTCGACCATCACCATCGTCACCCCGGCTCTGGCACCCGTCGACGCGCCGCGCGGCGCGCGCTGGGCATCCGAGATCGTCGTGCGCCTGTGGCGCGCCATCTCGCGCGCGTTCGCGACGCCGCCGACGGCAGCCGATGTCGCGGGACTGCGCCGCTACGCGGCCAGCCTGCAGCCCAACGACCCGCGCTTTGCCGCCGACCTGTTCGCCGCCGCCGACCGGCACGAGCGCGAGATCGGCGCCTGACTCCGCGCCCCCACGCGGGGCGCGGGCGCGAGTCGGCGCCAGGCGTGCTCAGATGCAGCGCCCGCCGTCGACCTCCATCGCGACGCCGGTGATCATCGACGCTTCGTCGCTGCAGAGGAAACACGCGGCGTGGCCGAGGTCGTCGGGCGTTGAGAAGCGCCCGATCGGGATCGTCGACAGGAACTTCGCGCGCATCTCGGGCGTGTCCTCGCCCATGAAAGTGGCCAGCATCGGCGTTTCGCCGGCCACCGGGTTCAGCGCGTTGACGCGGATCCCGGCGGGCGCGAGCTCGACGGCCATCGCGCGCGTCGCGGTGATCACCCAGCCCTTGCTGGCGTTGTACCAGGCCAGCCGCGGCCGCGGGCTCACCCCGGCGGTGCTGGCCATGTTCAGGATCACGCCGCGGATCCCGTGCACCCCCGGCGCCTGCGCCTTGAAGTGAGGCACCACCTCGCGCGCCGAGAGGTAGATCGCTTTCATGTTGACCGCGGCGATGCGGTCGAAGTCGTCCTCGGGCAGCGTCTCGAGCGGCTGCGGCCGGTGGCCGACGCCGGCATTGTTGACGACGATGTCCAGCCGCCCGAAGTGGCCCACGGCGGCGTCGACCATCGTGCGCACGTCGGCCGCCACGCCGACGTCGACACGCAGCGCGCGTGCCGGCGGCCCCAGCGCCGCGGCGACGTCGAGCGCCGCGTCGAGGTTCACGTCGGCCACCAGCACCTGTGCCCCTTCGGCGACGAACCTGCGTGCGATGCCGGCGCCGAAGCCCGAGGCACCGCCCGTGACGATCGCGACCTTGCCTTGCAGTCTCATCGGTATCTCCTCGGGTGGCGCGACGCGCGGTTCACACGCCGAGTTGCAGGCGCGTGCGTTCGAGCGCGGCGGCGGACTCGGCACGATCGGCGATCGCGCGCTCGCGCTGGCGCTGCAGGCTACGCACCTCGGCCCGCAGCTCGGCACGGCGGTCGTCGGCGAGCTTCCTGTTCGTCAGCAGTTCGCGCTCGCGCCAGTCGATCTGGCCGTCGAGGTCGGCAACCTGCTGCTTCGCGTCGGCATAACGCCGCGCCGCACGGTACAGCGTGGCAAAACGCGGGTCGGCGCACACGCCTTCGTAGGCGTGGCGCCTGAGCGCCTGCTCGAGCGCGTTCGGCAGCCGGCAGTAATCGTCGAGGCCGCGGATCCGCCCGGCCTCCCACGCCGCCGCGTCGGGCCGCACGCCGACCGCGGCGCAGGCGTCGCGGTGCCGCTCCAGGCGCGATGCGCCGAAACCGTCGCGGCCGTCGGCGACGCCCTGCTGGTGCCAGTCGATGCCCGCGCAGCGCTCGGGCGCGATCGTCTGGCAACCGCCGGCCAGCAGCGCCGCCGCGACCGATCCGACCCGGGCCCAGGCACCGATCCTCATGGGCGGCAAGCGTAGCCGATCGCCGCGCCGGGCCGCAGCGCAGGCCTTGAGGCATCATCGCCGCCGACGGGCGCTGCCGCCCGGCCGCCCGCAGGCCGCGCCCGCCGCCGCTCGGAGAGGCGGTCGCGCGGCGCGCCGCGGGGTCGTGCCGTGAACCTGTTCCTGCTCAAGCGCTTCGCCACCTTCCTCGCGACACTGGCCGCCGCCTCGGTCATCGTGTTCGCGGTGCTCGAGCTGCTGCCGGGCAACGCCGCGCAGGTGATCCTCGGCGACACCGCGACGCCCGAGTCGCTGGCCGCGCTCGAGAAGAAGCTCGGGCTCGACCGCCCGCCGCTCGAACGCTACTTGGACTGGGTCGGCGGCTGGCTGCGCGGCGACGGCGCGACGAGCCACAGCTACGACGTGCCGGTGGCCGAGCTGGTCGTCGAGCGGCTGCAGGTCAGCGTGCCGCTGGCGCTGCTGGCGATGGTGCTGACCACCGTCGTCGCGCTGGTGCTCGGCGTGTACGCGGCGGCGCGGCGCAACCGGCTCGGCGACGTCGGCGTGATGGCGTTCAGCCAGTTCGGGCTCGCGGTGCCGAACTTCTGGCTCGCGATCCTGCTGATCCTGCTGTTCGCGGTGCAGCTGCAGTGGGTGTCGGCCGGCGGCTTTCCGGGCTGGTCCGAAGACGACGGGGGCGGGCTGTGGCCGGGGTTGCAGGCGCTGATCCTGCCGGCCGTCGCGCTCGCCGCGGTGCAGGCGGCGATCCTGGCGCGCGTCACGCGTTCGGCGGTGCTCGAGACGATGCGCGAGGACTACGTGCGCACCGCGCGCGCCAAGGGGCTGTCGCGACGCCAGGTGCTGTGGGGCCACGTGCTGCGCAACGCGATGATCCCGGTGCTGACGATCATGGGACTGCAGTTCGGCAACCTGATCACCGGCGCGATCGTGGTCGAGAACGTGTTCGTGCTGCCGGGCATCGGCCGGCTGGTGTTCCAGGCCATCGCCAACCGCGACCTGGTCGTCGTGCGCGACGTCGTGATGCTGCTCGCCGCGACGGTGGTGGCGATCAACTTCGTCGTCGACCTGCTGTACGCCGTCGTCGACCCGCGGCTGAAGCCGGGTGACGCGTGACATGACTCCCCCCCGAAGCGCCTTCGGCGCCTCCCCCCCAGGGGGGCGCCGCCAGCGGACCGGCGCAGCCGGATCCGCGGCGGCCGCTTGCCCACCCCTGCGTGCTGGCCGGCCTCGCGCTTCACTTCGGCCATGACCTTGTCCGCCAGCCGATTCGCGCGCCGCGCCGCGCGCCACCCGAGCTTCGTCGCCGGCGCGCTGCTGTGCGCGCTGCTCGTCGGCATGGCGCTGCTGTCGCTGGCGTGGAGCCCGTACCCGCCGGCCGAGATCGACATCCCGAACAAGCTCGCGCCGCCGTCGGCCGCGCACTGGCTGGGCACCGACAGCCTGGGGCGCGACATCGCGTCGCAGATCCTGGTCGGCGCGCAGAACAGCATCGCGGTGGGCGTGATCGCGGTGGGCATCGGCGTGCTCGTGGGCGTCGCACTCGGCGCGCTGGCCGCGGCGCGCGGCGGCTGGGTCGACGAGGTCGTGATGCGTGCCGCCGACTTCACGTTCGCGTTCCCGGCGCTGCTCAGCGCGATAATGCTGACCGCGATCTACGGCCCGGGGCTGGTCACGAGCATCGTCGCGATCGGCATCTTCAACATCCCGGTGTTCGCGCGCGTCACGCGTGCGTCGGCGCGCGCGGTGTGGGCACGCGAGTACGTGCTCGCGGCGCGCGCGGCCGGCAAGGGCGCGTGGCGCATCACGCTCGACCACGTGCTGCCCAACGTCGCCAGCGTGCTGATCGTGCAGGCGACGATTCAGTTCGCGATCGCGATCCTCGCCGAGGCCGCGCTGAGCTACCTGGGCCTGGGCACGCAGCCGCCGCAGCCGAGCTGGGGTCGCATGCTCAACGAGGCGCAGGCGCAGATGTTCCAGGCCCCGCTGCTGGCCGTGTGGCCGGGGCTGGCGATCGCGCTGTCGGTGCTCGGGCTGAACCTGCTCGGCGACGGGCTGCGCGACCTGCTCGACCCGCGGCTGGCACGCGCGCGCTGACCCGGCATTCGCGCGCGTCCGGCCCGGCCGCCGGGCGTGCCCACCGGGGCGGGCCGGGCTGGCGCGGCCCCGGGGGCGCTCAGGGCCCGAACGGCGCCAGCCGTTCGGGGATCGCCTGCGCGAGAAAGTCGAACACGCGGCGCACCACGCGGTTGCCGCGGATCTCGCGGTGCACCGCCAGCCAGCAAGGCAGCGGCGCCACCTTCAGCGCCGGCAGCACGGGCACGACACCGGGTCAGTGCACCACGTTGTAGTGCGTGACGAAGCCGATGCCCGCGCCCTCGGCGACCAGCCGTCCGTACGCGACCTGGTCGTCGGTGCGCAGCACGAAGGCGGCTTCGGGCACCGCGACGCCGGCGGCGGCGAAGCCGCGCCGCAGCGTGTCGTCGCGGTCGTAGCCGATCAGCGCGTGCTGCGCCAGGTCGTCCGGGCGCCGCGGCACGCCGGCGCGCGCCAGGTAGCGCTCGTGCGCGTACGCGCCCACGCCGATGTCGGCGAGCTTCCGCGCCAGCAGCGACTGCTGCGCTGGGCGCACCATGCGCACCGCGATGTCGGCCTCGCGGCGCAGCAGGTTGGCCAGCTGGTTCGACGCCACCAGTTCGACCGCGATGCCCGGCTCGGCTTCGCGCAGCGCGGCGAGCACCGGCGGCAGCAGGTACACCGCGGCGACGTGGCTGGTGGTGATGCGCACCGTGCCGTGGGTGGCCTGCGTGCGCGCGGCCAGCACGCGCGTCAGCGCGTCGGCACCGTCTTCCATGCGCCGCGCCGCGTCGGCGATCGCCCGCGCCGCCGCGGTGGGCACGACGCCGCGGCCGGTGCGCTCGAACAGCGGCGTGCCCAGCTGCGCCTCGAGCTCGGCGACGTGGCGCGACAGCGTCGGCTGCTGCGCGCCGAGGCGGCGCGCGGCGCCCATCACGCTGCCGGCGTCGAGCACGGCGAGAAAGCTGCGCACCAGCGACCAGTCGAAGGTGGTTTCGCTCATGCATGAATGTATAGCTCGATTGCGTTCATCGGTCATTGCCGGATGACTTCCCGCCGCCGAGACTGTGGCCATCGACACCCCCAGGAGACCATCCATGTCCCCCCGCACCGTCCTCGTCCTCGGCGCCAACGGCCGCTTCGGCGCCGCGGCCGTGCACGCCTTCGCCGCTGCCGGCTGGCGCGTGCTCGCGCAGATGCGCCGCCCGCCGGCGGCGCCGTTGCCGGGGCCTGCCACCGCCGTCGACCTGCCGCTCGAAGCCACCGACGCGCTGGCGTCGCGCGCCGCCGAGGCATCGGTCGTGGTGCACGCCGTGAACCCGCCGTACACGCAGTGGGACGCGCATGCGCTGCCGCTGCTGCGCCACGGCCTCGCCGTCGCCGATCGTCTGCACGCGCGCTTCATGCTGCCGGGCAACGTCTACAACTTCGGCGCCGGCATGCCGCCGCGGCTGGCCGAGGACACGCCGCAGCGGCCGACCACCGCCAAGGGCCGCATCCGCTGCGCGATGGAAGACGAAGTGCGTGCGCGCACCGCGGCGGGCCTGTCGAGCGTGGTGATCCGCGCCGGCGACTTCTACGGCGGTGGCATCGGCTCGTGGCTCGACCTGGTGATCGCGAGGTCGATCGCGCAAGGCAAGCTGGTCTACCCCGGACCGCTCGACGTGCCGCACGCCTGGGCCTACCTGCCCGACCTGGCGCGCGCCTTCGTCGCCGTCGCGTCGCGCCCGCAGCCGGCCACGCCGATGCACGAACGCTTCCACTTCGCCGGACACACGCTGAGCGGGCGCGAGCTGCTCGCCGCGATCGAAGCGGCGGCCGGCGACCTCGGCCTGCACCCCGGACGCGGCTGGCGCCACGCCGGCCTGCCGTGGCCGCTGATCCGCGCGCTCGGCCTGGTGCACCCGATGTCGCGCGAGATCGCGCGCATGAGCTACCTGTGGCGCGTGCCGCACGCGCTCGACGGACGCAGGCTGGCGGCCGCCGTGGGTGCGTTGGCGTCGACTCCGCCGGCAGACGCGCTGCGCCACGCGCTGGCCGATCTCGGCGTCACGGCAGCCGGCGAGTGCACCCTGCCGCGCGTCGCCTGACCGGGCGGCGTGAGGCGAGGCGACGCCGGTCATGGACGGCGTCGGTGTGCCGCGTTGCACGCGCCCGGCCCCCAGGCCGCGACCCCGCGCCCGCGGGGGTCGGTGCCGACCCGCCGTGCGCCACGTCACGCCGGTCGCGGCGCCGCGACGAAGCGCATGGCGATGCGGGCCCGGGAAGCGAAGAATCCCTGCCATGAAACATCCCGACACAAACCGGACGACGCTGGCGCTGCTGCGCGCAGCCGCGAGCGTTGCGGCGCTCGCCGCAAGCGCGGCCAGCGCGACGGCGCTGCCGCACTACGCACAGGACTTCCAGACCGCGGCCGGCACCGAGTGGTCGACAACGACCACCTCGGCCACCCCGACGCCGTATCCGTTCGGCGAGCGCCGCTTCCTCGGCGAGTTCGGCACCGACCAGCAGGTCACGCTGGGACTCGCCGGCCTGCCCGCGCACCAGTGGGTGCGCGTGACCTTCGACCTGTACCTGATCCGCACCTGGGACGGCAACTCGTCGGGTTCCACGTTCGGCTACGGCGACGACCGCCTCGCGGCCGGCGTCGCCGGCGGGCCGACGCTGCTCGACGCATCGTTCAGCAACGGCAACCCGGCCGGGCAGTCGCACGGCCCCGACCCGTCGAACGCGCCGATGACCGGCGCGGCCGAAACCTACTCGCTCGGCTACTGGTTCGACGACGGCGTCCAGGACACCGGCTACGTGCAGGACGCCGTGTACCGCTTCGACTTCACCTTCGCGCACGACGCGCCGGACCTGGGCCTGTGGTTCCGCAGCTGGCTCGACCAGGACATCGGCGACGAGAGCTGGGGCCTGGACAACGTCGCGGTGTGGCTCGGCCCCGGCGACACCGCGGCGCCGGTGCCCGAGCCGTCGTCGTTCGCGCTCGCGCTGCTGGCCGCCGGCGCGCTGGGCGCCACGTCGCGCCGCCGCAGGTCGCGCTGAGACGCCGCGCCGGGCAGCGGCGCGCGAATCGGCGCTATCGTGCGCCCCCGTGCCCCTGCTCGACGTCTCGAACCTGCGCATCACGCTGAACACCGCGCGCGGCCCCGCCGACGCGCTGCGCGACGTGGCGTTCACGCTCGACCGCGGCGACACCGTGGGCCTGATCGGCGAGTCGGGATGCGGCAAGTCGATCACCGCGCTGGCGCTGATGGGGCTGCTGCCCGAGGGCGCGCAGGTGTCGGGGTCGATCCGTCTCGACGGGCAGGAGCTGACCGCGCTCGACGAGGCCGGCTGGTGCGACCTGCGCGGCCGGCGCATCGGCATGGTGTTCCAGGAGCCGATGACGGCGCTGAACCCGCTGCACCCGATCGGCCGCCAGGTGGCCGAGCCGCTGCGCGTGCACCGGGGTCTGTCGGCGGCGGCGGCGCGCGCCGAAGCGCTGCGCCTGCTCGAACGCGTGCAGCTGCCGCAGGCGGCGCGCCGGCTCGACGCCTATCCGCACCAGCTCTCGGGCGGGCAGCGCCAGCGCGTGGTGATCGCGATCGCGCTGGCCTGCGGGCCCGACCTGCTGCTCGCCGACGAGCCGACCACCGCGCTCGACGTGACGATCCAGCGCGAAGTGCTCGACCTGATCGCCGAGCTGGTCGCCGAGGACGGCATGGCGCTGCTGCTGATCAGCCACGACCTGGGCGTGATGGCGCGCAGCGTGCAGCGCATGCTGGTGATGTACGGGGGCACGGTGGTCGAGGACGGGCCGACCGCCGACGTGTTCGCGCGGCTGGCGCACCCGTACACGCGCGCGCTGTTCGCCGCAAGGCCGCGGCTTGGGCTGGCGCGCGGCACGCGGCTGGCGACCATCCCGGGCCGCGTGCCCGAGCTGGCCGACCTGCCCGAGGGCTGCGCCTTCGCCGACCGCTGCGCGCACGTCGTCGACGCGTGCCGCACCGCGCTACCGGCGCCGGCGGCGGTCGGCGCGGCGCACCACGCGCGCTGCATCCGCGTGCACGAGCTGGGCGCATGACGACGGGCGCGCCGCTGCTGCAGGTCGACGCGGTGCACAAGCGCTACCGGCTGCCACGCGAGCGGCTGTTCGCGCCGGCGCCGGTGGTGCACGCGGTCGACGGCGTCGACTTCGTGCTGCACGCCGGTCGCAGCCTCGGCGTGGTCGGCGAGTCGGGCTCGGGCAAGAGCACGCTGGCGCGGCTGGTGATGGCGCTCGAGGCGCCCAGCGCCGGGCGCATCGTGTTCGACGGCCACGACCTGCATGCCGTCGGTGCGGCCGCGCTGAAGCGCCTGCGCGCGCGCTTCCAGATGGTGTTCCAGGACCCGTACGGCTCGCTCGACCCGCGCCGCCGCGTCGGCCAGACGGTGGCCGAGCCGCTGGGCGCGCTGCCGCACGCCGACCGCCGCGAGCGCGAGCGCCTCGTCGCCGAAGTGCTCGACGCCGTGGGGCTGCGCGCCGCCGACGCCGCCAAGTACCCGCACGAGTTCAGCGGCGGACAGCGCCAGCGCATCGCGATCGCGCGCGCGCTGGTCACGCGCCCGTCGCTGATCGTCGCCGACGAGCCGGTCAGCGCGCTCGACGTGTCGGTGCAGGCGCAGGTGCTCAACCTGATGCAGGACCTGCAGGACCAGTTCGGCGTCACCTACCTGTTCATCAGCCACGACCTCGCGGTGGTCGACCTGGTGTGCGACGAGGTGATCGTGCTGTACCAGGGGCGCGTGGTCGAGCACGCCCACGCCGACGTGCTGTCGGGCGCGCCGGCGCACCCGTACACGCGCGCGTTGCTCGACGCGGTGCCACCGGCCGCGCCGCAGGCGGCCTTGCCGCCCGATGCCGGCGCGACGGCACCGGCCACCACCGCCCCCGCCGACACGCCCGCCGCCTGCGCGTTCGCGCCGCGCTGCCGCTGGCGCCACGACCGCTGCCTGCACGAGACGCCGGCGCTGCGCGAAGTCGCGCCCGGGCACCGCGCCGCGTGTCATGTGGCAGAGTCCGTGCTTCGTCACGTGTCCACGACCACCGCCTGACAGGAGAAGCCGATGGATCTGCGTCGCCGTACCGTCAACCAGCTCGCCCTCGCCGGCGCCCTCTCGCCGCTGGCCCTCGCCGGCGTCGACGCGCAGGCCCAGGGCCGCCGGAACGCGGCCGTGCTCGGCATGGTGCTCGAGCCGCCCGGGCTCGACCCGACCACCGCGCCCGCGGCGGCGATCGGCGAGGTCGTGCACTACAACGTGCTCGAAGGGCTGACGAAAATCCAGGTCGACGGGCGCGTCACGCCGCTGCTCGCCGAGAGCTGGACGATGGACCCCGACGGCAAGCTGTACGCGTTCAAGCTGCGCCGCGGCGTGAAGTTCCACGACGGCGAGGACTTCGACAGTGCGGCGGTCAAGTTCAGCTTCGAGCGCGCCAAGGCCGAGGGCAGCACCAACAAGGCGAAGAAGGCGGTGTTCGACAATATCAGCTCGATCGCCACGCCCGACGCGCACACGGTGATCCTGACGCTGAACAACGCCGACGGCAACTTCCTGTTCCGCATGGGCGAGAACACCGCGGTGATCCTGCACCCGAAGAGCGCCGCCGGCACCGCGAGCCAACCGGTGGGCACCGGGCCGTTCCGTTTCGGCGAGTGGCGCAAGGGGTCGTCGATCACGCTCAACCGCTGGGACGGCTTCCGCGACGCAAAGGGCGTCGCGCTGCAGCGCGTGACCTTCCGCATCATCAACGACCCGGCGGCGCAGGTCGCGGCGCTGCTCGCCGGCGACGTCGACGGCTTCCCGCGCTTCGGTGCCGTGCAGAGCCTCAAGCAGTTCCAGTCCGACAAACGCTTCGTCGTCGAGATCGGCAGCACGGCCGGCAAGGGCATCATGACGATCAACAACAAGAAGAAGCCCTTCGACGACGTGCGCGTGCGCCGTGCGCTGATGCACGCGATCGACCGCAAGGCGTTCATCGACGGCGTGCTCGAGGGCCTGGGCAAGCCGATCGGCAGTCACTTCGCCCCCACCGACGCCGGCTACGTCGATCTCACCGGCCTGTACCCGTTCGACCCGGAGAAGTCGAAGGCACTGCTGAAGGATGCGGGCGTGGCGACGCCGCTCAACGTCACGCTGACCCTGCCGCCGCCGCAGTACGCGCGCAAGGGCGGCGAGGTGGTCGCGGCCATGCTGGCCAAGGTCGGCATCAACGCCAGGATCGAGAACGTCGAGTGGGCGCAGTGGCTGTCGGGGCCGTTCAAGGGCAACTTCGACCTGACGATCATCAACCACGTCGAGCCGCTGGACTACATGCAGTACGCCAACCCGGCGTACTACTGGGGCTACGACAACGCCCAGTTCAACAGGCTCGCCGCCGAGCACGCGGCGGCGACGAACCCGGCGACGCGGGGCAAGCTGTTCGAGCAGCTGCAGCGCAAGATCGCCGACGACTGCGTCAACGCCTTCATCTTCAACCCGGCGCAGGTCGCCGTCGCGCGCCGCGGGCTGAGCGGGCTGTGGGCCAGCTCGCCCATCTTCGCCAACGACATGGCGGCCGTGCGCTGGTCGTGACGCGCGCATGACGGCGCTGCACGACCTCGGCGCCACCGAGCTGTCGGCGCGCTACCGGCAGCGCGAGCTGTCGCCGCTGGAGGTCGTGCGCGACGTGATCGCGCACGTCGATCGCTGCGAGCCGCACCTGCACGCGCTGTGGGCCTTCGACGCCGACGCGGCGCTGGCCGCGGCGCGCGCCAGCGAAGCGCGCTGGCAGCGCGGCGAGCCGCTGTCGCCGCTCGACGGCGTGCCGTGCACGGTCAAGGAGAACATCGCCACGCAGGGCACGCCGGTGCCGCTGGGCACCGCGGCCACCGAGCTCGCGCCCGCCGCCGCCGACGCGCCGCCGGCGGCACGGCTGCGCGAGGCCGGCTGCGTACTGCTCGCCAAGACGACGATGCCCGACTACGGCATGCTGTCGTCGGGGCTGTCGAGCTTCCACGCGCTGACGCGCAATCCATGGAACCTGTCGAAGAACCCGGGCGGCTCGTCGGCCGGCGCCGCGGCGGCGGCCGCGGCCGGCTACGGGCCGCTGCACCTGGGCACCGACATCGGCGGCTCGATCCGGCTGCCCGCGGGCTGGTGCGGCATCGTCGGCTTCAAGCCCAGCCTGGGCCGCGTGCCGATCCACCCGCCGTACTACGGCCGCGTTGCCGGCCCGATGACGCGCAGCGTCGCCGACGCTGCGGCGATGATGGCCGTGCTGTCGCTGCCGGATGCGCGCGACAGCATGAGCCTGCCGTACCAAGCCATCGACTGGTCCGGCCTCGAACGCGACCTGCGCGGCCTGCGCCTGGGGCTGATGCTCGACGCCGGCTGGGGCCTGCCGGTGGACCCCGCGATCGCCGACGCGGTGCAGGCCGCGGCGCGCGCCTTCGAACGCGCCGGCGCCGTGATCGAACCGCTCGCGCCGTTCACGACGCGCGAGATGGCCGACGGCATCGACCGCTTCTGGCGCATGCGCTTCCACGTCGACTTCGTCGCGTTGCCGGCCGAGCGGCGCGAGCGCATCCTGCCGTACATCCGCGACTGGGTCGCGCCGGCCGCCGGGTTCAGCGCCGCGCAGGTGTTCCACGGCTTCAGCCAGATGGGCGCGCTGCGCGACGCCGCGGTCGCGGCGTGCCAGCCGTACGACGCGGTGCTGTCGCCGGTGAGCCCGGTGCCGAGCTTCGCCGCCGAAGCCGCGGGGCCCACCGACGACCCGCAGCGCCCGTTCGAGCACATCGCGTTCACGCTGCCGTTCAACATGAGCGAGCAGCCGGCGATCGCCGTCGACTGCGGCCACACGCGCGGCGGGTTGCCGATCGGGCTGCAGATCGCCGGGCGGCGGCACGACGACCTCGATGTACTGCGCCTGGCGCGCGCGTGGGAACGGCTGCGCCCGCCGCCGCGCCCCTGGCCGTCGCCGCGGGACTGGCGCTGAGCGGACCGGGTGCGGCCGATGTCCCCCACCGACCCGCGCGGCAATCCGGTATCCACCGGCAGCGCGGCGGCGCGCGACGCCGCCGAGACCGCACTGTGGCGCATGATGTCGTTCTACGACCCGCCGCTGGCCGACCTCGACGCGGCGATCGCCGCCGACCCCGGCTGGTGCCTGCCGCACGCGATGAAGGCCGGCTTCCTGCTCAGCCTGACCGAACCGTCGCTGCTCGCCGAGGCGGCCGGGCACCTGGCCGCGGCGCGTGCGCTCGGCGCCGACGCGACGGGGCGCGAACGCGCGCACCTCGAGGCGCTGGCCTGCGGCATCGAAGGCCGCTGGCACCAGGCCTGCCGTGTCTGGGACGACCTGCTGCTCGAGCACCCGCGCGACGCGCTGGCGCTGCAGTGGGCGCACCTGTGGGACTTCTACCGCGGCGACGCGCACCACCTGCGCACGCGGCCGGCGCGCGCGCTGCCCGAGTGGGACGAGGCCGACCCGCTGCACCCCTGCGTGCTCGCGCTGTACGCCTTCGGTCTGGAGGAGAACCACCTGTACCCGCAGGCCGAGGAGGCCGGCCGGCGCGCGCTGGCCGCCGACGCGCGCGTGCCCTGGGCCGTGCACGCGGTCGCGCACGTGATGGAGATGCAGGGCCGCTTCGAGGACGGCGCCGCCTGGCTGCGCCAGCACCAGCCCGGCTGGGCCGAGGGCAACGGCTTCGCCGGCCACCTGTGGTGGCACATGGGACTGTTCCGCCTGGAGGCGCTCGACACCACCGGCGTGCTGCGGCTGGTCGACGCGCACCTGTCGCGCGACGCGCTGCAGATCACGCTGCAGCGCGTCGACGCCGCGGCGATGCTGTGGCGGCTGCACCTTCTCGGCGTCGAGGTCGACGGCTGCTGCCGCGAGCTGCTCGCCGGCTGGCCGCTCGCCGACGCCGACGCCGGCTACTACGCGTTCAACGACGTGCACGTGCTGCTCGCGTTGCTCGGCGCCGGCGACGTCGCTGGTGCCGAAAGCTGGATCGCGCGCTGCGCCGAACGCGTGCTCGGCGGCGACGGCGCCGCGCGCGCGAACCACGCGATGGCGCGCGACGTCGGCGTGCCGCTGATGCGCGGCCTGCTCGCGTTCGCGCGCGGCGACGCCGACGGCGCCGCGCTCGCGCTCTACCCGCTGCGCGCGCTGGCGCAGTCGTTCGGCGGCAGCCACGCGCAGCGCGACCTCGTCGACCAGACGCTGCTCGCCGCGAGCGCCGCCGCGACGACGGGCGCCGCCAAGGCCGTCGGCCGCGCGCTGCTCAACGAGCGGCTGCTCGCCAAGCCGGCCACGCCGCTGACGCGCCACTGGGCGCAGCAGCTCGGGCTCGCCGAGCGCGCGCTGGCACGCACCGCGTGAACGCCGCGATGCGCGCGCCGCCGCCCACCGAAGACCCGAAGCGCCGCGAGCGCGACGCGCAGTTGCGCTCGCTCGACGAGCGCATCGGCGAGTGCGTGTCGCAGGCGCTGGCCCGCGGCGAGCTGCAGCGCAGCGCCGCCTGGGGCAAGCCGCTGCCCGACGACGGCTACTTCGACGCGCCGCCCGAGCTGCGGCTGGCGTTCAAGGTGCTGCAAAACGCCGGCCACGTGCCGGTGGAAGTCGAGATGCTGCAGGAGCTGCAGCGCTGGCGTGACGAACTCGCCACGCTGCCGCCGGACGGCGAAGCTGCGCGCGCGCTGGCCGCGCGCATCGCCGAGCGCCAGCTGCTGGTGCAGCTGCGCATCGAGCGGCTGGCGCGCACGCTGAGCCTGTGACCGCGGTCACATCGTCTTGAACAGGTGGGCGTAGCTGTCGGCGACGACCAGCGTGTCGCTGCCCTGCTTCAGCCGCACCTGCAGCCGGCCGCGGAAGTCGCGCGCGACGCCGGCGACGACCACGCGCGTGTACTTGTTGTCGCTCTGGAAGTACAGCACCTCGTCGACGGTGATCAGGCGCAGCGACTGGCCCACCGACGCGTTGATCCAGCGCACGTACGGACGCGGTGCCGTCGGCGCGCCGCCCAGCGCGCCGAGCACGCTGCCGAGGTCGGGCGGCGCGCCGGTGAGCCGCTCCTTGAGGCGCGCGATCGCCGTGAACAGCCGCGCCGGCACCAGCGGCTCGAGCAGGTAGTCGACCGCGCCGTGCTCGAAGGCCTGCACCGCGTGCTGGTCGTACGCGGTGATGAACACCGCGCGTGCGCGCGTGCCCACCTGGCGCGCCACCTCCAGCCCGGTGGCGCCGGGCATCTGGATGTCGAGGAACACCACGACGATGCTGCGCAGGTTGAACAGCTGCACCAAGGCCTGCGCCGGCGTCGTCGCGCCCGCGGACGGCGGCGTCAGTGACATGCCCGCATTCTGGGCTGCGACCCGACCACGGCGCCAGCGCGCTGCGACGGCGTCACCCCGGGAGCGACGGAACGGGCACCGGGCGGCGCGGAACCGCGCCGCCGCATCAGACCAGCGGCTCGGGCAGCGCTTCGGTGGCGATCGCGCGCTGCACCGCCGGGCGCGCCAGCACGCGCTGCAGGAACGGCGCGATGTGCGCCAGCGTGCGCGCCGGGCGCTGCATGCCGCGTGTCCAGCGGCACAGCATGAAGGCGTAGGGGTCGACCGCGGTGTAGCGGTCGCCGAGCAGCCAAGGCCCGCCGTGCGATGCGAGCTGCGCGTCGATCTGGTCGACCAGCACGGCGATGCGCGCCTCGGCCTGCGCCCTGACCTGCCGCGCGCCGTCGGCGTTGCCGGCGGCGACGTAGCGATCGGGGTAGAAGTACAGCGGCATCGCCGCCTGCAGGGTGGCCGACAGCCAGACGAGCCACTTGTAGAACTGCGCGCGCTCGGCGCTGCCGACTGCGGGAGCGAGGCCGGCGGCGGGGTGCGTGTCGACCAGGTGCAGCACGATCGCCGCGGTCTCGTACAGCACCAGGTCGCCGTCGACGAGCACCGGGATCAGCCCGTTGGGGTTGAGCTTCAGGTACGCGGGCGACTTGTGCGCCGCGTTCGCGCGGTCGACGTGCCGCAGCGTGAACGGCACGCCGAGCTCCTCGAGCAGCATGTGCGGCGTCATGCTGGCGTTGCCGGGGAAGTAGTGCAGTTCGATCATCGTGCGCGACGCGGTGGCGGGGGGCCTATGCTCGCACGATGCCCGCTCAGCCGCCCGTCGTCGACACGCCGCGCCTGGTGCTGCGCGCCTTCGAGGCGCGCGACCTCGACGCCTACGCCGCGATGTGCGCCGACCCCGAGGTGATGCGCCACGTCGGCGACGGCGGCCCGGTCGACCGCGCCGCGGCGTGGCGGCAGATGGCGCTGTTCCTCGGCCACTGGCCGTTGCGCGGCTTCGGCATGTGGGCGCTCGAGGAGCGCGCCAGCGGCCGCCTCGTCGGCCGCGCCGGCTACCTGCAGCCCGAAGGCTGGCCCGGCACCGAACTCGGCTGGCTGCTCGGGCGCGAGTGGTGGGGCCAGGGGCTGGCCACCGAGGCCTGCCGCGCGGCGCTGGCGCGGCGCGAAGCGTTCGGCATCGGCGTGCTGATCAGCCTGATCCGCCCCGACAACCTGCGCTCGGCCGCGCTGGCGCAGCGGCTCGGCGCGACGCTGGCGCGACGCGTCGACTTCCTCGGCGCGCCGGTGCACGTCTGGGAGCACCCGGCCACCTGAGGCGTGCAGCGTCGTCGGCGGCGGGACGACGTGCGGTCCCGGCCGCCGGACAGCGACCTCGGCAATGAACCCATCCTCCGCGTGCCGTCGCGGGTGAAGGCGACGGACTTCCGTTCGCCGCCGACACCCTGTTGACGCCGCGCGTGGGTGCGTTGATACTTGCCTTCTAGATAGTTTGAGTGACAACAAGTGAGTCTTCGTCGCCGCATTCATGAACCGGAGCTGGTGCTCTCAGGCGCCGCCCATGCCATCGAGCGCGCCCGCGCCCGGGGCTCGGAGTTCATCGAGCCCGACGACCTCATGGCGGGCCTGCTGCTCGCCGTATCCCGCTTCGGCATCGTCGACATGGGCACGCTGGCGATCGACCTCGAGGCGCTGGGCCTGAGCTTCGACGCGACGCTGCCAAGCCTGGCCATCAAGCCCCGATACACAGCCGAGACGGCCGCGGTCTTCGAGCGTGCCGCGCGGGTGGCGCGCGGCGATGGTGGACGGCCGTTGGCTCCCGTGCACCTTCTCGTGGCGCTGGCCGATACGCGGGTGCCGACTTTCGCGCGGCTTGCCGAACGCTACGGGCTGGACGCTCCCGTCTGGCGACGCATGCTGGCCGCGCTCGACCCCCCGCAGCACGATCCCTCGGCGCGGTCGCCGGCCGACGCGACATCGGCGACGCCCGATCTGCTGACGACCGAGGACGCCGCCGCATTGCTCGGTGTTCACATCCAGACGCTGCGCGGCTACATCCGCAGCGGCCGGCTGCCCGCGCTGCGCGTGGCCGGCCAGCGCGCGATCCGCCTGCGCCGCAACGAGGTTCTGGGGCTGCTTGAACACCTGCGGGCACCGCGTGACGGCCACGCGCCGCCCATCCCCTCCACCGCCGACACATCCCAATGAGGAGCACCGCCATGCCGATGTTCGTCGCCATCCGAGACCTGCCCGGCATCACCCCCGACGCGCTGGCCGGTGCCGGCGCCCGCGTGAAGACCTGCGCCGCCGGCATGCAAAGCGAGGGCACGCAGGTGCGCTGGCTGCGCAGTTTCTTCCTGCCGGCGTCGTCGCAGACGCACTGCTACTTCGAGGGCCCCGACGTCGACGCGGTGACGGAACTCAACCGGCGTGCGGGCCTGCCCTTCGAGCGCATCGTCGAGGTCGCCGAGATGACCCCGGCCTCGGTCTGAACGCGCCGGGGGCGGCCGCGATGGGTCGCAGCATCCTCGTCGACGCCACGCACGGCGCAGTCCCAGGCGTCGGCAGCGCCGGAGCGCGAAGCCGAGCACCCAGACACCGGCAGCGAGCAAGCCGAGCGAAGCCGGCTCGGGCACGGCACGTGCCGCCTCGAGATTGAAAGTCCCGAGGGCAACGTACGAGTCACCACCGCCGCTGCCCTCGAGTCCGGCGGTGGATGTCTTCTCCCTGGCACGCCGCTCGATGGCCGGGTATTCGTGCTCGAGCCACTGCTTGTCCGCCTCGGGGCGCTGCTCGTAGGCGCGCTTGATCGGCTTCTGGGGCGTGAAGCCGCAGCGGCGCAGGTACGTCCACAGCGCGGACTCCATCTTCAGCTGCTGGGGGCGCTTGTCGCAGATCGTGCGCCGCACGAGCGCTTCCTGCTCGGCGCTGAGCAGGCGGCCCTTGTCGGCACTGCGCCCGCGCGCCGCGGGCTTGATCGCCGGCCAGCCACCCTCGACGAACAGGTCCACGGCCTTGCGCACCGTCGGGTAGCTCAGCCCCGTCAGCGCGACGATCTGCATCACCGGCGTGCCCCGCACATGCAGTCGCACGACCGGCTTGCGCCTCTCGTGCAACTGCTCCAGCCTCTGGTATCGAGCGTCTTCTTTGTCCATGACGCTCTGAGTCTGTGGGCGACGGGAAGTCCAGACTTCATGCGGCCGGCTCGATAGGAGCTGGTCGCCGCGCGCACATTGCTCGCCGAGGCGGCTGCGCTCGCGATCGAACTGAGTGCGCGCGCGATCCAGGCCGCGGTGCTGCTCGCCCTGGACGAGTTGCTCGAGGCCCAGGGCGACCCCGCCGCCGGCCTGGCCTTCGCGGCCGACGAAACCTCGTTCAGCGCGCCCGACCGCGACGAGCCGCGCGTGGACGGGGCGCGCTGCGGCTGGGCGTGCCCGCGCCCACCCTGGTCTGAGCCCGCGTTCCAGCGCGGGCGGCACGCGTGGAACGCGCGTGCAACGCGGGGCTTTGCACAGTCCGTCCCATCGAAAGGACGGACATGCAAACCACCCTCACCCCCACCCGCACCGGGTTTGACCTCGCCGCCGCGCTGGCCGACGGCTGGCGGTCGCTGTGCTCGGCCGCGACCGAACTGGCGCGCGCCTGGCACGAAGCGCACGAACGCCGCCAGGCCGAGCGCGCGCTGCAGCAGCTCAGCCCCTGGGTGCTGCGCGACATCGGCATCGACACCAGCGAAATCCCCTCGATCGCTGCCGCCAACGGCGGCAGCGGCGCCCCCACGCGCCGCCGGTCGGCGCACCACTGAAACGGAGCCCTCCATGTTGAGCACCCACAACGACACCGCCGCGCTGAGCGCGCGCTATGCCAAGTGCATCGAAGCCTCCAAGCGCGTGCGCTGGGACATCGATCGCGACGTGATCCGCGGCCGCCATTTCGACTTCGGCCGCAAGTTCCTGCCCGACGGCCTGTCGCACATCGGCGAGTTGCCTTTCCTGTCGGCCG
The DNA here is from genome assembly GCA_964618555.1 of uncultured Azohydromonas sp. GTDB lineage: Bacteria > Pseudomonadota > Gammaproteobacteria > Burkholderiales > Burkholderiaceae_C > Calidifontimicrobium. The sequence continues at coordinate 24,410 of CAZUBF010000019.1, forward strand.
ACGAGGCACGCTTCCTGTCGCAGGTGCAGGGCCGCACCTACGCCAACATGTTCGCGCTGGTCGAGCGCTTCATCGGCGCCAAGACGCTCGAGTTGACGGAAGGCCACCGCCTGGGCGACCAGATCGCGCTGGAGGCGCTGGTGCGTCTGACCGACGAGGAGCTCAAGCACCAGGCTCTGTTCCGGCGGCTCGACGCGATGGCCGCGCAGCAGATGCCGCCAGGCTACCGCTTCGTGCCGGACGCCAACGACGTGGCCGACGCAGTACTGTCCAAGGGCACCTGGGCCGTGATGGCGCTGACGCTGGACATCGAGATCTTCTCGCTCGCCCATTACCGCTCGAGCATCGACCCCGAGACCGAGTTGTGCCCGCTGTGGAAGGACGTGTTCCTGTTCCACTGGAAGGAAGAGTCGCAGCACGCGATCCTCGACGAGATGGAGTGGCGGCGCGAGCACGCGCGCCTGACCGAGGCCGAGCGCGACCGCGGCGTGAACGAGCTGATCGAGCTGGTTGCCGCGGTGGACGGCATCCTGCAGGCACAAGCGGCGGCCGATGCCAGCTACTTCCTCGCCTCGGCCGGCCGTGCGTTCGGCAACGACGAAGCGGCCGCCGTGCGCGACTGCCTGCTCGCCGCCTACCGCTGGCAGTACATCGTCAGCGGCGCGCAGCAGCCGCGCTTCGGCGAGGTGCTGCAGGCGCTGACGACGCCGGCGCAGATGCAGCGCATCGGCCAGGCGCTGGCCCCGATCGTGGAGCACGCAGCCCGATGAACACGCCTGTCGTCATGCTGCACTCGAGCGGCGCGTCGAGCCGCCAGTGGCAAGCCCTGGCGGGGGTGCTGCAGCCGCACCACGAGGTGCATGCCGTCGACCTGTACGGTCACGGTACGCGCGAAGGCTGGCCCGGCCCGGCACCGATGAGCCTGGCCGACGAGGCCGGGCCGGTGGAGCGCCTGCTCGAGCAGCTCGGTGGCGCGCACCTGATCGGCCACTCGTACGGCGCCGCGGTGGCGCTCGAGCTGGCCAGCCGGCGGCCGGCGCTGGTGCGCAGCCTGGTCGCCTACGAGCCGGTGCTGTTCTGCCTGCTGCTCGGCGATGCGTTGTCGCGCCGCGAGGTTCAGACGGCAATCATCGCGGCCGGGGCCATGCATCAGCGCATGGCCCAGGGCCAGCCGGAGGCCGCGGCGCAGCACTTCGTCGACTTCTGGTCCGGGCCCGGCACCTGGGCGACCTTGCCCGTCGAACCCCAGCAGGGTGCCGCGGCGCGCATGCCGTCGGTGATGCAGCAGTTCGGCGCGCTGTTCGGCGACCCGCTCGCGCTGGCCGACCTGGCGCGCCTGCGCATGCCGGCATTGCTGTGCACCGGCGGCCGGACGGTGCCCGTCGCGCGCCGCATCGTGCAGCTCGTGCGCGGCGCGATGCCCGGCGCGCAGCACGAGACCTTCGACCCGATGGGCCACATGGGACCGGTCACCCATGCGGCCCTGTTCAACCGCCGCGTCGCCGAGTTCCTGCAAGGGCTGGCCGCGCGGCATGACCGGACTTCGTTCTCCCCCCGTCCCGCTCTTCTGAGGACTGCGCCATGAACACCCCCGTGATCGACGTTCCCGCCACCCCCGACTTCGCCGCGATCAAGCAGCGCCAGCAGGCCACCTGGGCCAGCGGCGACTACGCCGTCGTCGGCACCACACTGCAGATCATCGGCGAGGAACTCTGCGAAGCCATCGACCTGATGGCCGGCGAGCGCGTGCTCGACGTGGCGGCCGGCAACGGCAACGCGACGCTGGCCGCCGCGCGCCGCTTCGCCGAAGTAACCTCCACCGACTACGTTGCGGCGCTGCTCGACAAGGCCGCCGCGCGCGCCCGCGCAGAAGGCCTGGCGGTGCAGTTCCAGGTCGCCGATGCCGAAGACCTGCCCTTCCCCGACGGCAGCTTCGACATCGCGCTGTCGACGGTCGGCGTGATGTTCGCGCCCAACCATGCGAAGACCGCGCAGGAGCTGCTGCGCGTCGTGCGCAGGGGTGGCCGCATCGGCCTGGCCAGCTGGACACCCGACAGCTTCATCGGGCGCCTGTTCAGGACCATCGGCAAGCATGTCGCGCCGCCGGCCGGCCTGCAGTCACCGGCGCTGTGGGGCAACGAGGCGCACCTGCGCACGCTGTTCGGCGACGCCGTCGAGCTGAAGTGCGTGAAGAAGCATTTCAACTTCCGCTTTCGCTCACCGGCGCACTGGGTGCAGGTATTCCGCGAGTACTACGGCCCGACGCACAAGGCCTTCGCCGCGCTGCAGACCGAAGGGCAACAGGCGCTGGAGCGCGACATCCTGGCGCTGATCGGCGAGTTCAACCGCGCCGCGCCGCATTCGATGGTGGTGCCCAGCGAATACCTCGAGGTCGTCGCCACCAGGCGCTGAAGCCCGCGACGACCGCCCCCCCCTCACACCCGAAAGGACCCCACCATGCAGGCCCTCGTTCACACCGTCGCCGTCGCCGCGGTCGCCGCGCTCGCCGCGCTGGCCAACCCGTCCCGCGCCGACGTGGCTTCTACCAGCGACACCGACGCGCTGCGCCAGCGCGCGCTGGCGCAGTTCGGTCGCGTCGAGGCCGCGACGGCCGCCGAACGCGAGTCGCCCGAGGCCAGGCTCGGCCGGGCGCTGTACTGGGACACGCGCATCTCGGTCGACCACCGAACCTCCTGCGCAAGCTGCCACGCGGCGGCCGACGGCGGCGCCGACCGGCGCACGAAGCCGGTCGACGCGCGCGGCAAGACCATGCCGCGCCATTCGCAGAGTGTGTTCAACGCGATGGAGCAACCGCTGCTGCGCTGGCTCGGTGACCGTCCCGATGCGGCGAAGATGGCCGAGGGCCTGCTGACCGGGCCGCTGGGCTTCGCCTCGCGCGAGGACGCGCTGGCGGCGCTGCAGCGCGCCGGGTACGGCGAGCGCTTCGCGGCGGTCTACGGCGACGCGGTGCCGTCCGGGCTGGAGCCGTACGGCCGCGCCGTGGCGGCATACCAGGCCACGCTTCGCACGCCGGCCGCCTTCGACCGCTTCCTGGCCGGCGATGCGGGTGCGCTCGACGCGCGGCAGCGCGCCGGGCTGCGCCGCTTCATGGACACCGGCTGCGCAGCCTGCCATGGCGGGCCGCTGCTCGGCGGCCGCGGCTTCCAGCGCTTCGGCCTCACGCGCGACTACGCCGGCGTCACCGGCTCCAACCCGGTGGACCCCGGCCGCTTCGCGATCACCGGCAAGGAAGAGGACCGCCATGTGTTCCGCGTGCCGATGCTGCGCAACGTCGCGCTCACGGCGCCCTACTTCCACGACGGCTCGGTGGCCACGCTGCCGGCCGCGGTGCGCACGATGAGCGAGCTGCAGCTCGGCCGCACGCTCGGCGACACCGAGGTGGCCGAGATCGTCGCCTTCCTCGGCGCGCTGTCGGGCGAGGTACCGGCGCACTACGCGCCGCCGGCTCCCTAGGCACGCACCGATCCCCCACCCCCATCAGCCCGGAGAGTCTCATGAGCAAGCTGCTGGGCATGGCCTATGCCCTGGTCGTCTATGTCTTCTTTCTCGTCACCTTCACCTACGCGATCGGCTTCGTCGGCAGCATCGGCGTGCCGCGCGGCATCAACGATGGAACGCCGGTGCCGCTGGCCGAGGCGTTGGTCGTGGACCTGCTGCTGCTCGGCCTGTTCGCGGTGCAGCACACCGTGATGGCGCGGCGCTCCTTCAAGCGCTGGTGGACCCGCGTGATCCCCGAGTCGATCGAACGTGCGACCTTCGTTCTCGCCGCGACGCTCGTGCTCGCGCTGCTGCTGTGGCAATGGCGGCCGATCGCGCAGCCGGTCATCTGGTCGGTCCAGCACGGCGCCGCGGTGCTCGCGCTGCAGATCGTCTTCTGGCTCGGCTGGGCGGTGCTGCTGACGAGCACCTTCCTGCTCAACCACTTCGAGCTCTTCGGCCTGCGCCAGCCCTACGCCGCGTTGCACGGCCGCGAGATCCCGGCACCGGAGTTCCGCACACCGCTGTTCTATCGCCAGGTGCGGCATCCGCTTTACCTCGGCTTCGTGCTCTCGTTCTGGGCAACGCCGCTGATGACGGCTGGACACCTGCTGTTCGCGGTCGCGACGACCGGCTACATCCTGATCGGCATCTGGTTCGAAGAGCGCGACCTGATTGCGCAGTTCGGGAACCGCTATCGCGTCTACCGCGAGCAGGTCGGCATGCTGCTGCCGATCCCGCGCAAGGCGCCGCACCAGGGGCCGACCAGGCAGTGAGGGCTCTCTGCGCCCGCGGTGGGGGCTTCTGTCGGTCTGGAGACGCGGCCGCGCCGGCCGGCGTGGCCCGGCTGCATGGGAGCATCCCCGCATATCCTGCGAGATCCTGTCGTGCCTATGATCGGGCCACCCGGCGTCGCCGCGACTGACACGACAACACCAAGGACTGGGCATAGTCGTCTTCTTGGCGCCCTCGAGGTCCCTCGAGGTCCCTCGAGGTCCCTCGAGGTCGACCTGTGGCGGTCCTGCGGCGCCATGGGGCGCTTAGAGTTGGCGACCGGACTTGGCGACCGTGACGTTGATCTTGAGCTCCCCGCCGCCGCAGTTCGGGCAGTGCTGCATGTCGATGTCGAAGACGCGCTTGAGCAACTGCGCCCAGCCGATGCGACGCGGCCGGGCCTGAACCGAATCGACCTCGCACTCGACGGCAGCAGCGGCTTAGGTGGCCGGCTCTCGTTGCTCGGGTGGCGCCGTCGGCACCACCATCGCCCGCAGCCTGGCGTTGTGCGCCAGCACGCCGTGTTCGCGCAGCGGGGGTCCGCTCACGTCGCGAAGCGAAGTGACGCGGACACCCAACCTGATGAGGTGCCACCGCGGCCGCGGCACGCGCGCGGCCAGCCGCTGCAGGAACTCCAGCGGGTTCATCACCGGGTGCGTGGTGCCGTCGACCGCCCGGCCGCAATCGATGGGGCGATCACGGGCCCGTGGCGGTCCGGCGCCCGGCGGCCTCAGCGGTACAGCGCCTCGATTTCGGCCGGCAGTCGGCGACGATGCGGTGCTGGTGCTCGGGACCGATGTCCATGCGCGCCGCGCGCGCGCTGCCGGCCGCGCAGTCGCCGGCCTCGATGCGGCGGCACAGCTTCTGGATCTCCTCGCCATGGATGGCGCGGCCGGCGCGCACCAACTTGAAGCTGTTGTAGTCCTTCGGGTTGTGGCTGCCGGTGACCTGGATCCCGCTCGAGCAGCCGTGGCGGCCGCGCGTTGCCGCCACGTGGTACAGCATCGGTGTCGCCACCGGACCGATGTCGACGACGTCGAGGCCGGTCGACACCAGCCCGCGCACCTGCGCCGCCGCCAGCCCCGGGGCCGGAGATGCGGCCGTCGCGGCCGACGGGGACCGCACGCTCGCGGGCGGCCAGCGCCTCGCTGCCGAAGGCGGGGCCCAACTGCTCGGCGAAGGTCTCGTCGATGTGGCGGCCGACGACGCCGCGGATGTCGTAGGCCTTGAAGACAGTGGGATCGATCTGCATCGGGGCGCTCGCTGAGGGGATGCGGCGGATTCCAGAAGCGCAGGCCGCTGCAGGCCGGAGCACCCGGTTGCCGTCCATCGCCCGCGCCGTCGACTGGCGCGACCTGGTCGCCATGCGTCGCCAGGCCGCGCCGTGCGCCAGCGTCGCTGCCTACACTGCCTCGCATGAATCCCCCGTCCACCCACGGGCCCGGCGCGTCCGGCCGACTGCGCCGATCACTGCGCGCCTGGATCGACAACGATCTGGAGTCCGCGCGCCCGGCCTGGATGCAGTGGATGTGGACCCTGCTCTTCGCCCTCGGCCTGGCCGGGGTGTTCACCGTCATCAGCCTGGCCAGCGCCAGCGGCTCGAAGCCGCAGGTCTGGCTGGACAGCGGTCTGTGGTGGCGCTGGTATCGCGTCAACCTCGCGGTCACGCTGACCATCGCGGTGCTGATCCACCTGCTGTTTGCCACGCTGATCCCGCTCGTCGGTCCAGCCCGCATCCGTCGTTTCGGCAACGGCCAGAGGGCCCTGTTCTTCTCGGGCATTCCGGTCGTCGGCGTGCTGGTGGGCTGGCCGATGGGCGAGTGGCTGGTGAGCGAAGGGGCCGTCGGGTGGGTCCGAAAGATGACCGCGGCAGAATTCGCCAGCAGCGCCGTCGTGGCCGCGGTCATCAGCTTCATCATCTTCCTCGTCTTCAACGCCCGCATGCAGCGGGCGCAGGCCGAGAAGCGCGCCACCGAGGCGCAGCTGCGGCTGCTGCAGGCGCAGATGGAGCCGCACTTCCTGTTCAACACGCTGGCCAACGTGGTGGCGCTGATCGACGCCGAGCCGGCCAAGGCCAAGCAGATGCTCGCCGCGTTCACCGACTACCTGCGTTCCAGTCTGAAGGGGCTGCGCCGCGACGCCGCCGCGCTGGGCGACGAGCTGGCGCTGGCCGAGGCTTACCTGCGCGTGCAGCAGGCGCGCATGGAAGACCGGCTGCGCTTCGTCGTCGACGTCGACGACGCGGCACGCGCCGCGCTGCTGCCGCCGCTGCTGCTGCAGCCGCTGGTCGAGAATGCGGTGCAGCACGGCCTGGAGCCGTCGCTGGACGGCGGCACCGTGCGCGTGCAGGCGCGCACCGAAGGCGGCACGCTGGTCATCGAAGTGCGAGACGACGGACCCGGCCCGAGCACCCGGCCGCGCGCGGCGACCGGCAATGGCCTGGCGCTGGCCAATATCCGCGTGCGGCTGGCGCAGCGCTACGCCGGCGCCGCCAGCCTGGAAGTCATCGCCGCCGAAACCGGCACGCTGGCGCGCCTGCGCCTGCCGCTGGACACCACCCCCGCCTGAAATCACCCCATGCCCGACACCCCGGCGCGCGCCCTCATCGCCGACGACGAACCGCACCTGGCGCGTGCGCTGCAGGCCGAGCTGGCGGTGCTTTGGCCCGAGCTGCAGGTGGTGCACCTGGCGCGCCATGGCATCGAGGCCGCCGAGCGCATCGCAGCGCTGCAGCCCGATCTCGCCTTCCTCGACATCAGGATGCCGGGCCTGACCGGTCTCGAGGTGGCGCAGGGCATCGAGGGCGGCACGCGCGTGGTCTTCGTCACCGCCTACGACGAGTACGCGGTGATGGCCTTCGAGGCCGAGGCCATCGACTATGTGCTTAAGCCGGTGTCGCGCGCGCGGCTGCAGCGCACGGCGGATCGCATCCGCCGCGCGCTGGCCGCCGCGGCATCCGGCGCCGCGTCAAACGGCGACGGAGCGCCCGACGACGACGCGCGGCTGCTCGCCGCGCTGCAGCGCCTGCTGCCGTCGACCCCGCCGGGCGGCAAACGCCTGCGCTGGGTGCGCGCCAGCGCCGGCGAGCTGACGCACCAGATCGACGTGCGCGAGGTGCTGTTCTTCCGCGCCGACGACAAGTACACCTGCGTGCGCACGGCGCAGGCCGAACACCTGATCCGCACCCCGATCGCCGAACTCGCGGCCAACCTCGACCCGCAATCCTTCGTGCAGGTGCACCGCTCGACCATCATCAACCTCGAGCACCTGGCCGGCACCCGGCGCGACGAAACCAGCCGGCTGTTCCTGCGTCTTCGCGGCCATGCCGCCGAGCTGCCCGTGAGCCGCGCCTACGTGCATCTGTTCCGCGCCATGTGAGAGCGGCCGGCGGCGGCAGCGACAGGTCCGAAGACGACGAGCCGAAGGCCGGCCGAAACCCATCATGGCCGCATGCCCCTCGACCCCGGACGGGCGCGCGCTCGAAGCCGCCGTCGGGCCGCTGCGCGGCGCGCCGCCGGTGCAGGCGCTGCGTCAGGCGCTGGCAGAGCTCGGCGCCGCGCCGGCCGTCGGCCACACCGCAGCGGCCTGAAGCGCCGGCAGGCGCTGGCCGAGGCGCTGCGCCGGCTCAGGCGCTGGACCGCGCACCTGCAGCACGGCCCGCGCTGCGACGGCGCCGCAGCAGCCGCGGCGCGACGCCGGCCCCCCACAGCGCGGTCGCCAGCAGCAGCCAGCTGGCCGGTTCCGGCATCGGGTTGGGGGGCGGTGGTGGCGGCGGCGTGCCGTTGCCGACGGCGGTGATGTTGTCCAAGCCAAGCCGGGCGTCGAGCGGCTCGCCCGGGAACGTCGATGCGGTCGAGTGGAAGATGCGCAGCATCGTCACGCTCGACAGGGCATCGTCGACGCTGCCGAACAGCGCGCTCAGGTCGGCGGCGGCCAGCGAAAACTCGAGCCGAGTCCAGCCGCCCCCGGACGGAAGGCTCAGCGCCAGAGACGAATAGGCGGCGTCGCTCGGCGGCCCGGTCAGCGGGTTGGCCACGAACAGGCGCAGCGCCAGGTCGTTGGCACTGAGGTTGATAGCGTCGAGCTGGATCGACGTGATGCCGGCCGCGAGGTAGTCGCCGGTCCAGACGCTGCCGAGGTTGAAGGCGGTAAGACGGCTGCTGGGGATAAAGCTCCCGGATCCCAGAGAGGTCAGCCGCAGGTAGTTGTCGTCCGCACCACCCGGGCCGCCGGTCGCCACGTTGACCGGTAGCGCGACCGAAGCCGCGGCTGCGCCGACCGTCCAGCCCTGCGTGGTGCCGTCCTCGAAGGTGTCGACATGGCCGGCGACGATGGCGGCCGGGCTGGAGCCGGAGGCGCCGGCAAGGGCCAGCGCGGCCAGCACGGGTCGCAGCGAGGGCAGCGACATGGGTGCTCTCCGTCGGTAGTGGTTGCGACGCGGGGCACATGGTGCACGCCAATGGCCCTGCTGCAAAGCCCCGGTCGCCCCCCCGTCAAGCACGCAATCCGCGAGATGCCAAGGCGACAGCGGGCGCGCGCAAACCAAGAAAGACCCGCCTGGGCGCGACTTGAGCAGTCGAGGCGGGTAAGGCAGGAGTTCACGCCGCGGTGCCGGCTGACCGCGGGCGTGCCGCGTCAGGTGCTGGCGTCGCGACCGGCCGCGTCGGCCTGGCGCCGCAGCACGGCGGCGGTGGCGGTATCGGGCGGGAAGAAGGCTCGAGCGGGGCATAGTAGTCCTATACGCCCTCGAGGTCGACCTGCGGCAGTCCAGCGGTGCCATGAGGCGCATCGACTTGGCGACCGTGACCTGGCGCGATGCTGCTTCGACACGCCCTTCAGCGTTCACAGCCGCTCGCGGTTGACCTGGCGCAGCATTTCGCCGACTGGGTGGTCTCGGGCGCCGGCCAGGCCGCCATCGCCAGCCACAGGATCGACGGCGAGCTGTTGTTCTTCCCGAACGCCGCGCCGCAGTCGGCGCAGGCCGGTTCTCAGTGCGCCGGCGTGCCCGGTGGCGCCGCCGGCACCAGCCCGAATCGCTGCATGGTCGCCATCAGCTTGTCGCGATCGGGCGGCCCGCCCGCATTCAGGATCGCCGCCACTTCGCGGAAATACTGCGGCCCGATGTCCGGCGTATTCATCACGAGCGCGCGCCTCGACGGCGTGCGGGTTGCTGAAGGCGTGGACGGCGCCGCGCGGCGTGGCCATGAAGTCGCCGGCCCGCAGGTCGCGCGTCGCGCCCGCCACGGTGTAGCGCAGCACGCCGTCAAGCACGTACACCAGCTCTTCGTTGGCGGGATGACTGTGCGGTGGCGGCACCTGGGCGCCCGGCGGTACCCGCATCTCGAACAGCCCCATCTCGCGACCGCTGGCGGCGTGCTGCAGGTATCTGATCTCCAGCGCTCCGACTCGAATCAGCTCGGGCGCGGCGGGCAGGGGTGTCTCGGTCATGGCAGACTCCGAACGTAAAGATTCTGTACGACAATGTACAAATCCTTTACGCCAATGTCAAACGACCGAACCATGCCCCGGAGCCGAGAACGACCGCCGCCCGTGCCGATGATCGGCGCCTTGCTGCGCCTGCCGCACGAGGCCGTCACGGCGCGCATCCTCGCCGACCTGACCGACAAAGGTCACGACATCACGCCCACCGAGCTGACGATGTTCCTCTATCCGGGTCCCGACGGACGTCGGCCCGTCGATCTGGCGCGGCAGTGCAACATGACGCGGCAGGCGATGAATTACGTCCTGGCGGGGCTCGAGCGCCGCGGCTACATCGGGCGCGAGGCCGGCCCCGGGACCGCCTCGCGCGTCGTCCACCTCACCGCCACAGGCTGGGAGATGTTCGATCAGATCCGGGCCTGCGTGCTCGCGATCGAGCAGGAATGGACGGCGCATCTTGGCGGGCAGCGGTTCCGGGCCTTGCGCGACACGCTGCATGACCTGGCGCGGTGGCTGGGCAAACTCGGCTGAGCACGGGCAGGCGGCGCACCCGGCCGCCTCGGCGCCGACCCACGGCAGCCCCCGTGCCTGCGCCACCGGCGCTCCAGGCCTGCAAGGAATCCCTGGTCGCCTGCGTGATCTCGAACTGCAGCGGGCGCTGGGTCTCGTGCTGCATGACGATGGCGCGTGTCGCCACCGGGTCGCCATGGCACACGAGAAGGCCGGGCCCAGCGCGCTCGCAAGCCTGCATGGCCAGCGATGGCGCGCGTCAGCCGCCGGCCGATGGCGGCGGCCGACATCCTTGAATGCGCCGGCCGAAGGCGGCATCGATGTCGTGCGCGTGCTACACGGCGCCCGCGATGTCGATGCGGCCCTTGGCGAGGAGCCGTAGGCAGCGCGTCGCGGCTTCGCTCGCCGGCGCTTGTTGCTCGGGTGGTCCCTTCGGCACCACCATCGCCCGCAGCCTGGCGTTGGGCGCCAGCACGCCGTGTTCGCGCAGCGGGGGTCCGCTCACGTCGCGAAGCGAAGT